>CACMKP010000004.1 GCA_902614355.1 uncultured Pelagibacteraceae bacterium
ACTCATGCTAGAGATATTTCATTTAATAATGATGGAACAAAAATGTTTACTATTGATAACGGTTCAAATAAAGTATTTTCATATACTCTATCAACACCATACAACATATCGACAGCTGTTTTCGTCAATGAATTTTCAATCGCTACTGGTCAAGATTCTAAACCAATGAATGTCCAGTTTAATAATGATGGATCAAAAATGTTTATTGGTGGAAGATCAAGTAGAAAAGTACATGAATATTCGCTTTCTACAAATTTCGATATATCATCAGCATCATATACTGGAAATTTTATTGATGTTTCAACACAAGTTGCTGGTGATTCATTATTTGGTCTAACATTTAGTCCTGATGGTACAATGATGTTTGTTAACGAGAAAGGCGATGGCGATGATCACTTGCATCAATATTCATTAAACAAAAGTTTTGATCTTTCGGGTGGAGCTAATTTTATCAGATCTGCTGATTTAGAAACTCAAACTGCTCCTGAAGGGCAAGCTAGGGGTATAACGTTCAATCAAAATGGTACGAGATTGTTTATGGTAGGTTCAGGACAAAATCAGATTAATCAATATACTTTATCTGAGGGTTTTAATATTTCGACAGCAACTTTAGATGGTGGTGTAAATGCAAAACAATTTTCATCTAGTTCAACAGGTGCTGACCCCCAAGGTATAGACTTTAGTCCCTCTGGGTTAAAAATGTATGTTTCACATCTTAAACAGGGAGATATTCATTCAATGATTATAGAATATCACTTACCTTGTCCGTTCAACCTTTTTGCTGGAAAATGTACAGAGATTACAGAAGGAGATAGAAGAGGAGTAGCTGAAGCCCAAATTAATATTGCAAATAGAACAATCGAACACTCAACAGATGCAGCGCTTAATCGTTTAAAATGGATTAGACGAAATAAAGATCTTCAAGATTTAAGCTTTAGAAATATTAAACTTAATTTCTCTAATGAAATGTTAGCCTCTCTCGCTGAGGCTATTCAAGTTTCCACTACACCTAAAGAAAAAAATGAAAATGAAGATATTTTTTATTGGGCTGAGGGAAGCTTTGCTTTTGGTAAAGTTAGAGAAACAGATATTTCATCTAAGAAAAAAATCTATACCGATGGCATTACTATTGGTGCTGACAAGTTTACTGATGATCGAGGAATAAAAGGGCTAGCGTTAAGATTTAGTCAAAATGACATTAAAGTTGGTATCGATGGAAGTAATTTAGATACAGATACTTACAATTTAACTTATTATTCAACCACTCCAGTAAAAGATGATAATAGATTTTTAGATGCGGTAGTTGGTATTGGTGCACTTAAGTCAGACATCTTAAGTGTTTTAGATGGAAATAGATTGACTGGAAATAGAAACGGTAAACAAATTTATGGAACTTTAAAATTGAAAGAGGAGATAAAAAAGGATGAGCTTACTTTAATACCTGTTGGTCAAATTGATTTAGGTTATACATTGTTGAGTAGCTATTCTGAAAGTGGACAAACTGGAATGAGATTTGACGAACAAAGTATTCAATCAAGAAATTTAAGATTGTCCATTGCTTCAGTTGAAGAATTAAATAACAAAAAATACAAAATAAAAAAACATGGTAAATTAGAATACCAGGCTAATCTAAATAGCTCATCTAACGTAAAATATTCCTACATAAATGATAGTACTAGTAAATTTGATACCAAATTAGACTCTGGAGCGTTACATAACATTAATGCTGAAGCAGGTATAGATGTTATTTATGATGAAAATTTCAGTTTGTTTTTTATTTATGAACGCAACTCGGCACTTGGATTTGGTCATACTGATAAAATTCATTTAGCTATTGGATATTTACCTAGTAAAGAGACAAATTATGCATTTAATATTAAAGGATCTGATGATCTAAGATCAGAATATATCTTAAGCAAAACCATTAATGATTTTGAACTAGATTTTAAGATAATAAATGAAGACCCTTTTAATATAAGTGATATTGAGCAAGCTTTTTTTAATTTAAGAAAAGTTTTTTAAACTAGATATTTTGCAAAGCTGTTACTTCTAATTTTTTAGTTTTTAGTGACTTTATCGCTTCTAAACAAGCATAAGCTGTTGACATATTTGTGCAATAAGGAACTTTATTTTTTAAGGTTGCTCTTCTTAAAGCTATAGCATCACTAACTCGATGTTCACTATTACCGCCACCAGTATTAATTACTAGAGCAATTTTTTTAGCATCTAAAACATCAACAATATGAGGAGTACCTGAACTTACTTTATTAATTTTTTTACACTTCATACCAAATTTTCTAAAATATTCAGCAGTTCCCTTTGTGGCACATAATTTAAATTTCAGCTTGATCAATTGTTTTGCTAAACTAATCCCTTCATCTTTGTGTGCATCTTTCAATGAAATAAAAGCAAGGCCGTCTTTTGGTAAAGAATTAGCAGAGGCAATCTGACTTTTAGCAAAAGCCATACCAAAATTTTTATCAAAACCCATCACTTCACCAGTTGATTTCATTTCAGGACCTAAAAGTAAGTCACTATTTGGAAATTTATTAAATGGAAATACAGCTTCTTTAACAGCATACATTCCTTTGGATTTATCTTTTAAATTAAATTTAGATAATTTTTCACCAGCCATAATTCTTGAAGCAATTTTAGCAAGAGGTAGACCTTTTGCTTTTGATACGAAAGGCACAGTTCTACTTGCTCTTGGATTTACTTCAATTACGTAAATCTGATCTTTTTTAATTGCAAATTGGATGTTCATAAATCCTTTAACCTTAAGAGCTAAAGCTAATTTTCTTGTTTGATTTTCTATTTCTTTAATTAAATATGGTTTGATTGAAACTGGAGGTAGACTACATGCTGAGTCTCCAGAGTGAATTCCAGCCTCTTCAATATGCTGCATGATACCTGCAACTAATACATCTTTACCATCAGATAATGCATCTACATCAACTTCCATTGCTTGATTAATAAATTTATCAATTAATATTGGGTTGTCTTCTGCAGCTTTGAAGGCTTCTTCAACAAACTTTTTTAAATCATTTTTCTCATATACAATTTCCATGGCTCTTCCACCTAAAACATAAGAGGGTCTTACAATTAAAGGTAAACCAATTTTGTCAGCAATTTTTATTGCTTGTTTATAAGTTTTAGCGATTCCACTTTCTGCTTGTTTTAGTTTTAATTTATTTAAAAGATTTCTAAATCGATCTCTATCCTCAGCTAGATCAATAGAAGTATATTGAGTGCCTAATATTGGAAGTTTATTTTGATATAAAAATTCAGCTAACTTTATAGGAGTTTGGCCACCAAATTGTGCTATTACTCCAATCAAGTTGCCTTTCTCTTGCTCTTTTTTAATAATATTGAAAACATACTCTTCTTTAAGAGGTTCAAAATACAATCGATCACTTGTATCATAATCTGTTGATACAGTTTCTGGATTACAGTTGACCATGATTGTTTCAAAACCTGCATCTTTCAGTGCAAAACTTGCCTGGCAACAACAATAATCAAATTCTATTCCCTGACCAATTCTGTTTGGACCACCCCCTAAGATAATGATTTTTTTCTTTTGAGTTGGCTCTGCTTCACACTCGGAGTTTAGTGAAAAATTTCTTTGATAACTTGAGTACATATAAGGTGTAAATGATTTAAATTCTGCAGCACAAGTATCTACTTTTTTATAAACAGGTAATACTTTTAAAGCCATTCTTCTTTTTCTTACGACATTCTCAGGAATTTTGGTTAATTCGGATATCTTTTTATCTGAAAAACCAATAGACTTAATACGATTGAATTCAATGAAGTCTCTTGGAACACCTTTGTTTTTAAGTTTATTTTCGTTATCAACGATCTCTTTAATTTGTTCTAAAAACCATGGATCGATCTTTGACAAACTGTGTATTCTTTTTATATTGATTTTTTTTCTAAAAGCCTCTGCCACAAGTAAAAGTTTATTAGGGATATTTTCTCTAAGTTTTTTTTCTATTTCTTTTTTGTTAATATTAAAAACTCTGTCTAAACCTGAGTATCCTGTTTCAAGAGACACTAGTGCCTTTTGTAAAGACTCTTTAAAATTTCGACCTATCGCCATCGCTTCACCAACTGATTTCATTGATGTACCTAAAGTTGCAGGTGAGGTAGAAAATTTTTCAAAAGTAAATCTTGGAATTTTTGTAACAACATAATCAATAGTTGGTTCAAAAGATGCAGGAGTGACTTTTGTTATTTCATTTTTTAATTCATCTAATGTGTAACCGACAGCAAGTTTCGCTGCAATTTTTGCTATAGGAAAACCTGTTGCTTTCGATGCTAAAGCAGATGATCTTGATACTCTTGGGTTCATCTCAATAATGACCATTCTTCCATTTTTTGGATTTATGGCAAATTGAACATTAGATCCCCCTGTTTCAACACCAATTTTTCTAAGGCATGCAATAGATGCGTTTCTCATTACTTGATATTCTTTGTCAGTAAGAGTCAAGGCTGGTGCAATTGTAACAGAGTCACCTGTATGAATTCCCATCGGGTCAATATTTTCTATTGAACAAATAATGATACAATTATCTTTCTTATCTCTTACAACCTCCATTTCAAATTCTTTCCAACCTTCCAAGCATTCTTCAACTAGAACTTGGCTTACTGGGGACTCGTGTAATCCATTTTTAATTATTTTGTAAAAGTCTTTTTTTGTTTTAGCTATTCCACCTCCAAGACCACCAAGTGTAAAAGCAGGTCTAATAATTGCAGGTAAACCAATTTGTTTTAAAACTTTTGCAGCTTGATTAAATTTATTAACAACTTTTGATTTTGGTAAATCTATACCAATATCCATCATATTTTTTCTAAATTTTTTCCTATCCTCAGCATTAGAGATTGCTTTTGAATTAGCACCGATTAGTTCTATTTTATATTTTTTAAGAACTCCCTTTTTTTCTGCTTCCATTGCCAAGTTCAATGCAGTCTGGCCACCCATGGTTGGTAAAATTGCATCAGGTTTTTCTTTTCTTAAAATTTTTTCAAGTATTTCTAACGTAATAGGTTCTATATAAGTTTTATCCGCAACATCTGGGTCAGTCATTATTGTTGCTGGATTTGAATTTACTAAAACAACTTTATAACCCTCATCTTTCAACGCCTTACATGCTTGAGTGCCTGAATAATCAAATTCGCAAGCTTGACCAATAATAATTGGGCCAGCTCCAACAACTAAAATTTTTTTAATATCTTTTCTTTTTGGCATTTTTTTTAATGTTGTTTATAAATTCTTGAAAAAGGTAAACACTATCCTGTGGTCCTGGATTGGACTCAGGATGATATTGCACAGAAAACACAGGTTTATTTTTTAATCGAATTCCCTCAATACCTCCGTCAAATAAAGACTTATGAGTAATCTCCAAGCTTCTTGGCAACCCTTCTCTAACAATTTCAAAACCATGGTTTTGACTTGTAATTTCAACACTATCATTAATAAAGTTCTTTACTGGATGATTGGCTCCTCGATGTCCAAGTTTCATTTTTTTAGTTTTTGCTCCTAAGGCTAAGCCAAGTAATTGGTGACCAAGACAAATTCCAAATATTGGAAAATTTTTTTTAATAAGATTTCTTATTATTCCAATAGCATATTTTCCGGTTGCAGCAGGATCTCCAGGACCATTTGATAGAAATATTCCATCAGGTTTTAGAGATGAAATTTTTTCATAACTAGCATTACACGGAACCACTGTAACTTTACATTTAAAGTCAGAAAAATATCTTAAAATATTCTTTTTAATTCCATAATCTATAGCAACAACGTGAAAAGATTTTTGTTTATTTTTTTGATATCCAGTTTGCTTTTTCCAAGTTTTAAAACCTTTCCATAAATAATTTTTCTTTGTGGTGACTTCTTTGGCAAGATCTAAATTTTTTAATCCACTCCATTTTGTAGTTACATTTATGATCTTATTTATGTTAAATTTTCCTGTTTTTGAGACTGATATTGTGCCTTTTGGCGCACCTTTATCTCTAATAAAATTAGTCAAATTTCTAGTGTCTAATCCAGTAATTCCAACTATTTTATTTTTTTTGAGCCAAGCATCTAGATGTAAAAAAGATCTATAATTTGAAGGTGAAGTTATTTCTGAATTAAATATAACACCTTTTGTCCAAATTTTATCTGACTCATGATCTTCTTTATTGGTACCTACGTTACCAATATGAGGAAAAGTAAAATTGATTATTTGTCCAGCATAAGATGGATCAGAAATTATTTCTTGATAACCTGTAAGAGAAGTATTAAAGCAAACTTCTCCAGTAGCAGTTCCTTGGTAGCCTATACCAATGCCTTTAAAGACCTGTCTATTTTCAAGAACTAAAATACCTGTTTGTTTATCTGAGATTTTTTTTGAGTTAGTTTTTTTTGCTTTTTTGATCAATTACAACTCATAAGTTAAAGGTTAATACAATAATTGAATTATTATCGCAACAGAGATGTATTATAAAATTGAAAAAAAACAATTTTTCTTTTGAGAATTTTTTGCTTTAAAGTAGATTAAAAAATTATGTCTTTAAAAGAAACAATCGAAACTGAATACAAAAATGCTCTAAAATCTAAAGATAAAACAAAAATATCAACTTATAGGTTAATTTTATCATCCATTAAAGATTTAGATATTCAAAACAGATCGGGTCCGAATAAAAAAGAGACAGACGATGAGGATATTAAAAAGTTATTTAAAAAGATGGTCAAGCAAAGAGCCGAATCAATTGAAATCTACAAAAAAAATAATCGAACTGATTTATTGGAAGTTGAGCAAAATGAATATGAAATAATATCAAGTTTTTTACCAAAGGTTTTAGGAGACGAAGAAACAAAAAAAATATGTGAGGATATTATAACAAAACTAGGCGCATCTTCATTAAAGGATATGGGTAAAGTTATGGGTGAACTAAAAAAAGAATACTCCGATAAAATTGATTTTGCTAAAGCTGGATCTCTTATCAAAGAACTATTGAATAAATAATAATGAAATATCCAAAAGAATATCTTGATGAAATAAAAACTAGATTAAAGGTTTCAACAGTCATATCAAAATTTGTAAGTTTAAAAAAAAGAGGAAAAGAATTTGTAGGTCTTTCACCTTTTAAAAATGAAAAAACACCCTCATTTACAGTTAACGACGAAAAAGAATTTTATCATTGTTTTGCTACATCAGAACACGGAAATATTTTTGATTTTTTAATGAAAACACAAAATCTTAGATTTGGTGAAGCCGTAAAGTATCTTGCAAATATGGCTGGTATGCAGCCTTACATGTTTACAAAACAAGATGAAGAAAGAGAAAAAAGGTGGAGAGAATATTGTTTGATTTTCAATCAATATGTTGAATTTTATCATGATGAATTATTAAGAAATGAAACGCATGATAATGCAAGAAAATATTTAAAAGAGAGAAATATTAATAAAGATCAAGTTAAAAAATTTAGAATTGGATATATAAATAAAAATCCAAATTATTTTGAAAAATTAACAAACGATTTCAATGAAGAAGTTTTAATTGGAACTGGATTATTTTATTATGATGAAAAAAAGAAAATTTATATTGAAAGATTCAAGGGTCGTTTAATTTTTCCAATAAATAATATTTCTGGTCAACCAATCGCACTTGGGGGAAGAATTATTGAAAAAAGTGATTACCTTGCTAAATATATCAATTCTCCTGAAACATTTTTTTTTAAGAAAGGTTCAAATTTATATAATTTAGATCATGCTAGAAAATTATCCAATAAACTAGATCATATTTTTCTTGTTGAAGGTTATATGGACGTTGTTGGACTTTCAAAAAACGGTATTGAAAATTCAGTAGCTAATTTAGGAACCTCGCTTACTGATAGACAAATCTTAACATTAAATCAATTTTTCGATGATATAATTATTTGTTTTGATGGGGATGAAAGTGGATATAAAGCGGCTTTACGAGCTGCTGAAAATTCAATTACTTATTTAAAACCAGAGAAACAAATTTCATTTTTATTTTTACCAGATAAAGAAGACCCAGATACCTTTGTGAACAAGAATGGAAAGGATTATTTTTTAGATTTTGTAAAAAAAAGTAAATTACCTATACACCAATTTCTTTTTAACCATTATAAAAAACAAACTCAAAATAATCCATCATCTATGGCTATTTTTGATAAAAAACTTAGGTCGATAGCGAATAATATAAAGGATGAATATATCAAAAAATATGTATTAGAATATTTTTTAGATAAAATTTCAGATTTAGCACCACACACAAATTTAGATAAAAAACTTAATTTTGTTAAAAAAGTTAAATCTCTCGAGTCGACAAAAAAATATTTTAACGAAAGTAAATCTTTGACTGCTATAGAGCTTAAAGAGTTTTCATTAATTTATCTTTTAATAAATAATTTAGAATTAATGAGACACAACCTTCACTTAATAGAAAATGTAAGTTTATTTACTGAGGTTAATAAGCAAATTTTCTCAAAAATCATGTCAAAACTTAAATCAGCTGATAGTCTAAATCCCCAAGATTTAGAAATTGATGAACAGTTAATTGAAAAAATTTATAAATTTGCTCCGATTAAATATATTCTTGGTCAAAAAAATAAAAATGAACATGAGATAATTGGATTATTAGATGATATTAACAGAGATTTGAATAGCTATAATTTAGAACTTAGAATCCAGGAGTTAGAATCGAAGTTTTCTAAAGATCTTAGTGAGACGACATTTAATGAGCTAAAAGAGCTCAAAAAAAAGCAAAATATCAATTAAATTACATATTTTATTAATGGATTTTTATAAATTTAACATTATATAAGACTATTCAAATTATTGCTGTGGAAAGAATTATTACAAAATCATTTGCAAGATTAATGGGTCGTGGCACTCATAGAGGATTTATCACTTACGAAGAATTAAGCAAATCCCTAGGAAAAAGGAATTTGTCAGATGAAAATCTTGCCCAGGCATTTATTCATATTCTTGATGAAAAAGTAACTTTAGTAGAAAAAAAATCGGATTTTAAAGTTTTAAGAAAAAAAGATAATTCCTCAAAAGAAGAAGGAAAAACAATTGAGAAAAGTGATGACCCAATAAGAATGTACCTAAGAGAAATGGGGGGTGTTGAATTATTATCAAGAGAAGGTGAGATTGCCATAGCTAAGAGAATTGAGGCTGGAAAGGATGTGATGTTAATTGCATTATCACAAAGTCCTATAACAGCTCAACAATTTTTTGAGTGGAATGAAAAACTGCAAAAAGATGAAATTTTAGTCAGAGAAATTATTGATATCGATACCAATTATATGGAAGATGAAACAACGGGCCCTAGTGCAAAACAAAAAAATTCTGGAGAAATAGAAAAAGAGGAAGGGTCTAGCGAAGATGATGATGATTTTAATCCTACTCTTGCTGCAATGGAAAGTGAAATTAAGCCAAAAGTTCTTAAAACTGTTAGCACTTTAACTAGAGAATATAATAAATTAATTAAGTATCAAAAAGAAAAATTAGATTGTGTATTAAATTCTAAGACTTTTTCACCCGCTAAAGAAAAAGGACATGACAAAATTGTAAATGATATATTAGAAAATATTAAATCTCTTCAATTATCTCCATCTGTACTGGAGGAATTAGTGCAAAAGCATTATGTAGAAAATAAAAAGATAGTTTCTTTAGAGGGCAATCTATTAAGGTTAGCCTTAGACCATAAAATTTCTAGAAGCGAATTTATTAAATTTTATATAGGGAATGAGATTAACCCTAATTTAAAAAAGTTTTTGGACACTAATACTTTATGGAAACAGTTTTTTTCTAAAAATAAAAATGAATTTAAAAATATCAGAGATAGATTAGTAGAAATAAGCCATAAATTAGGAATGTCAGTGACTGACTATAAAAAATTAGTTAGTAGAATTCAAAAAGGAGAGAAAGAGTCTAGAATTGCTAAGAAAGAAATGGTTGAAGCAAACTTAAGACTAGTAATTTCAATTGCAAAAAAATATACAAACCGAGGCTTACAATTTTTAGACCTAATTCAAGAGGGCAATATTGGACTAATGAAAGCTGTTGACAAGTTTGAATACAGAAGAGGTTACAAATTTTCTACATATGCTACTTGGTGGATTAGGCAAGCAATTACAAGATCTATTGCTGACCAAGCTAGAACAATCAGAATTCCCGTTCATATGATTGAAACTATAAATAAGATAGTTAGAACTCAAAGACTAATACTTAGTGAATTTGGAAGAGAAGCAACTCCTGAAGAGTTAGCAAAAAAACTAAGGATGCCTTTAGATAAAGTAAGAAAAGTACTCAAAATTTCAAAAGAACCAGTATCACTTGAAAAACCAGTTGGTGACGAAGAAGACAGCAGTTTAGGAGATTTTATAGAGGATACAAAAGCACTTGCACCACTAGAACAAGCAATTAAGTCAAATCTAGGAGAGGCAACTACAAAAATACTATCAACACTTACCCCAAGAGAAGAAAGAGTTTTAAGAATGAGATTTGGAGTTGGAATGAATACTGATCATACTTTAGAGGAAGTAGGTTTGCAATTTTCTGTAACAAGAGAGCGTATTAGACAAATTGAAGCTAAAGCTTTAAGAAAATTAAAACACCCTAGTAGATCAAAACAGCTAAAAAGTTTCTTGGAAAGTTAATTTCTGGGCCGTTAGCTCAATAGTAGAGTACTGCATTGACATTGCAGGGGTAGTTGGAGCGTAACCAACACGGCCCACCAAAGGAAAAAATGAAAAAATATTTCATTAAAGAAAAAATCACAATTGGGGTATCGGCATTCGGTAATTTAATGTCCACCAAAAATTGTATACAAGCGATTAAGAATTCATTGGATGGTGCTTATGAGGTTATATTGATTGATGATTTTTCTCCAGACAAAGGCAAAATTAAAGATTATTTTTTTAATCAAAAAAAAGAGTTTAAAGATGTTAAAGTTTTTCATTTCACGAAGAATCTGGGTTACGTCCAAAGTGTAAATTGTGTTCTATCTAACTCTACCAGTGAAAAAACTATCTTTGTATCTAATGATATGTATATTAATCCCTATTTTATTGAAGAATTAATTAATGTTTCAAACCTTGAAGAAAATATTGGTTATGTAAGAGGTGTATCAAACTTCGTAGATAACAACAAATCCACACATAATATTGATCTTAAAGATAAAACTAATATGCATCCTAATGAAATTTCTAAAGAAATATTTTCAAAAGAAAAAAATAACTTTATTGAAGAAGATTATCTTGTTGGAGATAGCTTTTTAGTTAATAGAAAATTATTGCAAAAAATTGGATATTTTGATTGCAATAATTTTAAAGATTATTTTGGAGATACTGATTTTGGTGTTCGTGCTAAAGCACTTGATTTTAAATGTATTTTATCAAAAGGAGCTTTTTGTTTTCATCATAGAAACATTAATTTTGATTATCTTCCAGAAGTAGAAAAAAAAAAGAAACTAATTAGAAGACAAATTACTTTAGCTGAAGACTGGGCTCGATTCAAACTAAAGTATAATTTTCCAATCAGTTTACTCTATCCTGGAATTAATAAGCTCAACCTCGATGAAATTAAAAATAAGGTAAATAAAAAAGATATTATTGAAAAAAAAGATTATTCTCAATATCTTATTTAATTAAAAAAATAACAATGACAGAAAAAATAATCGTTACAGGTGGCTTGGGATTTATTGGAAGCAATTTAATTGAGCTATTATTACACAAAAAATATTTTGTAATCAATATTGATAAAGTGACATACTCCTCAAATTTTTATAATGTTAAAAGTTTTAATTCCTTAAAAAATTACAGATTTATAAAATGTGATATTAGTAATAAAAAAAAAATTAAAGATATTTTATTTAATTATAAACCAAAATGTATTTTTAATCTTGCTGCCGAATCTCATGTTGATAGATCCATTGATGATCCAAAAAGTTTTATTCAAAGTAATATTGTAGGTGTATACAATTTATTAGAAAATTTTAAGCTATTTTCAAAAAGATATAAATCAAAATTAATTCATATATCAACAGATGAGGTTTTTGGTGATATTTTAAAAGGTAGATCATCTGAAAATTATCCCTATAATCCTAGCTCACCATATGCCGCAAGTAAGGCTGCCTCAGATCATTTAGTTTCATCATATATACGAACTTATAAAATTCCTGCAATTGTAACTAATTGTTCAAACAATTATGGGCCAAAGCAACATCCAGAAAAATTGATACCAAAATTAATTTATAATATTTTAAATAATAAAAGTTTACCAATTTATGGAAAGGGCACCAACTCTAGAGAGTGGCTATACGTTAAAGATCATTGTGAAGCTTTGTATAGAGTTTTTAAAAAAGGTAAAATTGGAGAATTTTATAATATAGGTTCAAATAAAAATCTTTCTAATCTTGAAGTTTGTAAGAATATTTTAAATGTTTCAAAAAAACTAATTAAACTTGGCGATAAAGTAAAAATTTCTTTTGTGAAAGATAGACCGGGTCATGATCTTAGATATGCGCTAGATAGTAAAAAAATTAGAAATAAATTAAAATTTCGTCCAAAAATAAATTTTAAAACAGGAATAAAATATACTTTTGAATGGTATAAAAATAATAAAACTTACTACAAATCCTTAGCAAAAGAAGATATTGTGCGAAGATTGGGAAAATATGATTAGTAAAGGAATAATACTTGCAGGTGGAGCTGGCACAAGGATGAGTCCTCTCACAAAAGCTGTTAATAAACAGTTGTTACCAATTTATGATAAACCACTTATTTTTTACCCTCTTTCAATATTAATGTTATCAAAAATTAGAGATATTTTAATAATTGTAAATAAAGGACAGATTGGTCAATATAAAAAATTATTACAAGACGGAAAAAATCTTGGAATAAGAATTACCTATCTAGAACAAATTAAACCAAAAGGATTGCCAGATGCATTTATTTTGGGTGAAAAATTTATTGGAAAAAAAAATGTTGCAATGATTTTGGGAGATAATTTTTTTTATGGCCAAGGGTTATCTAAAAATTTAAATAACTGTACAAAATTAAAGTCAGGGGCAAAAGTTCTTTTGCATAAGGTGTCAAACCCCGAATTGTTTGGTGTTGCTAAAGTAAATAAAAATAATAAAATTTTAAAAATTGCTGAAAAACCAAAAAAAAATATTTCAAATCTTGCAGTAACAGGGCTTTATTTTTTTGATAACAATGTTGTTAAATATTCAAAAACATTAAAGCCCTCAAAAAGAGGTGAAATAGAAATAATTGATCTTTTAAATATTTATAAAAAAAAAAACAAATTATCTGCAGACTATATTGGTCGAGGTGGAGCATGGCTTGATACAGGATCCATAGAAGATTATTTTAAGACACTTTTATTTGTTCATGCAATTGAGAATAGACAAGGAGTAAAAATCGCATGTTTAGAGGAAATTGCATTACACAATAAATGGATTAAAAAAAGCCATATTCAAAATCAGATAAAATTTTATGGAAACTGTAGTTATTCAAATTATTTAAAAAAAATTCTTAAAATAAGTGCATAAAATTTTATTAACAGGATCCTCTGGTTTTATTGGTTTAAATATTATCAATAGTTTTTCAGAAAAATATAAGTTTTATATTGTTGTAAGAAAAAAGTCCAAAAAGGAATTTCTAAAAAAAAAAAATATTAAAGTAATAAAATTTAAAAACTATGATTCACTTAACATTAAGCTTAAGAAGCTTAGGGTTGATACTGTTATACACTGTGCAACACATTACGTTAAAAATCATGAATTTTCAGATATCAATAAATTTTGTATCTCAAACGTATTATTTGGAAATATAATTTTGGAAAATTTAAAAAACCTAGGAGCTAAAAAATTTATAAATTTTTCAACAGTATGGGAAGATAGTAACGCTAAAAAAGATAATGTAGAAAATTTATATGCTGCTTACAAAAAAAGTTTTAGTACAATTATAAGTTATTACAAAAAAAAATTTAGAAAGGTTAAATTTTATGAATTAATGGTTTTGGATACTTTTGGCAATTATGATTATAGAAAAAAAATTATCTTTACTCTCAAGATGAATTTCCTTAAAAATAAAACTACTCCAATAGTATCAAAAAATCTTCATATTAATTTACTTAATGTCGCTGATATAATTAATGCAATAGAAATTATCCTTAAAAAGAGCATCACACCAAAAAAATTCTTGCTTACAAATAGAGCTTATATAAAAATCTTTGACTTAGTTAAGACTTTCAATAAAAAAAATCAAAAAAAATTAAAAGTAAAATGGCTTTCTAATCGTGTAATCAAAGATAAAATTTATCCCTATGACAAATTAAAAGGTTGGAAACCTAGAAATAGTTATGTAAGAGATATTATAAATTATATAAAAAATTAATTATCAAAACGTTATGAAAAAAATTTATTATGGAAAAGCGGTCTATGACTCTAAGGAGATTAATGCAGTTACCAAAGTTTTAAAAAATGAGGGTCTTTCATTAGTAGATGGAAAAAATGTAAAAAAACTTGAAAAGACTGTGAGTAAATTGTTTGGAAAAAAATATGGACTTATGGTTAACTCTGGTTCCTCAGCAAATTTACTTGGATTATCGTCTTTTGATTTCAAAAAAGGTTCGGAGATTATTACCCCAAACCTGACATTTTCAACTACTATAGCCCCAATATATCAATTGGGATTAATTCCACATTTTATCGGGGTTGAAAAAAATAAATTTCAAGCTGATCCATCGCATATAGAAAAATGTATAAATAAAAAAACCGTTGCAATAATGATTCCAAATCTTTTAGGAAACATCGCAAATTGGAAAAAAATTTCTAATATTGCCAAAAAGTATGATTTAAAAATTATTGAGGACTCGGCGGACACTATTGGATATAAAATTAACAACAAAAATACGGGTATATACTCTAATGTTGTAACAAATAGTTTTTACGCATCACACATTATAAGTGGTGCAGGTACAGGAGGAATAGTTTGCTTTAATGACTTTGATTTATATCAGAGAGCTAAATTATTGAGAGGTTGGGGCAGATCTTCAGCAACATTTAACGAGTCTGAAAAAATAGAGAAGAGATTTAATATAAAAGTCACAGGGATAGATTATGATGCAAAATATATATTTTCAGATTTAGGTTATAACTTTTTACCCTCTGAAATTTCTGCAGCTTTTGCTTTGGAACAAATCAAAAAGTTAAAAAATAATATTGGTTTAAGAAATAGAAATTTCGACTTTTTAAAAAAATTCTTCTCAAATTATTCAGAATACTTTGAATTACCTGAGCAATATAACGGAGTAAGAACTCCATGGTTAGCTTTTCCACTAGTTATTAAAAAAAATAAATTTTTTAATAGAAGAGATATGCAAATTTTCTTTGAAAAAAATAATATTCAGACAAGAACAATATTTACTGGAAATATATTAAGGCAGCCTGTAATGAAAAACAGAGTGTATAAAAAACATCCTATGTGTGATTTAGAAGCTGATAATGTTATGAAAAATGGAATATTAATTGGATGCCATCAAGGAATGAAAAAAAGTGAATTAGACTATATTTGCAACACATTTAAAAAATTTATAAATTTGTGAAAGTTATCAAAACGAAATTTGATGGATTGTTAATTATTAAACGTCCAACATATTATGATAATAGAGGATTCTTAAGAGAATTATTTGAGCAAAAGAAATTTAAAAAAAAATTTATTTTTGATTATTTTTCAGTATCAAAAAAAAATGTGATTAGAGGTCTCCACCTGCAACACAAAAAACCACAAGCTAAAATAATTAGTGTTATATCTGGTAGAATATTTGATGTTGTTTTAGATTGTAGAAAAAATTCTAAAACTTTTGGTAAACATTTCACCATTAATATCTCATCAAATGACAATATTTCTTTATATATACCAGAAGGATTTGCTCACGGATTTTGTAGTCTAACACATAATACAATTTTACATTATAGAAATTCAAATTATAGAAATAAGAAATATGAAACTGGAATCTTATGGAAGGATAGAGATTTAAAAATAAAATGGCCCGTTAGAAACCCTTTAATATCGTTAAGAGATAAAAAAAATATTAGCTATAATAAATTTTTAAATAGCATAAATTTTAAAAAGATGTAGCCCCATATAATTCAAATAGGCGTATAGCTCAGTTGCTTAGAGCAGTGTATTATAATATCTTAACCTTGAATTTGAATCCCGATGAATCCTTCAGTTAGTAATTCTAATATTATATATTTTCTAGTTTGTCTTTAAAAAAAACAGTATGCCAAAAAAAATAGTAATAGAACAACAGTTCCTGAAGCTCAGAAAATCTTACAAAATTAAGTGTGATTACTGATAAGAAAAGTTGATAAAGGTTATATCTTTCAAAATTATTATTATTAAATATAAATAATTTAGAATTATCAATTAATTCCAATTTATTAACTATTAAATCTGGAACTGATAATACTAAAATTATATAACTTAAAATCAATAGATTTTTATTTGGTTCAATAATAATTGCAAAATTACTAATTTTTAAGGCATTAATAGATCTATATAAAAGTATTGAAAGTGAACACCAAATTAAAATCAGGGATCTTGGCAATTCATTAAATAAGTTTGAGGTATTATGTAAATTAAATTCCTCCTGTTTATTAAATAAAAAACTACTTTTATCCAAAAATAATTCTGGAGTTTTAAACTTAATAAAATGTTGACCCCAGCTTATCTCCTCAAAAAAGATATATGTAATTCCAATGATCTCAATAAGCAAAAATACGTTAATCAATTTAGATTTTAATTTTTTATTTAAGTATAAATTAATTAATATTAATAAAGTTATAAAAAGAATTATGATTTGTAATGTTTCTACTACACCATTTTCACTCCAGATAAGAAGATTCCATCCTTGATTTCCAACCCCGTAAGTAAAAAAATAAATTTTTGGAAACATCAAATTCATGCCCCATCCCAAGCTGTAATCAAAAGAATATATAAGCAATAACAACAACGATATTAATAAAATTTTTATATTAAATAAAAATTTTTTTTCTATAGACATAATAAATATTAATAATTTACTAGTATATATCATTTAAACATAGTATATCGATCTTAATGATTTTTTGGGCCTGTAGCTCAGTTGGTTAGAGCAGTACACTCATAATGTATTGGTCCCAGGTTCGAGTCCTGGCGGGCCCACCATATTTTAAGTAAATATATTGAAAAATTAGCAAAATTTTTACTCATTCACTTTTATAAATTAATTCTAGATCATCTATGGTTTTAAAATTATTGCTCTGAAGATAGTCTATCATTTTGTTCCATTCTTGATTATTCCTGGGTGTCCAATAAGCAAACCAGATAAAATGGGAGTCATCACATTTTGGTAAATTTTTGATTTTATCTAAATTGATATCATTTACAAAATTAAATCTGTTTTCTAATAATATTATATGAGGATTATAATTTAATAGGGACTCGTTAGATATCAAAATTCCACATTCACTTTTATAAAGGGAATTATATATTCTTTTACTTTGCTCATAATTAACTATCTGTTTCTTCTTCTCATCATTGAAAAAGGTCAGTAAATTGTCTACGTTCTTAGGCAAAAATATTAAAATTAGGTTTATTACTACAAAAAATATCAGAAATAGGTTTTTGAAATTTGAGTAATCTAAAATAGAATTTTTTTTGTAAGTTATAGTTTTTAAAAATATAAAATTAATTCTTTGATAAGAACTTATAAATAAAAAAGGTGAGGAAACTATTATTCCCCTATAGTCATATGAGCAACACACAGAATAGAATATTAATAAAAAACAAAATATTAAAAAATTAAAAATACAAAAACGGTCAATTTTATCTTTTTTTGTCTTGAAGAAAGTTGAAATTGAACAATATAACAAGAATATAAATAAAATAGGATTATAAACTTTTGTAATGTGAAGAAAATTTTGTAAAAAATAGTTCTTAAAATTTGCTACCTCCAAACTTTGATTACTTTGAGATTTCAAACTTTTTAATAATTCAAAGTTAATAAATTGAAAATCGTTAATTAGGTAAAATAAAAAAGGCGTAAATATAACAATAAAAATATTCAAGCAATCGATTTTGCTTAATTTTTTCTTATTTAAAAAAAATAAAAAATAACCAAAAACTATCAATAAAAATATACCAGCCTGTTTAATAATCATTGCTAATCCTGTAATCAAGGCAATTTGAAATATTCTTAATTTATAATCTGATAATTTTTTTTCTAAGATATAATAAGTCATTAAAAGAAGACTTGAGAAAGTAAAAATTGATAATGGCACATCCATGTATCCACTTAAAGTATAGGATTTTAATGGATCAAATAAATAAAATATTATGAATATTAATAAACCATAGATACTTAAAGTAAATTTTTTTAAATAATAGAAATTAGCGATTATAGTAAGTAAAATTATTGGAGATATTAACAAAGATATTTTTGAAAAAAGCCAAAAATCTGCATTCCCCTGAGAAATATATATTAAACTCCACAATCCTGGAAATAAGATTGGATACCCTATATTACCTTTATAATTTTTTTCAAAAATGTTTATAGCAAATTGATTCCACCAGGCCAAAGCATCATGCATATTGAATGTAAAACTGTAATGGCTTTTTACGTAATTTAAAGAAATTATTATTATTAGTAATATTGAATACAAAAAAAAGTAAATTTCTCTTTTATCACCTAAATGAGTTTTTAAGCTGATGTTTCTATTATAAAATAAAAAAACAATAACAAGAAAGAAAGATAATAGAAAAATATTTATCTTGAAATTAAAAATTATAATGAGAGAGATCAAAATCCAACTAAGAAAAATTGATATTAAAATTGAATTTAAAAAAAAGTTTAAAAAGTAATTTCTAATCTTAAATCTAAAAGCAAATATACTTCCCAAGAACAAAAAAAATATTAACAACGATAAAATACTTTTTGAGACCATGGTAAACTGAGGATATTTTTATTTTTTTGTAAATTCCTCTAATGTTTTAAACAAAGCATTAATATCATTGTTATTAGAATTTAGTATTGATGCAAATTCCTCTTTTTGTGTTCTTGCTAAGCTTAGGCCTTCAATTATAAGATCCCTAATTAAAGGACTTCCTGGATTTTTTGTATATACCCTCCAGTCAATTTTTACCTCTGGTCTTTCAGTTGTTCCTTTTAAAACACTATTTACTATAGTATAATTTTCACTTAAAACTTCTTTTGATAAAACATCAATTTCTGGATTTGTGTACTCAGATAACCTGCTTGAGAAACTTTTTAAAAAATAACTCTCAAATAAAGATAAATACTCTTTTTTTTGATCATTATTTAAACTTTTTCTGGCTGATCCAAGTGAATAAAATCCCACACCTTTTATATCTACTGTTTCTTTAGCAATGATTTTTAGTTCATTAATTTTTTCATCTTGTGAAATATTTTTAGCTAATATTTGTGAGGCTCTATTTACAGTTGATTGAACAAATATATCAGGTTCAATTGCAAAAACATTGAAAAAGTTAATATTCAAGAATAATAAGATTATTAAAAATTTTTTCATCTATATTTTGATAATATTTGGTATTAATTATTGTCTATTTCTTCCCAATCCTCTTCATTTTTATAGAAAATTTCTATGTTACCTTTTCTAATGTTATTAATTTTATTTTCTCTATTTTGTAAATATAAACTTTTTACTGAGGCATAGAAATCTATAGAATTTATCTCAAGATTATCAAGCGACTCGATATTGTTTGATCTAAAATCGATACCCTCAACTGCTTTTGTTGCCATGTAAAAAGTTTCATTTAGATATTCATTATTACCGTGCACTGATGCATTGTAGTAAGGATCTCCTCCAAGCACATTCATGAACGAACCTGTTGTATCTCTAATTGTCGAAGGTCCTAATATCGGAAGGACTACATAACACCCGGGTCCAACACCCCAAGCACCTAAAGTTTGACCGTAATCTTCTCTTTCATATTTTGGAAAACCCATTTTATTTGCGACATCAATTGTGCCAAAAATACCAACAGTAGTATTTACTGCAAGTCTAGCGGTATTTATTATTGCTAATTTAATATCACCTTGCAAAACATTATTAGGTATCGTAACTAAACTTGATAGATTTTTTACAAAGTTATGTGTACCTTTTTGAATAGGATCTGGTAAGTCTCTATAACTTTCAGCAAGTGGTTTTATTATAGCTTTATCTAATTTTTGATTAAAAGCAAAAGTTGCTCTATTTAAATTTTCAAAACAATCTTTTACCTTTTTTGGTTTTTTATCTAATTTTAACTCACCGTCTGATCCAGCATTCGCATTAAATGCTAATAAAAAAATTGAAATAAAAATTACTGATAATTTTTTTATCATATTTGATATATTTTATATTATTGGTAATGATTGTAAATTAACATTTAATAATAAAAAATGTCCATAAAATGTTTATAAATAGCCTAAAATTATACTAATATTTTTTTAATAATGAATCAGACTTATGATTATTCTCTAAATTTTGGCTTACCAAAGAGATCCAAAAAAAGAATAAAGTTTGTTGTTCTTCATTATACAGGTATGAAAAATGAATTTTCTGCTATCAAAAGATTACAAAACCCAAAGTTTAAAGTAAGTTCTCATTATTTTATAAAAAAAAACGGTGAAATAATAACTTTAGTCCCAGATCTCTATGAAGCTTGGCATGCTGGATTGTCAAGCTGGAAAAATTATAAATCATTAAACAAAAATTCAATTGGAATTGAAATTACTAATCCAGGACATAAAATTGGTTATAGAAATTTTTCTAGAAAACAAATTAATTCGCTTGAAAAATTATTGAAAAATTTAATTAAAAAGTACCAAATAAAAAAAGAGTGTATCCTTGGTCATTCAGATGTATCCCCTTATCGAAAAAAAGACCCTGGGGAAAAGTTTCCATGGAGAAAGTTATCAAAAAAAAATTTAGCCTGGTGGCATAATTTAGATCAAAAAAAAATTAAAAAATTTAGAAAAATTAAAATTTCATCAAAAGTAGATAAAACTAAATTTATTCAAAATCTGTATAAAATTGGATATAATAAATTAAAAGCGTCCCAATCTTATAAAAATGATAAATTTTTAGTAAAGGCTTTTCAAAGAAGATTTAGACAAGATTTAGTTGATGGAAAGATTGATAAAGAATGTCTTTTAATAAGCAAAAACCTATGTTCTCATTAGATATTAAGCTTGAAATTTTACAATTAAATTATAGATTGTTTAAGCCAGATGAACGATTTATCGCTTTAATTTTTTAAAGAGGAAAGTCCGGACTCTACAAGGATACAGTGCCAGGTAATTCCTGGCAGGGGCGACCCTAGGGATAGTGCCACAGAAAATAAACCGCCATAACATGGCAAGGGTGAAAAGGTGTGGTAAGAGCACACCGGTTCTATTGGTAACAATGAACGCTGGAAAACCCCACTGGGAGCAAGACTAAGTAGAGATGACATTGTTGAAAAACTAAAAGCCATCCTTGGCTAGTCATCAGGGTTAGTTGCTTGAGCTTAAAAGTGATTTTAAGCCTAGACAAATGATAAATTTAAACGACAGAACCCGGCTTATAGTTCATCTGGCTTTATTCTAAAATAATTTAATAGACATAAATGTTCACGTTTTGACTGTTCTTTTCAAATTTTTTATTTTATCCGCAATAACCAAGGTGTTGACACTTATATAAAAAACCCATAATATCCCATATATTCCCATATTAAAGGGAATAAAGGATTTTATGGTTTATGTTTTTATCAACTTACGAAAACAAATTAGACAAAAAAGGAAGGGTGTCGGTGCCTGCAAGTTTTAGATCATATTTATCTAATTTAGGTTACAATGGTGTGATTTGTTATCCATCTTTCAATAACCAATCTATAGAAGCATGGCCTCAAGATAGAATAGAAAAAATTTCCAATACAATAGACTCATTAAATCCGTTCGAGGAAAAACGAGATTTTTTTGCTACATCAATTTTGTCTGAAAGTACAAATTTACAATTTGATAGTGAAGGCAGAATTTCACTAACTCCAAAATTATTAAAACACGCAAAAATAAAAAATAGTATGATTTTTGTTGGTCAGGGAAAAACCTTTCAAATTTGGGAACCAACAATTTTTGAAAAATTTAGGGCAAGTGCTAGAAAAAAAGCAAATTCAAATCGTTCAAGTCTTAAATGGGAGAGTCAATTTAACAAATAAAAACAGAGGGGGATTAAATGACGATTAACTTTAAAGTACCAGAGATAAAAGAGTTACAACCAAGGCTTTTAGTAATGGGTATTGGTGGTGCAGGTGGAAATGCAATTAATGAAATGATTGATAATGGAATGCAAGGCGTTGAGTTCATTGCTGTTAATACTGATGCACAAGATTTAAAACATAGTAAAGCAAAATCAAAAGTCCAAATAGGTTTAAATTTGACTAAGGGCCTAGGAGCTGGTGCAAAACTTGATATCGGTCAGGCTGCTGCAGACGAATCTCTTAATGATATAGTAAATATTTTACAGGGTGCAAATATGGTTTTCATCGCCGCTGGCATGGGTGGTGGTACAGGAACTGGTGCAGCTCACGTTATTGCAAGGGCCGCAAAAGAACTTAACATTTTAACAGTGGGAGTAGTAACACTACCTTTTTTATATGAAGGACCTTCAAGAATGAGAAGGGCTCAACAAGGATTAGAGGAACTTCGAAGACATGTGGATACTATTATAGTAATTCCAAATCAAAATTTATTTAAAATTGCTAATGAGCAGACAACATTCGAGGAGTCATTTAATTTATCGAATAATGTTTTAATGCACGGGGTTCAAAGTATTACAGATTTAATGGTTAGACCAGGATTAATAAATCTTGATTTTGCCGATGTTGAGTCTGTAATGGCTTCGATGGGTAAAGCTATGATGGGAACAGGTGAAGCCGAAGGCGAAGGTAGAGCCATGAAAGCTGCAGAAATGGCGATTAGCAATCCTTTAATTGATGATTATACCTTGAAAGGTGCAAAAGGCTTATTAGTAAATATTACTGGAGGCAAAGACCTTAAGCTTTTTGAAGTAGATGAAGCAGTTAATAAAGTAAGAGCTGAGGTTGACCCAGAGGCTGAGTTGATAATAGGAGCTATTACAGATCCAGAACTTGATGGAAAAATGAGAGTTTCAATTGTTGCAACCTCTTTAGATGGTCAACAACCCGAAACTAAATCTGTGATTAATATGGTGCACAGAATACAAAATAGAAATCCAGGGTATTCTGATTTTGCAGCCAATGGTTTAACGCAATCTTTTGTATTTAATGGAAATAACACAAATCCAGTTTCTCATGGTGCAAATGCTTTGAAACTTGAGAATGAGATAGTGACCAACGATTTACAAAATCAAACTAGCAATCAATCAGTAAACGATATGAATAATCAATATCTTGAGGAGCTTTTAAAAAATCAAGAGATGAATGAAGTTGAAGACAACAAGTCTGAAAAAGATGAAATGTCCTTTTCAAAAGAAACCTTAGAATCTTATGGGGAAACTGAAGTTAACTCTAATGACTTGAGAGAATTTGGAGTCGATACAAATGAGCCAGATTTATTTAGTTCTAGCGATTATAATTCAAACAGTAATGATCTGTCGAGTTCTTTGGACGAGGATAATGATGACGATGATCTTGAAATTCCCGCATTTTTAAGAAGACAAAAAAATTAATGGTCTTCAAGAAAATAAATGGAAGCCACCATAGTATCGGATAAATCTAAGCATTATCCGGTACTGCTAAAAGAAATTATTAGCATTATTTCCCCTCAATATGGTGGCACATTTATTGATTGTACTTTTGGTCAAGGTGGATACACGAAGGAAATATTAAAATTTTCAAATACTAAAGTAATTGCTATCGATAGAGATATTGAAAGTAAGAAAATTGCAGATCAAATTAAGAAAAATTCTGCAGATAGATTTCTTTTCAAGAATATGAAATTTAGTCAGCTAACAAATCTTAAGCTGAAAAATGAAAATATAAAAGGAGTATTTTTTGATTTAGGTTACTCTCTAAATCAAATGAAAGATCATACAAAAGGATTATCTTTCACTTCTAAAGGCCAACTCAACATGAAACTAGGTCTTAACGATTTTTCAGCAAAAGAGGTAATTAATAAACTTTCATTTAATGATTTACAAAAAATTTTTAAATATTTTGGTGATGAAAAAGATTCAAAAAAAATTGCAAATAAAATTGTCAAAGAGCGAGTAAAATATGAAATTAAAACAGGTGATTTAGTTAATATCATTGATTCTGTAAAAAAAAGAAATAATTCTAAAATTCATAAGTCAACAAAAGTTTTCCAATCAATTAGAATTTTTGTTAATAGAGAAATTAGCGAATTAATTAATGGTTTGATTAATGCTACAAAAATTTTAAAAAAAGATGGCGTGCTAGCTGTTGTTACCTTTCATTCATTGGAAGATAAAATCGTAAAATATTTTTTTAGAAGTCTTTCAGAAAATAAAAGTATTTCAAGGTATCAACCTAAAATTACACAATCAGAGCCACTATTATATATGACTGAGAGAAAGCCTATAATTCCAAGTAAACAAGAACTAAATGAGAATATACCATCCAGATCAGCAAAATTAAGGTTTGTTATTAAAAAAAAAAATTTTTTCAATTTTGATAGTGATATTTTTGAAAAATTTAAATTTTTTATTGATATAGAAAACATTGGCAATGAATTATGAAAAAAATTGTAATAATTATCTTTGTGTTTTCACTGGTATTTTTTACTGCGTTTATCAAAAACTCAAGTAAAAAAATTGAGGATGAAATATTTTTAATTAACGAAAGTTTGAGAGACCTCAAAAAAGAACTAGGTGATACAAAATTAGAATTTGAATATCTTAGCTCGACAGAAAAATTACTTGAATATCAATCACAATTTTTTGAAAAAGACTTATTTCAAAAAGATATGAGTAAAATTAAAAGATTAAATAAGAATTCAAACGGTATATTAATTAGTAACTTTAATTTTTTTGAAATTAATGAAAAAAATTGAGTCAGACATTATTCTAGAAGATCAAAAAAATGATTTTTCTTATGAAAAAAGTAAATCAAATTTAGATATTTCATTTAATAGAGTAAGTTTTATATTTTTTATTTTTTTTATCATTTCAGTAATTTTTTCTATTCATTTAATTCATTTAGGTTCAAGGGAGAATAATATAATTATAAATTCAAATTTACAAATTCCATCTCAAAAACTTTACAGAGCAGACATAGTTGATAGAAATGGAAAATATTTAGTAAAAACTGTAAATTCTATTGATATCGGAATTAGTTCAAAAAAAGTTATTGATAAAGAGAAATTAACTTTAAACTTAAAATATATATTTCCGAATAAAGATTATGATCAAATTCGAGAGAAAATTGAAAAAAAAAATTTTTTTTATTTTGAAAAAAAAATATCGCAAGAAAATTACGATAAAATAATGAAACTTGGAGACAAATCGATCCAACCTGAAGACAGATTAATAAGAATTTATCCTGAAAAAAATTTGTTTAGTCATATTATTGGTCAAATAGATGATAACAACAGTGGTATTTCTGGTTTGGAAAAGTCTTATGATGATAAACTCAAATCTTCAAAGGAACCATTTATACTAAGTTTAGATAAAGATATTCAATATCTAGTAAGAAACGAATTAATTAAATTCAACAAAGTTTTTGAAACAAAAGGAAGTGCTGCAATTTTAATGAATGTGAATAATGGTGAAATTTTATCTTTAGTATCTTTGCCAGATTTTAATCCAAACAAGAGAAAAAAAATTTCCGATATAAATTATATTAATCGAGCGACAAAAGGGGTTTATGAATTCGGCTCAGTATTTAAAACATTTACTTTAGCTGCTGCATTTAATGGAAGAATCATTGAGCCAGAAACTAAATTTGCTAATTTACCAAAATCTTTGACTTGTGCTGGTTTCCCTATCAGAGAGTATGATAATAAAATTCCATCAGATCTTACTGCTGAACAAATTTTAATAAGATCTGGAAATATAGGTTCAGTCAGAATTGGTCAAAAAGTTGGACAAGAAAAATTTAAATTATTTTTATCAAAACTTGGAATATTAAAAAAAATTGATTTCGATATTGAAGAAGTTGGAAAGCCCCTAAATTTTAAATGGGGAAAATGTCCATTAGCTACCGCGTCCTTTGGCCATGGTATTACAACCACATTACTTCAAATTGTTAAAGCATATTCAATTATTGTAAACGGAGGATACGATGTGAAACCAACCTTAGTAAAAATAAATAAAAAAAAAAAAAATAAAAGAATTTTAGATAAAGATATTTCAATTAAAATCTTACCAATTTTAAGAAAAATTGTATCTACTAAAGAGGGTACAGCCAACTTGGCTGATATCAACGGATACGAAATTGGTGGCAAAACAGGAACTGCAAATAAAAGCTTAAAAGGGATTTATTCAAAAGAAAAAATTAATACTTTTATTTCAGTTTTTCCGATTACAAAACCAAAGTTTATTTTAGCAGTTATGTTAGATGCCCCTAAAATAAATGAGGATTATATTTACAATTACAGAGATGGATCAAATTTCAAACTAAAAGGAAGTCCAAGAAATACGGCGGGCTGGAATAGTGTTGAAGCAGCAGGTCATATTGTAGAAAAAATTGGGCCCATTTTAGCCACAAAATATAGTGAAGTTAAATAGTATATGCTTCTTAAAGATTATATCCCAAGTGACAAAAAAAATTTGAGAACTTTTTTTTCTGGTGTTGCTTTTAACAGTTCAAAGGTGAAAAGAAATAATATTTTTTTTGCAATTAAAGGAAGTAATTTTGACGGTAATAAATTTATACCTACTGCGATTAAGAGAGGTTGCAGGATTATTGTCACTGATAAGAAAATCAAAAAAAAATACAAAGGAATCTTAATTATTTATACGGATAATGTTCGCAAATTATTAGCAGAAGTTTCATTTAAAATTTATAAAAATCGTCCAAAAAATTTGATAGCAGTTACTGGAACAAATGGAAAATCCTCTGTTTCCAATTTTTTCTATCAAATATTAAAATTAAATAACAAAAAAGTTGCATCTATTGGGACGTTAGGTGTTAAGTCAGGTGGTATAAACTTCGATTTACCCAACACTACAATTGATCCAATTTATTTGGGAAAAATTCTAGATAATCTAAAAAAAAATGGTATTGATAATGTTATTATGGAGGCCTCGAGTCATGGTCTTGAGCAGAATAGACTTGATGGTTTATTATTTGATATAGGAATATTTACTAATTTTTCCCAGGATCATTTAGATTATCACAAAAACTTAAATGCTTATTTAAAAGCAAAACTTTATTTGTTTAAGAATTTAATCAAAAAAAAAGGGCATGTAATTACTGACGAAAAAATACCACAATTCAATAAAATCAAAAAAATTTCAGCAAATCAAAGTCTAAAACTCCATAAAATAAACAGCAAAAGTTCATTTAAAATTCTATCTCATTATTATCAAGATGAGACACAAATTATAAAAATTCAGCTTAAAAATTCAATCAAAATTATAAAACTGAATCTAATTGGTAAAATTCAATTAAATAATTTATTGATGGCAATCATTGCAGCGAAAAAAAGTAATTTGAGTCTTGATAGAATTTTTGAAATTATTCCAAAAATTAGACCAGTTGAGGGAAGATTTGAAAAGATTGGTAAAATCAAAAATAATTCAAAAATAATTTTAGATTATGCTCACACACCAGAAGCTTTAAAAACTTGTATACTAAATTTAAAAGAACAATTTAAAAATAAAAAAATTTCTTTACTATTTGGATGTGGTGGTAATAGAGATCAAAAAAAAAGATTTAAAATGGGTAAAATTGCATCTGATTACTCCGATAAAATCTATTTAACAGACGATAATCCAAGATATGAAAATCCAAAAAAAATCCGTAAAGATATAAAAAGGGGCATTAAGAGCAGAAATATTCTTGAAATACCTGATAGGTCTAAAGCGATATCTGTAGCAATTAAAAATCTAAATTCAGGCGAAATTTTACTTATTGCTGGAAAGGGGCATGAAAAAACTCAAGATTTTGGTGATCAAAAAATTCATTTTTCAGATAAACAGTTTATTTTAAATTCGATAAAAAAGAAAAATTTAGACTTATCTAATAATTTAAAATTTAATATTTTAAGAGAATTATCAGGTAATCATAGATTAAAATCAACATCACCTTTTAAATTTGCAAGGATTAACTCTCAAGAAGTAAAGAAAAATGATATTTTTTTCGCGATTAAAGGAAAAAAAAATGATGGGAACAAATTCGTAAAACAAGCTTTTGAAAATAAAGCTTCAGCTGTAGTATTAAATAGAGTTCAAAGGAAATTTGATCTTAACAAACAAATAAAAGTAAAAGATACATTAAAATTTTTAACAGAAGCTGCTAAAATTTTTAGATCAAATATAAACTCGAAAATAATAGCAATAACTGGAAGTTGTGGAAAAACAACACTTAAAGAAATGTTAGGAGACTCTTTAAGAAAAATTTCTAAAGTGAGCATTTCGCCAAAATCTTATAACAATAAATATGGAGTTCCTCTAAGTTTACTAAACTTAAATGAAAATGATGATTTTGGTATTTTAGAAGTTGGGATGGATAAAAAAGGTGAAATAGATTACCTATCCAAAATAATTCGACCAGATGTTAGTGTTATAACTAATATTAATTTTGCTCATATAAAAAATTTCAAAAGTATTAAACATATTGCCTTTGCAAAATCTGAAATCATTCAAAACACTATCCCGGGTGGTTATATAATATTGAATGCTGATGATAATTTTTTTTCTTTCCATAAAAAAATAGTCATTCAAAACAATCTTAAATTAGTCTCTTTTGGGATAAAGAATAAACAATCAAATATAAGATTTTTAGATATCAAAAAAAAAAAAAATTATTTTCAGCTTCGGGTCAAAATTAATGGTGCAAAAAAATACTTTTTTGTTTCAAATAATTTTCAAAATAATATCTATAATATTTTGGCTTCATTAGCTGTAATGAGTATTTATAAGAATATTTTTCAATTAGATAAAAATATTTTTTTCAAATTTAAAGTGCCTCAAGGCAGAGGGGATATATCTAAAATTAAGATTCTTAAAAAAAATATAAATCTAGTTGATGAAAGTTACAATTCAAATCCTTTGTCACTAAAATCTGCTATCTTAAACTATGATAAAATTAATACAAAAAAAAACAAAAAGTATCTTTTACTCGGTGACATGTTGGAACTCGGAAATCATTCAAAAAAACTACATGAATCACTTGCAGCCATAATAAACAAAACTAAGATTGATAAAGTTTTTATAAAAGGTCACTACATGAAACATATGTTTGAAAAACTCACAGACTCCAAAAAGGGTCGAGTTTTATATAATAAATCCCAAATTATTGATTTGATTAGGAACGACTTAAATAATAATGATAGTCTTATGGTAAAGGCCTCAAATGCAACAGGTTTCAATAAGATAATAAGAGACATTAAAAGGATTAAATAATGCTTTATCAATTTTTATTAAACTTTGTTGACACATATGGTTTCTTAAATGTTTTTAAATATCTCACGTTTAGAACTGGTTTATCCGTTTTTACATCCTTAGTAATTGTTTTAATTATTGGAGGTCCATTTATTAAATTTTTCTCTACTCAAAAAATTTTTAATCCTATTAGAAATGATGGTCCAGAGGATCATATTGTAAAAAAAATTGGAACACCAACAATGGGTGGAGTAATCATCTTATTAGGTTTATTAATTTCAGTATTACTCTGGGCAGATCTATCAAATTTAAATATTTTGTTTTGCATATATATTGCTGTTTCATTTGGATTACTTGGAGCTTTTGATGACTTTAAAAAAATCAAATATAGTAATTCGTCTGGAATTTCCTTTAAATTAAAAATAATTTTACAAATTTTATTAGCTTTAATTGGAGTAACTCTATTTGTTTATTATGTTGATTACCAAGATATAACCAATTTATATTTTCCATTTTTCAAAAACCTTATAGTAAATCTCGGATGGTTTTTTATTCCTTTTTCAGTTTTTGTTATAATTGGATCCTCAAATGCTGTTAATCTAACAGATGGACTTGATGGTTTGGCAACAGTGCCAGTGATATTAGTGGCCGCATGTTTTGCCTTTATAAGTTATGTGACTGGAAATATAGTATTTTCTGACTACTTACAAATACCTTATATAGAGGGCACAGGTGAAATTTCAATTTTTTGCGGAGCAATCATTGGTTCGTGTCTGGGTTTTTTGTGGTTTAATGCTCCACCGGCAAAAATTTTTATGGGGGATACAGGATCATTATCTCTTGGTGGGTCTTTAGGCGCTGTAGGAATAATTACAAAGCATGAGATTGTATTAGCGATAACCGGTGGCCTTTTTGTTTTGGAAGCAATATCAGTAATGGTTCAGGTAATATCTTTTAAACTTACTGGTAAAAGAATTTTTAAGATGGCACCAATCCATCATCATTTTGAAAAAAAAGGATGGCCAGAATCAACAGTTGTTATTAGATTTTGGATTATTTCAATTATTCTGGCAATGATTGGTTTGGCAACACTCAAATTAAGATAAAGGAGATTAATTTGAGTATTTTTTTAAATAAAAAAATATTAATTTATGGTTTAGGTAAGAGTGGACTATCTACTTTTAAATTTTTAAAAAACAAAAGTGAAGTTTTTTTATATGATGATTTAAAAAGAAATTTTAAAAATTCAATAAGCTATGAATTTATTTTAAAAAAAAAATTTGACTGCATCATAATTAGCCCAGGTATAGATATAAATAAATGCAAATTATCTAAATTCTTAAAAAAAAATTCAAAAAAAATTTATACTGACTTAGATATTTTTTATTCCTTTTATAAAAATAATTGTATTTCTGTTACAGGTACGAATGGAAAATCTACAACCTGTCAGATCTTATATGAAATACTGTTAAACCATAGATATGACGTTAGATTAGTTGGAAACATAGGTAATCCAATCTTATCAGCGAAAAAAATAAAATCTAAAACAATTTTTGTTGTAGAAGCTTCATCCTATCAGCTTGAATACAGTCAAATTTTTCAATCAAAATATGCTGCGCTTCTAAACATATCACCAGACCATTTAGAAAGACATAAAACGGTAAACAATTATGTAAGAGCTAAATTTAAAATTCTAAATAGTAACTTTAAAAATTCTTTAGGCTTTATTAATAAAAAAGATCTACTAACAACTAAAGAGCTGAAAAAACAAAAAATAAAAAGAAAAATATTAGAGGTTGATACTCAATCAGCAGAAAATATTCAAAAAAATATAGAAAATGAATATTTTTTAAATGATGCAAATAAAGAAAATCTATCTTTTATAATGGCGATTTCAAACAAATTAAAATTAAAAAAAAATATAGTTATTAAAACCTTGAAAAGATTTAAGGGACTTAAATATCGTCAACAAACAATTTATAAAGATTCATTTTTAACAATAATTAATGACTCTAAATCTACAACCTTTGCATCATCAATACCTGTTTTAAAAAAAAAATTAAATATTTATTGGTTACTGGGTGGAATACCTAAACGAGGTGATAAATTCAATTTAGATAAAAAATATTACTCTAATATTAAAGCATTCATATATGGAAAAAATAAAAAGTTTTTTAATAACCAACTAAGAGGCAAAATCAATTACAGTAATTTTGATAATTTAAGTAATGCTTTAAAAAAAATATTTACAATAATTAACAAAGAAAATTTTTTGAAAAAAAATATAATTTTTAGTCCTTCCGCTGCCTCATTTGACACTTTCAAAGATTTTGAGGACAGAGGACATTATTTTAATAAACTTATTAAAAAGCACTTAAATGGATAAGATAGTTTCTTTTCAAAAACTGTATTATAAATGGTGGAAAAACATTGATAAATTTATACTAGCATTAGTAATTTTGTTATTTTTAGTAGGTTTATTTTTTTCACTCGTATCTACTTCGTTGATTGCATCTGATAAACTAAATACTAACGATTACCTCTTTTTTTTTAAGCATCTAATTTTTTTATGTATTGGAGCATTTTCTATTTTTATTTTTTCATCTATGGATCGAGAGTATCTTTTTAAAATCTCTATTATTTTTTTTTCAGCATCGATATTACTTTTACTACTAGTTCCTTTAATTGGTGTTGAGGTCAAAGGTTCTAAAAGATGGATTGATCTATATTTGTTACCAAGATTTCAGCCAATTGAATTAGTTAAACCTTTTTTGATTGTATTCTTAAGTATTATTTTAAGCAGCCAAAGATATACTAGTGTTTATATAAAATATTCGGTTTCCTTTTTAGTAACTTTAAGCATCGTATTCTTATTAGTTTTACAACCTGATATTGGCCAAACGTTATTGATACTTTTTTCGTGGTTAGTATTAATTTTTATTTCTGGAATAAGTTTTGTTTTTTTAATGAGTTTATTTTTCATTTTAATTCTATTATTTTCTTACTTGATATTATTTGTTTCAAAATTCAGCTACATTAAAAGTAGAATTTTATCTTTTTTTGATCCTGATACCGGAACACATAATTTTCAATCTGACAAAGCAATAGAATCGATTGTTAGTGGTGGATTTTTCGGGAAAGGAATTGGTGAGGGAACTTTAAAGAATAGAGTGCCTGAAGCACATACAGACTATATTATTTCAGTCATATCTGAAGAATTTGGAATTATTGCCATAATTTTAATTTTATTTTTGTTTTTAATTTTTATTCATGCAGTTTTTAAAAAAGTAAACTTTGAAAATGATGATAGGTCAAAATTAGTTTTAGTAGGTTGCGTAACATTAATTTTGATGCAAGTAATAATACATGTTGGAGTAAACATACGATTATTTCCAACAACTGGGATGACTCTTCCCTTCATAAGTTATGGGGGCTCGTCTATTGTAGGGATGTCAATCTTTTCAGGAATAATTCTTAATTTGACAAAAAGAAAAATAGATTAAAATGAAAAAGAGAATTTTAATTTCAACAGGTGGTTCAGGAGGCCATGTAATTCCAGCAACAATTCTACATAATCATCTATTAAAAAAAAAAGATATAATCATTTCAACAGATAAAAGAGGGTATAAGTATCTTGACAAAGAAATTCATAAAATCTTACTGATAAATACTCCAAAGTTAAGTTTATTTTTACTACCTTTTAATTTTTTTAAGATTTTATTTTTATTCTTAAAATCCCTCTTTTTTTTAAAGAAAGAAAAAATACATGAATTAATTTCAACTGGTGGTTATATGTCATTACCTCTAATTTTAGCAGGAAAATGTCTGAATTTAAAAATTTATCTACTTGAGCCTAATTTCGTTCTAGGAAGGGCTAATAAATTTTTTCTAAGCTCGTGTGTAAAAATTTTTTGCTACACAGACCAAATAAAAAATTTTCCTGAAAAATTTAAAAATAAAATGGTGGTTATATATCCTCTTGTAAGAGATGAATTCTATAAAAAGAAAATACGAAAATCTGATAATGAAAAACTTTGTTTGTTGATTGTTGGGGGGAGTCAAGGAGCAAGTGTCTTTGATAAAAATTTAAAGAAATCAATTCTTAATATTTCTAAAAAATTTTCTATTAAAGTTGTTCAGCAAACCCAATTAAATAATATTTCTTCACTAAAAAAATTTTATTCTAAAAATAATATCGAAAATGAAATTTTTAATTTTGACAAAAATTTCATTAAAAAAATTTCTGAAACAGATATTTGTATAACTAGAGCAGGAGCAACAACTTTAGCTGAATTATCAATTCTTAATGTGCCCTTTATCGCAGTTCCATTACCGAGCTCTAAAGACAACCATCAGTTTGAAAATGCAAATTTTTATGCAAAAAATAATTGCTGTTGGATTTTAGAGCAAAACCTTTTTGAGGAAAAAATAGAAAAATTAATTGATGAAATAATGCAAAATAGATCAAATTTGAATAAAAAAAAAGAAAATTTAAGTAATTTGAATTATCAAAATACTTGGATAAATGTTAATCAAAAAATAATAAAAAATTTAGATGAAAATTGAACTTGCGAAAAATGAGGTAATTCATTTTATTGGAATAGGTGGGATAGGAATGAGCGGACTATCTCTCATTATGAAAAGAAAAGAATTCAACGTTCAGGGAAGTGATATTACATTAAACAAAAATATAGAAAGATTAAAAAAAGAGAAAATAAAAATATTCATTGGTCATAAAAAAAATCATATTAGAAACGCAACAATTGTAGTAATTTCATCAGCTATCAAAAAAAACAATCCAGAACTACTTGAAGCGAAAAGAAAAAATTTACCAATAATTAAAAGAGGAAGAATGTTAGCTCACATTGTCTCATTAATGAAAAATATTGTGGTTGTTGGTTCTCATGGAAAAACGACTACAACTTCACTTGTTGCATCAATTTTTCAAAAAACAAGATTAGATCCAACAATAATCAATGGTGGAGTTATTAATTCTTTAAAAAATTCTGCCAAATTAGGTAAAAGTGATTGGTCAATATTAGAAGCTGATGAGTCAGATGGTAGCTTTGTTCATATTCCACCTACTTACGCAATTATTACTAATATAGATAGAGAACATATGGATTTTTATAAAAGAATAGATGAATTAAAAAAATCTTTTAATGAATTTATTGAGAAAGTTCCCTCTTTTGGAAAATCTTTTATTTGTATTGATGATAAGATTAACAAAGAAATTATTAAGTCAATAAAAAATAAAAACTTTTATACTTATGGAAAAAATTTAAAATCTAATTTTTTGATTAAAAATATATTACAAAAAAAGGAAATAACTCAGTTTGACTTGATAGTAAATTTGCCCAATAAAAAAAAACAAATAATAAGAGGTATCAAAATACCACTTCTTGGAATTCATAATGTGAGAAACTCAGTAGCAGCTGCAGCAGTAGCTTTGACTGTTGGTATTAGTGTAAAAGATACGAAAGATGGTTTATTTAAATTTAAGGGAGTTCAAAGAAGATTTAATAAAATTTTTACTTTCAGAAATATAAATTTTTATGATGATTATGCTCATCATCCAACTGAAATTCGGATGGTTTTAGATGGAGTAGACAAAGTTTATAAAAGTTATGAAAAGGTCTGCATTTTTCAACCACATAGAATTTCAAGATTGAAGGATCTTAGAAAAGAATTTTCACTTTGCTTTCGTAAGGCAGACATTGTCATTTTGCTTCCAGTATATACAGCTGGAGAAAAAATAAAATTAGGCTTCAATTATTATGAATTTGCAAGAGAAATTATAAAAAATTCAAAGGTTAAATTATTTTTAGTAAAAGACAATCCTCAATTATCAAAATTTATAAAAAAAAATATTTATGGAAAAAAAATTGTAATAGGAATGGGTGCTGGAACTATTTCAAATTGGATGAAAAAACTACCAGAGATGATTAAATGAAAATAGATCAAATAAAAAAATTACTTATTAATTTTGATGAAAATATTTTTTTTGAGTATGATCTTAAAAAAAAGAATTGGTTTAATATAGGTGGTAAGTCTAAAGTTTTCTTTAAAGCAAATCATTTAGATCAACTTTTAAACTTTCTTAAAATTCTTAACAATCAAGAAAGAATTTTTATTCTTGGTGCTGGGTCAAATATTTTAATCACTGATAATTTATTTGATGGAGTAGTAATCAAACTAGGTAAAAATTTTAGTCAAATTACGCTGCATAGTGACGACATCATAATTGCAGGCAGTGCTGCCTTAGACAAAAACTTATCAAATTTTGCTCTTGAAAATCATTTGAGTGGGTTTGAGTTTTTGTCATGTATACCGGGTACAATTGGTGGTGGTATATCAATGAATGCTGGCTGTTTTGGTAAAGAGTTTAAAGATATATTAATTTCTGTTCAAGCAATAGATAAATTAGGCAGAGTAATATCTATACCTGCTAAAGAAATTAAATTTGATTATAGAAAAAATAATATACCGGAAGATTACATTTTTCTAAGTGCTTCTTTTAAGGGAACTAAATCAGAAAGAAATAAAATTGAGATTGTAACCAACGAATTAAAATTAAAAAAAGAAAAAAGTCAACCCACGAAGATTAAAACAAGTGGAAGCACATTTAAAAATCCAATCTCACAAAGTAGCAAAAAAGTTTGGCAACTTATCAAAGAGTCAGTACCTTTGAATCAGAGTTTTGGTGATGCATGTATCTCAAAAAAACATTGTAATTTTTTTGTAAACAAGGGTAATGCTAAATTTCAGGATATGAAAAAACTAATAGATTTTGTTTCTGAAAAAGTTTTAAAAAAAACTGGAATTAGTTTAGAAAAAGAAATTAAAATTTTGGAATAAATTGAAAAAAAAAATATTGATAATTTCTGGTGGTATTTCAAAAGAGAGAATAATAAGTCTTGATACTGGAAGACAAGTCGCAAAGGAATTAAAAAAAAATGGTTATAAAGTTAAGATTACAGAACCAAATTATCAACTATTCAGAATAATCAATTCCTTTAAACCAAATATTATTTTTAATGCATTACATGGTCAGTTTGGAGAAGATGGTTATATACAGACGATATTAGAAAGTACCAAAATTCCTTACACTCATTCAGGTGTAATTTCATCTGCATTAGCTATGGATAAAGACATTTCAAAAAAAATTTTTATAAAAAATCAGATACTGACCCCTAAATATTTTTGTTATTCCTTTGATTTATCCCAAAAAGACTTAAACAAAAAAATTGAAAAGAAAATAAAATTTCCAGTTGTTATTAAACCTTTAAATGAGGGATCAAGTGTGAATGTATTTATATGCGACAAGTCAAACATCTCAAGAAAATTAAATTTACTAAGAGAATATAGAAGAGTTATAGTTGAACAATTTATTCCTGGTCGAGAGATTCAAGCAGCTATAATTGGATCAAAAAAACTCGGGGCAATAGAATTAGTGCCAAAAAGAAAGTTTTACGACTATCAAGCCAAATATAATTCAAAAGCAAAAACTAAACATATTATTCCGGTCAATTTAGCTAAAAATAAATATTATCAATTAATGAATATTGCCTTAAAAGCCCATAAACTTTTAAGATGCAGTGGTGTAACTAGAGCTGACTTTAAGTTTTTTAAAAATAATTTTTACCTCTTAGAAATAAATACTCAACCAGGTATGACAAAACTTTCTTTGGTTCCAGAAATAGCTGCATTTAAAAAAATCAGTTTCATTAAATTAATTGAATTAATTTTAAAAGATGCAATTAACAACAAGTAGAAAAATATTTTTTTATTTTTTTTTAATAATTTTTTTAACTACTTTTAACAATAGATACTTCTCAGAAATTAAAATTAAAAATATTGATGAGATTAAAATTATAGGATTAGCGGAAAGCGAACAGCAATTTTTGTTAGAGAAACTTAAATTTATTGAAACTAAGAATATTTTTTTTTTAAATAGAATTGATATTACAGAAGTCTTAGATACAAATAAAATAATTGAAAATTATACGATATCAAAGAGATATCCTTCATCATTAGAGATAAGAATAAAAAAAACGAAATTCTTAGCAAATATATTCAATAATGGAGAAACATTTCTATTAGGTTCAAACGGCAAGTTAATTAAATCAATTGAAATAAAAGATAATCTACCGATTATTTTTGGAGGATATAATAAAGAGTCCTTTTTTAATCTCTTACAATCTGTTGAAGATTCTAATTTTAATCTATCTGAAATAAAAAATCTATATTTCTTTAAATCGGGAAGATGGGATATAAAAACAAATTTAGATATAACCATTAAACTACCAAAAGAAAATTTAAAAGACTCGTTAAATCTATCCGCGATTCTATTAAATAATAAGGAATTTAAAAAGATTAATGTTTTAGATCTTCGCCAAAATGACCAAGTTATTACGCATGAAGAATAAAACTAATTTTCAAGTTTTTATAATCCTAAGTGCAAAAAAAATTACATTATCTATAAATCATAAAACTGACTCAGATTTGATTTTTCAGGAGGAGATACCTTTTGAAAAAAATTCAATTGATTTAAATTTTGAAAAGTTAGATTTATTTTTGAATGAAAATATTCTTAAGGTTGAAAAAATTTTAGGTAGTTTTATTAAGTCTGTAAATATAATCATAGATTCAAGAGATTTTTTTAATTTACAGATTTCTGTCAAAAAAAATGATTACAACAAAAAAATTAATACTGATATACTTAACTACTTAATTAAAGATGCAAAATATCAGTGTGAGAAAACGATAAAAAATATGAGAATTATTCATATTTTAATTGACAATTATTTTATAGACGGAAATAATTTCTTGGATCCACCAATTAATCAACAGTGTAAAAATCTTTCTTTAGATATTAGTTTTATATGCCTTTCTAAAGAAATAATTAAAAAGATTGAAAAAAAACTAAAGAAATACCATATTTCAATAAATCAAATATTAAATGCGGGCTATGTCTATAAGTTTTCAAATAGTACGGATATACCTTTCGTAGAGATGGCAAGTAAAATTATTGATGGGTATAACAAGAATGAGGTTAAATTAGTAAATAAAACACAAAAAAATAAGGGTTTTTTCGAAAAATTCTTTGATTTATTTAGTTGATTGTATTTTATAGTAATATTTCTTGTTTTTGAATACTCTCAGCATGGTTATAAACCTTTTGAGTGTCTTTATTAAATCAAAAAACTATTAAAAATCCCGTAAACTTTAGAGGAATAGGTTTACATAGTGGAAAAATCTCAAATATCTGCTTGAAACCATCTGACCCTAATTCTGGCATTATTTTTAAAAGAACTGACTTAAATAAAAACAATATAATTTTTCCAAATTTTTCTAACGTTGATAATACAATTCTTAACACGACAGTTTCTAATGAATATGGAGTAAAAGTCTCTACAATTGAGCATCTAATGGGTGCTTTGTTTGGCTTAGGTGTAGACAATGCCTTGATAGAGATTGATAGTGAGGAAATTCCAATTTTGGATGGTTCAGCAAAAGAATTTATAAAAAAAATCTCAATGTCAGGACTCAAGAAAAGTGAAGCTCCAATTAAAATTATAAAAATAAATAAGAAAATAGTTTTTGAGGAGGGTAAAAAATTTATTTCAATTGAACCATCAAAACTAAGTTTAGACATTGATTTTGAATTGAAATATCAAAATCCTGTTATCGGAAATCAAAGAAATAAAGTAAATATTTACGAGGACGATTTATCCAGTGTTTTTGATTCAAGAACTTTTTGTCTATTCGAGGATATAGAAAAAATTAAAAAAAATGGCCTAGCAAAAGGTGGTAGTTTAGATAATGCAATTGTAGTAAAAGATGATGAAATTATGAATAAGGAAGGGTTAAGAAATTCATTGGAATTTGTAAATCATAAAATACTCGACTGTGTGGGAGACTTATATACCTCAGGTTATAGAATAATAGGTAGTGTAATTTGTTCCCAAGGTGGTCACTATATGACCAATCAGCTTTTGAAAAAAGTATTTGAAGACAAAGATAATTTTTCAATAATTGAAATTCAAGAGAGAAATCTCCCACATTCACTAATAAACAAAAGATTATTGAGATCTATAGCTTAATCATATTATTCTTTTAAATTAGTGCTTTAAATTATATAAAAGTTTAATGTTATATATTAGAGCTTCTTTTTTATTATTATTTCTATTGCTTTTTATGTCTTGCTCTAAGAATGATATTAAAGATTCTGCAATTAAAGAAAAAAGTTTAGATCTCCAAGTTTTAGAAGCATATAATGATGGTAAAGATGCGCTTGAAGGTGGTGATGTTTTATATGCTGCTAAAAAGTTTAATGAGGCTGAAACTTTATTTCCCCAATCTGATTGGGCGCCAAAATCAGCTTTGATGGCTGCATACGCCTATTATTCTCAAGATTACTACTATGATGCTATCGCTGAGTTGCAAAGATTTCTTAAGGTTTATCCAAAATATAAAGATACTGCATATGTTCATTATCTTATGGGGATTTGTTATTTTGAACAAATAGTAGATGAAAAGAAAGATTTACAGTCCATTAAGGAAGCAAAAAAAAAATTTGTTTTTGTTTTAAAAGAATATCCTAATACTGAGTATGCTATTGACTCAGAATTTAAGTTAAGTTTGGTTAACGACATATTGGCTTCTAAAGAAATGTATGTTGGAAGGTATTATTTTAATAAAAAAAAATGGGTGTCTGCGATAAATCGTTTTAGAACCGTAATAGATGATTACGATACAACTATTTATACAGCTGAAGCATTACATAGACTAGTCGAAGTTCATTACACAATAGGTCTTATTGAGGAAGCAGAAAAGTATGCACAACTTCTTGGATATAACTATGGTTCATCTGAATGGTATCAAAATACTTATAGTTTGTTTGATAAAAACTATAAAATAAAAAAAAAAGATAGATTTAAAGATATAAAAAAAGAAAACAAAAAAATACTAAAAAAGTTTAAATCTCTTTTTGAGTAAAATGAAAAAAAAGCAAATTGAAAAAGAGTATAAAGAAAAAATTCAAAAATTAATCAAATTTAATAAGTATTATTATGATCACAATAATCCTCTTATAAATGATAGAGAATATGATAATCTTAAAAAAGATATCTTAGATTTAGAAAATAAATATTCTTACCTTAAAAACAAAAATTCACCCTCCTTAGTTGTAGGATTTAAACCTTCCAAAAATTTTAGAAAAGTTTCACATAAGGTACCTATGCTCTCATTAGCTAACGCTTTTGACGAAGAGGATTTAATTAATTTTGAAAAAAAAATTATGAATTATTTGAATCAAAATAATCCTATTGAAATTGAGTATAGCGCTGAACCTAAAATAGATGGAATTTCTGCCTCCTTATCTTACAAGGGTGGAAATTTTAAAACAGGTTTATCCAGGGGAGATGGTAAGGAAGGAGAAGATATCACAGAAAATTTGAAAACAATTAATGATATTCCTCACAGGATCTCGTCAAAAGATTTTCCTGAAGAGATAGATATAAGAGGAGAAATATTTATACAAAATAATGATTTTAAAAAATTGGCAAATAAATTTGCTAATCCACGAAATGCAGCCTCAGGTTCGCTAAGACAAAAGAATCCTTTAGAGACAAAAAAAATACCTCTCAAATTTATTGCGTATACCTTTGGTTTTGAAAAAGGAATGAAAATTTCTAAACAAAGTGACTTTTTAAAAAAACTTAAAGAATGGGGGTTTAAAACAAATCCTTTAAACAAAACTCTCAAGGGTATTCAGAGTTTAATGAAAAATTATAAAGAAATTGAAAACAAAAGAGGAAGTTTAGATTTTGACATTGATGGTATTGTTTATAAAATTAATGACTTTAAGTTACAAAAAAGACTCGGCAATGTTGCAAATGCTCCTAGATGGGCTGTAGCACATAAATTTTCAGCTAATAATGGAGTTTCAAAAATTGAAAATATTGAAATTCAAATTGGTAGAACGGGAGCATTAACACCTGTTGCTAAAATTAAGCCAATTAATATAGGTGGAGTCATGGTATCTAATGCGACATTACATAACGAAGAAGAAATAATTCGTAAAGATATCAGAGTTGGAGACACTGTATTAATCGAAAGAGCCGGCGATGTAATACCCCATGTAATTTCAGTAGACTTTAAACTTAGAGATATCAAATCAAAAAAATTCACTTTTCCACTAAATTGCCCATCATGTGGATCAAAAACTGTTAAAGAATATAACTCCTTAACGAAAAAAGAAGATGCAGTTAGAAGATGTACAAGTGATGGTTTTGATTGTGAGAAAATCTCAATTGAGAAAATTAAGCACTTTGTATCCAAAGAGGCATTTAACATAGATGGACTGGGTAAAAAAATTGTCGAAAATTTCTGGAAACTGAATTTAATTCGACTACCTCAAGATATATTTAAACTTGATTATACTAAAATTGAAAATTTAGATGGATGGGGAAAACAATCTGTATCTAATTTAAAATATTCAATTAATTTAAAAAAGACCATTTCGTTTGAGAAATTTATTTTCGCTTTAGGAATAAGACATATTGGATTAGAAAACGCGAAATTAATTTCAAAAAATCTTGTATCAATACAGAATTTTATTTCTTTGTCTAAAACAAAAAAATTTGATGATTTAATTAACATAGATGGAATTGGTGAAACTCAGATTAATTCTATCAAGAATTTTTTTTTAAATACAACAAATTTAAAAGTATTAAATGACCTAAGTAAATTAGTTAAAATCAAAGATGCAGTTTTGCTAAAAGATGATGGTTTATTAAGCAAAAAAACGTTTATGTTTACTGGGAAGCTAACTGGTATAAGTAGAGCGGAAGCAAAGTCTTTAATTGAAGATAATTCTGGATCAATTGTAAGCAATGTATCAAAAAAACTTGATTATTTGGTAGTTGGTGAAAAACCAACAAAAAGAAAAATTGATTTAGCTAAAGATTTAAAAGTAAAGTTACTGTCTCAATCCGAATGGTTAAAGATGTTAAATAAAACTAGCTAACCATTTTTTTTCTTTTTTTTTTAGGTATTTTGACAAAGTTAAATAAACACTCAAATGGTAATTAAAAAGATAATTTTTTTCTTCCTTATTAAGAAGTTTAAAATTAATTAAATTTTTATCAATTGGAGCTAAAGTTAAATTTTTAAAAAATAATCTTTTTTTATTTTTTGTTACGTATAAAAGATTTTCTATTCTAATACCCAATTTCCCTTTTCTATAATAACCTGGTTCGTTACTTAGAACCATACCTTCCTGCAGTCTTATTTTATTAAATTTAGAAATTGCTTGAGGACCTTCATGTACATTAGAAAAAAAACCAACACCATGTCCTGTGCCATGTTCATAATCTAGACCAATTTTTTTTAGATTTAATCTAGCTCTTTTATCAATTAGTTTACCATTATAATGAGTTTTAAGATTTGAAGTGACAACAGCAATATGGCTTTTTAAAACATTTGTAAAGATGTTCTTTATAGAATTTGAAGGCTCGGAAAAACATATCGTTCTAGTTACATCTGTGGTTCCATACTGATATTGACCTCCTGAGTCACATAAAAATAAATCTCTTTTGTTTATTATTTTTGTATTTTTTTTTGTAGCTCGATAGTGAATGATTGCTCCATTTTTCCCTGCTCCTGCAATAGTATTAAAACTTGGAAATAAATATCTTTTATTTTTTTTTCTAAATTTCTCCAATTTGTTTTGTGCATCAACCTCTGTTAATTTTTTTTTATTTTCAATTTTTATCCAATATAAAAATCTGGTTAATGCTACCCCATCATCAACATGTGATTTAATTATATTATTAATTTCAATCTTATTTTTAATTGCTTTTAAAGCATATATTGGGTCTTCTTTTTTTAAAATTTTATGTTTTTTGATTAGAGAGTTCCTGTAAAATATCGAACATGTTTTATGGTCAGTTATAAATTTGCTTTTTTTAATTTTGTTAAAATAATTAATTATCTCTTGAGGGTTTATTATCTGTTTTTTAGAAATTTTCTTTTCTTTAATAATTTTGATAACTTTTTCTTTTTCACTTATTAAAAAAACTTTTTTATTTTTATTCAAAAGTAAGCGACAATGTGGCATAGGGCTATTAGGATTATCATGACCTCGTATATTTAATAACCATGCAACATTTTCTGGTGCAGTGATAAATAAATAATCTACTTTTTCCTTCTTTAAAATATTAGAAATTTTTCCAATTTTATTAAGGTGACTTTCGCCAGTGATCTTATCTTTTAAAGAATAATACTGCTTAATTTTTCTAGGATACCTGTTGTAGATTTTATCTATTAAATTTATGTTTATTGTTTTAATCTTGTTATACTTTAAAAAAAATTTGTTAATTTCATTTTCTGTGAATATTTTCGGATCTACGCCTAAAGTAATATCTTTAAATAACTTACAATTAAAAATTTCACTTAGCCTTTTGATTATAAAATTATTTCCAGTCTCTATTTGTGCCTGAAGTGAATATCTTCCATCAACAAATAAGTAATTTTTTTTTTTTAATATTACTGCATATCCCGCTGATCCGCTGAAGTTTGAGATAGTTTTTAGCCTATCTTTTAGCGAGTATTCTGAGAAAAATTCATCGTTTTTAGGTACCACATACCCATCTATACCATATGAATTAAATTTTTTTTTTAAAATTGTTAATCTTTTTTTTATCATTTAAGTTTTTTCTGATATCTGATCCAACCAGGGCTCCTTATATTGTCATCATCATTAAATTCTATATCTTGGTTAAATTCAAAATCATCTATTTCATTTTTATCTTGATCAAAAAAAGAATTTTTTTCTAAAAATTTTTCAGGAAGCTCACTAATAAATCTTGACGCCATACTGTCAACCCAATCACCTTGATAGAATCTGTTCATTGAAAATGATATAATTAAATTTTTTTTTGCTCTTGTTATACCAACATATGCCAATCTCCTCTCTTCCTCTAAACCGTTTTGTCCTTTTTCCTCAATAGATTTTTGATGAGGAAAAAGACCCTCTTCCCATCCAGGTAAAAAAACAACATCAAATTCTAAACCTTTGGCAGCATGCATTGTCATCATATTTATCTTTTCATCATCCCAATTTTGATCGATTGAAGTTGCCAACGAAACATGCTCTAAAAAACTTTCTAAGTTATCGAATTCTTTCATCGCGCTTATAAGTTCCTTGATGTTTTCAAGTTTATTTTCATTTTCTAGGTCTTTTTTATTTTTTAACATCGCTGAATATCCCGATTCATCAAGAACTAGCTGAATTAATTTGACATGATTAATATTTTTGATTTTTAAATCGTTTCTCCATTTATTTATTAAATCTAAAAAAAGCGTTAATCCTATCTTTGCTTTTGGTTTGATTAAATTTTGATCCATCATTTTTTTTGAGGAAGTTTCTAAACAAAGTGAATTTTTTTTTGAATACTTATGTATTTCTTTGAGGGTAGTTTCGCCTATTGATCTTTTTGGATTATTAACAATTCGCTCAAAAGCAAGGTCATCTTTATCTTGGTAGATTAACCTAAGATAAGCAATACAATCTTTTATTTCAGCTCTTTCATAAAATTTTATTCCACCAACTATTCTATAAGGTAATCCTATTTTTAAAAATCTTTCCTCAAATTCTCTAGTTTGAAAAATCGCTCGAACTAATATAGCAATATTGTTAAGTGAATATTTTTTTTTAATTTTTTCTACTTCATCAGAAATTCCTATTGCTTCGTCCTTACCGTTTTTAAAGCAGTTTAAATTTACTAAATCGCCATCTTTAATAGTTGTTTCAAGAGTTTTGCCAACACGTTTCTCATTGTTAGAAATCAAATTTGAAGCTACTGATAGAATATTTTGAGTGGATCTATAATTTTGTTCTAACCTAATAACTTTTGTATTCTTATAAATTTTATCAAATTCTAAAAAATTTTTTATTTCTGCTCCTCTCCAACTATAAATAGACTGATCGTCATCACCAACACAACAAATATTTTGATCATTTCCTACTAATAGATTGAGCCATTTGCTTTGAACAAAATTCGTATCTTGGTATTCATCTACTAAAATATATTTAAAGTTCTTTTTATATAATTCTCTGATATCAAAATTTTTTTGTAAAATTTTTACTGAATGTAATATTAGATCTCCAAAATCACATGAGTTTAAATCTGTGAGCTTTTGTTGATAAATTTTATAAATTGGTAAAATTGTTTTTTCATAAATATCTTTTTTTTTAATTACTACTTCGTTAGGATAAAATCCTCTATTTTTCCATTTATCAATAATTGCTAGGATATATTTTGGTGATATTTTTTTAACATCAATATTTTCAGCTTTACAAATATTTTTTATTAACCTGTTTTGATCGTCTGTATCAACAATCGTAAAGTTTGAATTTAGGTTTACCGCTGAGGCATGTTTTCTCAGTAATTTTGCACAAATAGAATGGAAAGTACCAAGCCAAGACAATCCAACTGCTGATGAACCAAGTATTTGACTTACCCTTAATTGCATTTCTTTAGCTGCTTTATTAGTAAAAGTCACTGCCAGGATTTGGTTTGGAAAAGCTTTTTTTTCTTTAATAATGTTAGCAATTCTCGTTGTTAACACCTTAGTTTTACCTGATCCTGCACCTGCAACAATTAAAAGAGGACCATCTAAATGTGTAACAGCATCTTTTTGAGCTTTATTTAGATTTTTTAAATAATCAGAGTTTACCATTTAATATAATTTATTATAAGTTGAATCAAAAATAATGAATAAATTAAATTTAATTCCAAAAAAAATTAAGCAGAAATATTTATCAATAAATGACTCTTTAGAAAACTACTTTAGTGAATTAAATTTCAAATCAAAATTAAGAAAAAACAATATTCTAGCAAATAATAGAGTTTTTTTTGGATTATCAGCAGTCCTAATTTTGACACTGAGTTATTTTTTATTACCCACTTTGTACAATAAAGATATAGCGCAAGTTGAAATAAAGAATCAAATTTTAAAAAAATATGATGTTAGAGTAAAATTTAATGAAAAGATCAGGTATGGGCTTTTACCAAAGCCACACTTCGTTAGCAAAAATTTGTCTATTTTGAATGGTGAAAAGGAGATAGGTATAGTTAAAAATTTTAAGATATTTATTGACTTTGGAAATTTTTTTTCAATAGATAATTTAGAGGTAAAAGATTTAGTGTTGAATAAAACAGATTTTAATTTGAATAAAAAAGATTTACTTTTTTTTAGTAAATTACTTGGAATGGAACCTAATGAAAATAAAATAATTTTTAAAAAAAGTAATATTTTTTTTAAAAATTTTGATGAAGAGTTGCTATTCTTAAACAAAATCAACAATAGTAAGTTTTATTTCGATTCGTATAATTTAGAGAATGTTCTTATATCAAAAAATGAAATTTTTAATATCCCATACACACTCAATATAAAAAATAATAAATTTAAAAAAAATTTTTTTATAAAATTTAATTCTAAAAAAATTAGGTTAGATATTGAAAATGATACAAATTATGAGGATGTATCAAAAAAAGGTAAATTAGATATTTTGTTGGTTAATAAAAATGAATCTGTTTCTTATGAAATTAATGAAAATTCTTTAAGATTTTCATCAAATGGAAAAAAAAAATTCAATGGATATTTCGACTTTAAACCTTTTTATCTAGAAGCAACTTTTAATTATGAGGGAATAAGTGCAAAAGATATTTTAAAAAATGACTCTATACTTGTAGAACTATTTAAATCTGAAATTTTAAATAATAAGAATCTTAATGTTAATATAAATTTGAATGTTAAGAATATTACCAACATAGATTATTTAAATGACTTAAAATTAAAATTAAATTTAGATCAAGGAGATATAACTTTTTCAAAGTCCAGAGTAAGGTGGAAGGATGATCTTGAGATCAATTTAAAAGAAGGTTTATTAAGCTATGACCAAAATGAAATTTCTCTAAATGGGAAACTTATAATTAATGCGAATAATATTGATAATTTTTATAAATCATTTCAAATTAAAAAAGTTCATAGAAAAAAAATGAACAGACTTGAATTAGATTTTGTTTATAATTTCAATAAAAACAAATTTATTTTTGATAATGTTAAAATTGATAATAAATCTAACGATAGACTTAACCAATTTCTTGATAATTTTAATTCAGCAGATAAAAAGTTCTTCAACAAAATTGTTTTTAAAAATTTTATAAATGATTTCTTTAGCAGTTATGCTGGATAAATCATCTTTTTTGGATCAACAATTTTATCGTATTCTTTTTCATTGATTAACCCAGATTTTAAAGCCTCGAACTTTAATGTTGATCCATTTTTTAAAGCAGATTTAGCGATTTTAGCAGCTTTATCATATCCAATTTTTGGCGCTAATGCGGTAACTAACATTAAAGAATTTTCTAGATAATGCTTTATTTTAACTTTATCAGCTTTTATTCCTTTTACGCAATACAATGCAAAATTTTTTGAGCTATCTGATAATAGATCAATTGATTGTATAATGTTATGAGCGATCAAAGGTTTGAATACATTTAATTCAAAGTGGCCATGTGATCCAGCCATTGTAATACCATTATGATTACCAATTACCTTGACACAAACCATTGTGACTGCTTCTGATTGAGTAGGATTTACTTTACCTGGCATTATTGAGGAACCTGGTTCATTTGCTGGCAAAATTAATTCGCCATATCCTGCTCTTGGCCCAGAACCTAAAAATCTTATGTCATTAGCAATCTTCATTAAACATACTGCGGTAGTGTTTAGTGTTCCTGAAAAATTTACTATTTCATCATGAGCAGCTAGTGCCGCAAACTTATTTTTCGTTGGTTTAAAAGGAATTTTTGTAATTTTCTTTATTTGATTGATTATTTTTTTATCAAAACCTTTTTTACTGTTAATACCTGTTCCAACAGCAGTTCCACCTTGAGCTAAAAAATAAATTTCATTTAACGCATTTTTAATTCTTGATATGCAGTCTTGGAGTTGTGATTGATAGCCGGAAAATTCTTGTCCAAGTGATAAAGGAGTTGCATCTTGCAAATGAGTTCTTCCTACTTTAATTATTTTTTTGAATTCAGAGGCTTTCTTTTTTAAATCTTTATTTAATAATTCTAAAGCTGGTAATAATTTTTTTCTTGTTTCAACAGCTATAGCAATATGCATAGCAGTTGGAAAAACATCATTAGTAGACTGAGACTTATTAACATGATCATTTGGATGCACAGGTTTTTTTGAACCTTTTTTCCCTCCCAAAATTTCGATAGCTCTATTCGCAATCACCTCATTAACATTCATATTTGTTTGAGTACCAGAACCTGTTTGCCAAACTTTTAGTGGAAAATGATCATCTAATTTACCTAAAATTACCTCATTTGATGCTTTTATAATTGCTTTTGAAATATTAGGTGGAATTTGTTTTTCTTTTGCATGAACTATTGCAGCTGCCTTTTTAATAATAGCTATTGATTTTATCAGCGTTGGTCTTACAAGGAATTCACCAATATCAAAATATTTCTTTGACCTTTGAGTTGATGCACCCCAATATTTATCATTAGGAACATTAATAGATCCTATACTGTCAAATTCTTTTCTTAATTTCATTGATTAAATAGTAATTAATAAATTATTATGAATATACATTATTTTTTAAAAACTTACAGGAGCATTATGTCAAATTTTAGTAAGGTTGGACTTTTCATGAAAACTTTTGGACAAGAAGTTAAGGACAAACCCTCATTTAGCACAGATAAAATCAACAAATTAAGACTAGACCTTATAAAAGAGGAATTGAACGAACTCATAGAGGCAATGAATAATAAAGATTTATTAGAGGTTGCAGATGCATTGACAGATATACTTTACGTCACTTATGGCGCGGGTCATGCATTTGGTATTAATTTAGATAAGTGTTTTGAGGAGGTCCAAAACTCAAATATGAGTAAATTAGATGTCAATGGAAAACCAATTTATAATGAGCATGGTAAAGTAATGAAGGGGCCAAATTATTTTAAGCCAGACTTATCAAAATTCATAAATTAAAATTCAAGTTTAAAATCTATTGCTGAGGCGCTATGTGTTATGCTTCCAACTGAAACCCTGTTGACCCCAGTTTTTGCGACAGATTTAATTGTTTTAAGACTAATGTTTCCAGACGCCTCTGTTTCATAATTTTTTTTTGCAAGTTTAACTCCAAGTTTTAAGTTTTTATTATTCATATTATCAAATAAAACCCTATCAAATTTTAAACCAATAATTTGTTTAAGCTGATTCAGATTATCTACTTCAACTGTAATCTTCCTTCCTTTTTTATTTTTAATAGCTGAGGAAACTAATTTTTTAATATTTGTGCTTGCAACGTGATTATCTTTAATAAGAAACTCATCACTAAGATTAAATCTGTGATTATTTCCCCCACCTAATTTGACAGCATATTTTTGAATAACTCTTAAATTTGGAATAGTTTTTCTTGTGCAACATATCTTACACTTTTTTCCTGCTAGTTTTACAAACTTATTTGTTTTTGTCGCAATACCCGAAATATGAGATAAAAAATTTAAAGCTACTCTTTCTGCAATTAATATGTGTTGAACATTACCTTGAATTATTGCGACTAATGATTTTTTTTTAGCAAAAGATCCATCTTTTTTTTTTACGATGAATTTTATTTTTTTATCAATAAGAGAAAATGCACTTTTTGCAAATAATAATCCTCCAATTATTGCATCTTCATTAGCTATTATTTTTGCTTTGATTATTCTGTTATTTTTAACAAGACTTGAGGTAATATCTCCAGAAGGGTACAAATCCTCATTTAGTGCAAGCTTGACAGTATTTTTAATAAAATTTTCACTTAGTTTTATTCGAGACACAAAAAGTTATCTACCGATAGCAACCATTTTTTCTACAGACAATCTAGCTTTATTGATTGTCTCTTGATCCATAATAATTTCACCAGTTTCATTTTCTAAGCAGTCAAGTATTTTTGGTAGAGTTATTTTTTTCATATGAGGACACATATTGCATGGTCTTATAAACTCTACATTTGGATTCTCAACTTGAATATTATCACTCATAGAACATTCAGTAACCATCATTACTTTTTTAGGCTGGTTATCTTTTACATAATTAATCATACCAGATGTTGATCCTGCAAAATCACTTGCTTTAATCACTTCTGGTGGACATTCCGGATGCGCAATAATTTTTATTCCTGGATTATTTTTTCGAATGTTTATAATTTCTTTCTCATTAAATTGATCATGCACAATACAAATTCCTTTCCACGAAATTATTTCAACATCTGTTTGTGAAGCAACATATTTTGCCAGATAATCATCAGGAAGAAAAATTACTTTTTTGACACCTAATGATTTTACAATTTTAACTGCATTGGCAGATGTGCAACATACATCGGTCTCAGCTTTAACATCCGCAGATGTGTTTACATAAGAAACAACAGGTACACCTGGATATTTTTCTTTGAGCAATCTTACATCTTTACCAGTAATTGAAGAAGATAATGAGCATCCTGCTTTCATGTCTGGTAATAAAACTTTTTTATTTGGACTCATTAACTTTGCAGTTTCAGCCATAAAGTGAACACCCGCCATTACAATTATATCTGCAGAAGTTTTTGATGCTTCAACAGCTAATGCAAGAGAGTCAGCTGAAAAATCTGCTATCCCGTGGTAAATTTCTGGAGTTTGGTAATTATGAGCTAGAATAACTGCATTTTTTTCTTTTTTAAGTTTATTAATTTTATAAATATAAGGCGCGTGCACTGACCATTCAATTTCAGGCATTACCTTTGATATTTTTTTATAAATAGGGTCAGTTGCTAGCTTTACTTCTTGGTTAAATTCCATAGTAAAAATTTATCAATTTGAAACCTACTTGTCATTGATTTAATGTGGGTCATATTTGCGGCCATGCTGAAATTGGTAGACAGGCACGGTTGAGGGCCGTGTGGACCTAGTCCATGAGAGTTCGAGTCTCTCTGGCCGCACCAAATGTAACTTTTTCAACATCAATCATCTATTTTCCTGGATGCATAAAATATTTTTTTGGTTTAAAAATAGCTCGTGAAATTGCTAAAATTCATAAGTTTATTATTTATCTTTTTCCTTACGAGCTTTAAAGCTTTTGGAGCTGTAAGTGGATTTGTTGACAGTAAACAGGTCAACCAAAATATTCCAATGGCAATAGCCTTCAATCCAAGTGGAACTAAAATGTTTGTTGTTGGAATGAGTCAAAATAAAATTTTTGAGTTTGATTTGACCACTGGTTTCGATGTTTCAACAGCTACAAAAAATTCGAATGAGTGTTCATTTATAGGTTTAGGAGACGATGTTGTGGATATAAATTTTAATTCAGATGGGACTAAATTATTTCTTGTAGACCAACACCAAGGTGGTAATGATGAAACGATAGAAGAGTTTGAATTGAGTACTGCATATGATGTTTCATCTTGCACGCATGTGGAAGAACATTTTAAGGGTGATTTTGTCGGATTAGTTGGTATCGAATTTAATACTGATGGAACAAAACTTTTTATTTATAATACGGCAGGTACTGACTCGATTAAACAATATTCACTAAATAGTCCTTATAATCTCTCAAATCTGACGCTTCAAAAACAATCAACAGGAACAAGTGGCAAAACCTTTAGCACTATTGAGTCTCAACCAATGGGATTTACTTTTAGCTCTGATGGCTCTAAAATGTTTATTACTGGAACTGCGAAAGATAAAGTTCATGAATTTAATTTAAGTATTCCTTTTGATTTATCGAGTGTCTCAAAGACGAGTGCTTACGATATTTCGGGTCAAATAGTTGCTGTTGGTGGAATATCATTTAGCAATGATGGTCTTAAAATGTTTGTTTTAGATTCAAATCTTAATGCTGCTAATAAAGATGTTAATGAATACGACCTTACTTGTGGATTTGGAGTCATTAAATGTATTGATCCAACAGCAAATAAAGATGATGTTGCATCGGCAGAATCCCAATCAGAGGCAGCAAAAAAATTAATTCAACATACAACCTATCCAGTATTAAATCGTATGGAATGGTTAAGACGAAATAGTAATAGGATAAATCTGACAAATCAAAATATTAAGTTCCAATTTAATAATGAAATTTTAAATTCTCTCACAGAGGAATTAATTCCTATTTATTTTTCTAATAATAATTCCTCTGATTTAAATCAAAATTCTAGCTGGTCTTTTTGGAGTGAAGGTACAATTAGTATTGGTAAAATTGGAGATACTTCTAATTCTTCCTCAAAAGATATTAATACTTCAGCAATCACTTTTGGAGCTGATAAAAGAAGTGAAGATAATATTATGCGTGGGATTGCATTAAGATTTGGTAGTGACGATGTTGATGTGGGAGATCTTGGAAGTGCGCTTGATATGAGTTCATTTAGTTTAACTTTTTATGAGAGCAAACCAAAAGGAGGAGAGAGATTTACAGATCACTTATTAGGATTAAGTTTTATAAATTCTGATTTATTAAATAATAGCGGTTCTATATCAACTGATGGTGAAAGATATGGTGAACAATTATACGGATCCTTAAGTTTAAGAGATACTTTTTCAAAAAATAAATTGAATTTTACTCCAAAAATAAAAATAAATTATGGGATAACACATTTTGGTGATTATACAGAAAAAGGTGCAGCTGGACTAAACTTAAAATTTAAAGATCAATATATTGGAAATTTTACTTCATCAATAGGTGCAAGTTTAGACAATACTTATGAATTAAAAATTGGAAGTTTAATACCATATTTTGATTTTGAATATTATGCCGATATGAGTCCATCATCTCAGCAAAAATTTTCATACGAGTCAGATGGTAGTGCTTATACTTTTAAAAATATAAATAATGCTACACATAATATAATTGGCGGAGTTGGATTTGATTTAATTTCTAATAACGGACTAACTTTAATGACAAAATATACTAGGGATCAGGCCAAAGACAGTAAAAATGATAATTTTGTGATAGCGCTTGATTATAAAAATTCACAAAGATCACTTTACTCAATGACATTCCAAGACTCTTTAGCGAAACTATCTCATAATAAGGAACTAGATAATTTTCAAATCAATTTAGATAGTCATTATGAACTTTTTGACAAAGATCCCGATTATGGGCTGTTTATCAAATTATTAAGTGTAAATTAATTATTAAGACTTAACCATTCAGGTACCAAAATTTTAAAAGTTCCATTTTTACTTTTAAATACTTGATTTTTGTCAAAATTTTTATCTAAAAACTTTATTAGGGCAAAAGGGTAATTGTCATTAATTAATACTTTACCTATCTCTACATCATTATTAACAACTTTTTCATCTTCTGATAAATTTCCCTCAATTATTTCAATAGGCAATAATCTTTTTGATAGTTTGTTTTTTAAATTAATTCGTGCTGTATTTTCCTGGCCTACAAAACATCCTTTTTTAAAATCAATTCCGTTAAGTTCAGCATAATTACACTCAATACCAAATAATTTATTTTGTAGCTTATTCAAATATTTAGGAACAACTCCTAATTTGTGACTTTGAGCGTAATATTTTTCGATGTTATCATCTTTTAAATCAAGTTTTTTTAATGATAGGTAAAGTTTTTCTAAGTTGATTATTAAGCGTGCACCTAAATTTTTATTCCGAGGATCTAGAATGATAGGATCTTCCCTATATTTAAAAGTAAAACCCAATATGTCTTTTGATCCTTCAATCGACAAATATTTTTCGTAACTAAAACTTGCTACAATAAATTCATTACTTAAATCTAATATTTCAACTTTTGATCTAAGTTTATACATGTTCAACTGTTTAAATATTGCTTCTGATTGGGATTTTTCACAATCAATAAAAAAACCTAATTTATGTTTTACAATTATAAATTCATAAAGAAATTTACCCTGAGGAGTTAATAAAGACGCAAAACAACTAGAACTATCACTTACTTTATTGATGTCATTGCTTATTAAATTTTGAAGAAAATCTTTAGCATCTAAGCCATTAACGTAGAGTATGGATCTGTCTTTTAATATAAAAACACTGTTATTCATGTTTGATTGATAGCTATTTTTAATATAATAACTTTTTTCATAAATGTTAGATCTAATAATCAAAAATGGGCAATGTTATATCAATGGACAATTAGAAAATAAGGATATAGCTGTAAAAGATGGGAAAATTTTAAGGATTGGCGATATTTCTGAAGACGCAAAAGAAACATATGATGCAAAAAACCAAACTGTTCTACCTGGTTGCATAGATACCCAAACACATTTTAGAGAACCGGGTTCAACTGATACTGAAGATCTAAATTCAGGAAGTAGGGCTGCAGTTGCAGGAGGTATAACAGCTGTATTTGAAATGCCTAACACTAATCCACCAACCTCTAATATAAAAGAATTTCAAAGAAAGTTAGATCTTGCTAAAAATAGAATGTACTGCAATTACGCTTTTTATTTTGGTGCAACTGCTGACAACGTTAGTCAATTAGCTGAATTAAAAAATTTAGAAGGTTGCTGTGGTATTAAATTATTTGCTGGTTCTTCAACTGGAAATCTTTTAGTAGCTGATGAAAAAGATATTGATAAAGTTTTTCAGAATAGTTCAAAAGTAGTCGCGGTTCATTCAGAAGATGAGGCGCTTTTAGAAATAAATAAAAAATTAATTAAAAATGGAGATGTTCATACGCATCCAGTTTGGAGGAGTGAAGAATGTGCTATGTCATCAACGAGAAGAATTGTGAGAATTGCAAAGCAATATAACAAAAAAGCTCACGTGCTTCACATATCAACAAAGCAAGAAATAGATTTTTTATCTCAGCATAAAGGAAACATTACTTTTGAAATTACACCTCAACATTTAACTATTTATGCGCCAGACTGTTATGACAAGCTTGGGACATACGCTCAAATGAATCCTCCTATAAGAGATAAATCTCATTATGATAGATTTTGGTACGCAGTTAAAAATAATTTGAACGATACAATTGGATCAGATCATGCTCCACATCTAAAAGTTAATAAAGAAAAAGAATATCCCAATTCACCCTCAGGAATGCCTGGTGTTCAAACTTTGATGCCTGTGATGTTGAACCATGTAAATGATGGAAAATTATCGTTAACTCAATTGATTAATCTTGTATGTGAAAATCCAGTTAAAATTTTTGGAATAAAGAATAAAGGATTTATTAAAGAAGGTTATGATGCTGATTTTACTGTGGTGGATATGAATAGAACAATTAAAATTAAAAATGAAAATATTGAGAGTAAATGTGGATGGTCACCTTTCAATGGATTTGAGTTTAAGGGTACTCCAATGGCAACTATTATAGATGGAAAAATAAAAATGAAAGATAGTAAAATTTTAGGTGAACCTGAGGGAAATCCTTTAGTGTTTAGCTAATCTTTCCTGTAAAACTATTTACTAATATTACACCAATCACAATTAAGAATAACCCCACAATTGCCTGCCAAGCTAAGGTTTGTTTAAAAAAGATGTAGCCTAGTATTGCAATAGTAAATATACCAAGGCCACTCCAGGTGGCATAAACAATTGCAATCGGTAATTTATTTACAACAAAAGTTAGAAGATAAAACGCAGTTAAATAAAATGCAGCTAGGGCAAAAGTTGGTAAAAACTTTGTAAAATTTTGTGATACTGGTAATAACATTGTCCCAGCAACTTCACAAAAAATTGCCCCAACCAGGAATAAATATGTTTTTAACACTACTAAAGAATATTATTATTTTTTAGATCAGCTTTTATCTCATCTAAAATTGCTGGATCATCAATAGTTGGAGGCATTTTGTATTCTTCTTTATCAGCAATTTTTCTAATTGTTCCTCTTAAAATTTTACCTGATCTAGTTTTGGGTAATCTTTTGATAACTATAGCAATTTTAAACGCAGCAACTGGACCTATTTTCTCTCTGACCATTTGTATACACTCTTTTGAGATATCTTCGTGACTTTTATCAACACCTGCTTTTAAAACAACTAAGCCAATAGGTAATTGTCCTTTTAGTTTGTCTGCAATTCCAAGAACGGCACATTCAGCTACTGACTGATGTTCAGATAAAACTTCTTCGATTGCTCCCGTTGATAATCTGTGACCCGCAACATTAATTATGTCATCTGTTCTAGACATAATCCATATATATCCATCTTCATCAATATGACCTGCATCATAAGTTTGATAATAACCATCATAATTTGACATATAGTTTTCTTTATACCTTTGATCAGCATTCCATAATGTTGGAAAAGTTCCTGGTGGCAATGGTAGTTTTACAACGATATCTCCCATTTCATTTGGCTTAGCTAAAGTCTGGTCTGATTTAATAATTTTTACATCATAGCCAGGTACTGCTTTACAAGCTGAACCATACTTAGTTTTCATCATTTCAATTCCAGTACAATTTGAACTAATAGCCCAACTCGTCTCTGTTTGCCACCAATGATCTATTACTGGAACTTTTAATAAATTTTCAGCCCACTTAATTGTATCAGGGTCTGCACGCTCCCCAGCTAAGAAAAGACTTTCAAATTTACTTAAGTCATATTTAGAAAAAAATTTACCCTCAGGATCTTCTTTTTTAATTGCTCTAAAAGCTGTTGGTGCCGTGAATAATGATTTAACTTTATAGTCTGAAATAATTTTCCAGAAAGCACCTGCATCAGGTGTACCGACAGGCTTGCCCTCAAACAGCACAGTTGTGCATCCTTTAAATAATGGAGCGTAGACAATATATGAGTGACCCACTATCCAGCCAATATCACTCGCTGACCACCAAATATCATCTTCATCGATGTTATAAATATTCTTCATAGTCCATTTTAAAGCAACGATGTGACCCCCGATATCTCTAACGATACCCTTTGGAGTTCCGGTAGTGCCTGATGTGTAAAGAATATAAGCAAATTCGTTTGAATTCATTTCCACACAATCTGTGTCCTCAGCGTTAGCATGGGCTTCATCCCAGCTGATCTCCATAGGAGCATTTAATTTGACTTCATGACCTTTCCTTTGAAACAAAATCATTTTACTAATTTTGTGATTAGCAAGTTTTATTGCTTCGTCTACCAGAGGTTTGTATTCAACAGTCCTTCCAGGCTCAAAACCACATGAAGCAGTTACTAAAAGTTTAGCTTTACTATCATCAATTCTACTTGCAAGTTCGTTTGAGGCAAATCCACCGAAAACAACTGAGTGTATGGCTCCAATTCTTGCACAAGCAAGCATTGCTACAACCGCCTCAGGTATCATGGGCATATAAATTATTACTCGATCACCTTTATTGATCCCTTGATTTTTAAGTGCTCCTCCAAATTTAGATACTTTTGATCTTAATTCTTCATAACTGAACTTGTTTTTGTCTCCAGTGATAGGACTGTCGTAAATTAATGCGGTTTTGTTTCCTTTTCCTTGATCAATATGAAAATCTAATGCGTTATAGCACGTGTTAGTGACACCATCTTCATACCATTTATAGAAAGGAGGGTTTGATTTGTTTAAAATTTTGCTTGGTTTTTTAAACCAAAAGATGTTTTCTGATGCCTCTTTCCAAAAGTCCTCAGGATTATTTATAGACTCTTGGTATATTTCATTGAATTTCTTAGACATCTGATTTTTGATTCGATAGCGCTCTTTTTTTAGGTTTTTAAATTATAAATTGTATTTAATTTCAAAAAGTCAGTAAAATCAACGTAAATAAATGACACTTTAGTCTTCAATAAACTGTTTTTATTTGCTATTTAACCCAAATCTTTGCTTAGGGAAGCCTAAGCTTAGTTTATATAAACTAATAAGTAAAAACTAACTAAAGAGGGAGTTTTTTATGAAAAAACTTAAACTGTTTGCTCTAGCAGCTGTTGCCTTAACGGGTTTAACAGGAATTGCTAATGCAGCAGACGCAACGATGTTAGCTCAGGATGACTTTGTTGGAATATCTTTTTGGATAATTTCAATGGGTATGTTAGCGGCTACAGCTTTCTTCTTCATGGAGAGAGGTACTGTTAACCCTGCGTGGAAAACATCAGTAACTGTTGCTGGTCTAGTAACTGGTATTGCTTTCATTCACTACATGTACATGAGAGAAGTATGGGTTGCTACAGGTGACTCACCAACAGTATATAGATATATTGACTGGTTAATTACTGTACCATTACAGATGGTAGAATTTTATTTAATTCTAGTAGCTGTAAGAAAAGCAAACTCTGGAATGTTCTGGAGATTGTTAATCGGTTCATTAGTAATGTTAATCGGTGGATACTTAGGAGAAGCGGGATACATCAACGCTACACTTGGTTTCATTATCGGTATGGCAGGTTGGGTATACATTCTTTATGAAGTATTCTCAGGTGAAGCAGGTAAAGCTGCTGCTAAGAGCGGAAACAAAGCTCTTGTAACTGCGTTCGGTGCAATGAGAATGATTGTAACTGTAGGTTGGGCAATTTATCCATTAGGTTATGTATTTGGTTACCTAACTGGTGGAGTAGATGCTGACACATTAAACGTAGTTTACAACTTAGCTGACTTCATTAACAAAATTGCATTTGGTCTAGTAATCTGGGCTGCTGCAATGAGTTCTGGAGCTGGCGCAAGAGCAAGATAATTACGCTTTAAACTTATAATTTATAGGGCGAGTATGTTTTAACATACTTGCCCTATTTTTTTTTACACCTATATTCATATCAATGGCTAAAATCACTTACATCACTCACGAGAATGAAAAGCATACAATCGAAGTTCAAAATGGCTTAACCGTTATGGAGGGTGCAGTTCAAAATGACATACCTGGAATAGATGCAGATTGTGGTGGGGGAATGGCATGTGCAACTTGCCATGTTTATGTCAAAGAAGACTGGTTTAATAAGTTACCAAAAAAAGAAGACGGAGAAGACGATATGCTGGATATGGCATTTGAACCAAAAACAAATAGCAGACTGAGTTGCCAAATTATTGTTTCAGATGAAATAGATGGTCTCGAAGTAAACATACCGTCTAAACAGGCTTAAATGAATAAAACCGATGCACTAATTATTGGAGCAGGGCCCACAGGATTATTTACCGCACACCAATTAAAACTAATTGGGCTCGATTGTGAAATAGTTGATAATTTAGATAAAATAGGTGGACAATGTATAGAACTTTATCCTGATAAACCAATTTATGATATTCCTGCGGTACCTGAGTGTACAGGAGAGGAATTAACAAATAATTTAATCAGTCAATTAAAGCCTTTTAACATTAAATTTCATTTAAGTGAAAGAGTTGAAGAGGTTAAGAAAGAAGATGCTAACTGGTTAGTAAAAACTAGTAGTGGTAATACTTTTTTAACACCAAATGTTATTATTGCTGGAGGCGTTGGTTCATTTGAACCTCGAAAATTTGCACCAAAGGAGTGTGAGCAATATGAAAATAAATCATTATTTTATTCGGTAAAAGATAAAAATATATTTAAAGGTAAAACAGTATCAATTTTTGGAGGTGGAGATAGTGCATTAGATTGGGCTATTGAGTTATCAAAAGATTGTAAAATTAATTTAATACATAGACGAGATGAATTTAGAGGAGCACAAGCAACAGTAGATAAAATGCATGAACTTGTAAAATCAGGTAAAATAAACTTATTTACTAAATATCAAATGGCAAATGCTCAAGGAGGTCAACAATTAGAAAGTATAGATATAAAGCATGACAATAATGAAATTAAAAACCTTAAGTCTGATTATGTTCTTGGTTTTTTTGGCCTTATTATGCAATTAGGACCAATTGCTAATTGGGGTCTTAATTTGAATAAAAAAACTATTGAGGTTGATACAGAAAAATTTGAGACAAATCAAAAAGGTATTTATGCTGTTGGAGATATTTGTAACTATCCTGGTAAATTAAAACTTATTCTCTCTGGTTTCCATGAGGGTGCTTTAGCTGCTAGAGCATGTTTTAAACTCGCAAGACCTAATGAAAAATATAGATTTGAATTCACAACTACTTCATCAAACTTGTTAAAAAGACTTGGGAAAAAAGAGTGATAGAGCTTTTTTCAGCTAATACTCCTAATGGAAAAAAAATTAGTATTATGCTTGAAGAGATCAAGTTTGACTACAAAGTAACTAAAGTTGATTTAGATAATGGTGAACAGTTTAAACAAGATTTTAAAAAGATTAGTCCATTAAGTAAAATTCCTGTAATTATTGATCATAAAAATAAAAAAACAGTTTTTGAGTCTGGGGCAATTTTAATTTACTTAGCTGAATTAAGTGGAAAATTTTATAATTCTGAAGAAAAATTAGAAATTAATCAATGGCTTATGGCCCAAATGGGCTATGTTGGTCCAATGTTAGGTCAACATCATCAGTTTCATCATTATAATCCAGGGAAAAGTAAGTTTGGTGAAGATAGATATTTTAAAATTTCTGAGAGAATATACAGAGAGTTAGATGAAAGATTATCAAAATCAAAATATTTATCAGGAGAAAATTATACAATTGCAGATATTGGAACATTTCCCTGGATTGCTAGACATGAGTGGCATGACATTGGTCTAAAAAAATTTAAAAATTTAACTAGATGGTACGAGAATATCTCTGATAGAGATGCTGTTAAAAAAGGTTTTGCTTTTATGGATAAAAATGAATTACCACCCAAGCCATAATTAATTTATCGAGTTAAGAAATCTAAATAATGAGGCAAAAATGCCATGACCTGATGCTTCAATCGCAAGTATCACTAAAATAATTAAAATTAATTTTGGGTTCATCTACTAAAAACAAAAAATATTAAAATTACCCAGAACAACGCATAATAATAATAAATATATTTTTTTGTAAAATTATAAGTAACTGGATTATGCACTTTTTTTGTTTTTTTCTTTCTCTTAGTCATCTGCGTGAACCTTTTCGTCCTTCTCATGTTTTTCTTGTGCGGCAATTGTATATTTTGCAACTGGTCTTGCCATTAGTCTTTTTAGCCCGATCGGTTCAGCAGTATCAAGACAATATCCATAAGTATCTTCCCTTATTCTTGCTAAAGCTTTATCAATCTCTGAGATAAGTTTTATTTGTCTATTGATCGCCTTCATTTCTACATTTTTATCAGTATATGAACTCGCTTGATCGACAATATCTGCAGAAATACTATTATCATCCATAGAGCCGTTGTAGAGAGCTTCGTTATTTGATTTTACAAGTTCTTTTTTCCATTCTTGCAATTTAATTCTGAAAAAAACTTTGTGTTTTTCACACATATATTTTTCTGTATCTTTAGGAATGTAGGCTTTTGATATTTTTATAGGTCCTTTTTTAACTTCTTTTGTTTTACTAACCACTTTTGTTTTTGGTTTAGAAACATTCTTTGCTTTTGTTTTTGTGACCTTTTTTTTTACTTTAGCTATCTTTGGCATGTCTAAATTTGAATGCGAGGCAGTATATTCAGCAAAATATGGGTGTCAAGCAACCTTAATTATTGTAAATATTTACTTATGGATGTTTTAAACAAGAATATTAATAACATATTTTTTATTTTTGCTATTACACATTTAATCATTTGGACAATGATTCCCTCATTGACAAATTCAAATTTGCCTCTTGATACAATAGAGGCGCTAGCTTGGGGAAGCAATTTAGATTGGGGTTTTAACAAACACCCACCAATGAGCGCTTTTTTTTCTGAGGTGTTTTTTAATATATTTGGTTCTCAAGATTGGGCTTACTATCTTTTAAGTCAAATTTTTGTTGTTATATCATTCTATTTTATATTCAAATTTGCTCTTGAAATTTTAGGAAATATTAAATTAAGTTTAATTTCAGTTTTATTGTTAGAGGCTATTTATTTCTTTAATTTCACCACTCCAGAGTTTAATGTAAATGTTTGTCAGTTACCATTTTGGTCATTGGTTATTTATTATTCTTGGAAGATATATGATGCAAAAGAAATACATTTTTATGATTGTTTTCTAATCGGATTATTTGCTGCAATTGGTTTTCTTTCTAAATATTTGTTCGTTTATTTATTATTATCAATTAGTTTATTATTTATTTATGTTATTTATAAAAAATTTAAAAACTTTGATTTTAAATATTTGATAATAATTGAAATTTTTTTAGTTCTCTTAGTTCCACATATAATTTGGTTGCTTGATAACGATTTTATAACTGTTTTATATGGCTTGAAAAGATCAGGCCTTGAGGAAACAGGAATTCTTAATCATGTAAAATATCCAATAACTTTTTTATTTAAACAACTTGGAATATTAATACCATTTTTCCTCTTAATGTTTTTATTAATAAAAAAAATTGAAATTAAATTCAATTTTAATGATAGGAAGTTTCTTTTTTTATTATCTATTAGTATTTTACCTATCTTTTTAATATTTATTACTTCAGTTATTACAGGATCTAAAATTAGAACAATGTGGATGACACCTTTTTATTTGCCTCTTGGAATATTTTCTGTCTATTTATTTAGGTCTCAAATCAATCTTAAAAAAATAAATTCTTTTTTAATTGGGTTTTTATTTTTGTTTTTTTTATCTCCAAGCCTATACGCATATATTTCTATAACAAAAACTGACAAAAGAACTGATTATCCAGGCAAGGAGATCGCAGCAAAGGTTCAGTTTACTTGGGAACAAGATTTTGAAAAAGAAATTGAGTTTGTTACAGGAGATGAGTGGAAGGCAGGCAATTTATCTTATCACTTAAAATCACGACCAAAGTGGGAAGGGTTTACTAAAAAGGAAATTTTAAATAAATCAAGTCAATTTATTTGTTTAGATGATATTTGTTTAGGGAGATATTAAAAAACTATGAAAGTAAAAATTATAATCCCTATTTATAACGATTGGCAGTCAGTGTTTAAACTTTTTGAGGAAATTGATAATTTAAAAATAGATAAAAATTTTGAGATATCTATTATTGTTATTAACGATGCCTCAAACCATGATCGATCAAATGAGGAAATCAATTTTGATAATATTCAATCTATAAAGATTTTAAACATGAAAAAAAACCAAGGACATGCAAGATGTATAGCTACTGGACTAAAATATATTTTGGATAAAGATGAATTTGACTATGCAATACCAATGGATGGAGACGGTGAAGACAGACCAGAGGAAATAAAAAATTTTTTAGATCAAATTAAAGATACAGATAGTGTTACGGTTGTGGGAGAGAGAGTAAAAAGATCAGAGAGCTTATTATTTAAAATTTGTTATCAGTTACATAAGTTGGTAACTTTAACCTTCACTGGCAAATCAATAAAATTTGGAAACTTTACTTGTTTACCCAAAAAGACAGTCGAAAATATGATTAATGAAAAAGCCACTTGGAATAGTTTTTCTGGCTCTTTATCTAAAGTAGAAAAAAATTTCATAAAAGTGCCATCGATCAGAGGAACTAGATATTTTGGGCCATCTAAAATGAGTTTTTTAAATCTGATAAAACATTCATTGTCTATCATCAGTGTTTTTAAAAAAACTTTTTTAATACGTTCTGCTGTATTTATAGTCCTATATATATTATTAATTAAAAGTAATGCCTCTGTGATAACGGCGTTACCTTTGATGTTCCTACTAATAGCAGTTTATGCCGTATCAAATTTAGCATTAAGAGAGAATATCGATGAATTTAAAAATTCTCTAAGCCAAATAGAGAGCATAGATAATATTAAATGAAAAAAAGAGATCTTTATTACGAGCGAATACCAACTAAATTTTTCAGAGAAAATGTCAAATATCTGGGTAATATTTTAGGGAGAGTTATCAAAGAACAAGAAGGTCAAAAGTTTTTTGAATTAGTTGAAAAAGTTAGAAAATTATCAAAAGCTAACAAAATAAATTCTAAAGATAATCGAACTAATCAAACAGTAATTAAAGCAATTAAAAAACTAAGCCCAAAAAATTCATTTAAATTAACTAGAGCATTCACACATTTTATGAATTTTATAAATTTAGCTGATTTAATTGATGCTTCTAGAAAGCTAAATGAATATGAAAATAGTAATAAGAAAACTTCAAACAACAACATATTTATAGAGGAAATATTTGAAGATCTCTTTAGAAATAAAAAAATTTCAGAAACAAAAATATACAATACTGCCAAAAACTTGAAAATTGGAATTGTATTGACTGCACACCCAACCGAAGTAAAGAGAAGAACTCTTATTCAAAAATATCATAATATAATTGAAATTCTTGAACAAAGAGATTTGCTTAAAAATTTTCCATCAAAATTAGTAGTTTTGGAGAAAAAACTTTTTGATGAGTTAACTATTATTTGGAATACGGATGATTTAAAAAGAATTAAACCATCTCCATTCGATGAAGCAAGATGGGGACTTGCAATAATTGAGGATAGTTTGTGGGATACAATTCCAAAAGTTTATAGAAGATTAAATTCAATTTTTGTACAGAACATGAATAAAGGTTTGCCGAAAAATTTTAATCCTATTGAATTTGGATCTTGGATGGGGGGAGACCGCGATGGTAATCCGAATGTTACAGCTGATGTCACTAGAAAAGTAATTTTACTATCAAGGTGGGAGGCTGCAAAGTTGTACGAGAAAGCACTTACCAAAATAATAAGATCTTATTCTATGGAAAAATGTTCGAAAAAAATTCTTAAAAGTGTAGGTAAATCTTTTGAGCCCTATAGGGTTTTTTTAAGGCCTCTAAGAGATAAAATGAGGATCACACATAGATCGATAGAACAACACCTTGTTAATAAAAAACCTTTAGATCACAATAATTTATTGAGTTCTCGAGAGGAGATATTAAAGCCTTTAAGAGTTGTAAGAGAATCTTTAGAACAAAATCAAAATGAAAATCTTGCTAGTGGCGAATTATTAGACTTAATGCGAAGAGCAAAGTGTTTTGGTATTAATCTTGCAAGATTAGATATAAGACAAGAGTCCTCAAGACACAGTCAGGTAATTAGTGAATATGTTAAAAAGAAATATAAAAAAAATTATTTAAAATTTAGTGAAAACGAAAAAATTGAATTTTTAAAGAAACAAATACTCTCTAAAAAAAATCAATTAAATAAATTTCAATTTTCAAATAGAGAAAATAAAGAAGTTTGGTCAACCTTTAAAATTTTGGCCAATGAACCTAGTGAATGTCTCGGAGCTTATGTAATATCAATGACTAATTCAGCTTCAGATTTGTTATCTGTAATATTTTTACAAAAAGAGGCTAATATTGAAAACAAGTTAAGAGTAGTCCCATTATTTGAAACTTTAGATGATTTAATTAATGCTAAAGAAATAATGAAGAAATTGTTTTCTCAATCATGGTACAGAAAAGTTATCAAAAATGAGCAGGAAGTCATGATTGGTTATTCAGACTCAAGTAAAGACGCAGGCAAAATTTGTGCAAGTTGGCATCAGTATAAAGCACAAGAGGAAATAATTAAATTGAGTAAAAAATATAATATTAATGTAACTTTTTTTCACGGAAGAGGTGGATCTCCTGGACGAGGAGGTGGCCCGATTCAATCAACATTAAGATCACAACCTCCAAACTCTGTTAGAGGAAAAATAAGAATAACCGACCAAGGTGAAGTAATTCAACAAAAATATGGTTATGAACCTTTAGCAAAATATAATTTATGTAGTTACATAAGTGCAGTAACAGAAGCCACCTTAAAACCATCACCTGTTCCAAAAGCTAGTTGGAGATCGTTAATTGAAAAAATGTCAGAGATATCAAAAAATTCTTATAGAAAAAATATTAATCAAAGTTCTGATTTTATAAAATACTTTGAAACTGTTACACCTCACAAAGCTCTTGGTAAACTTTCAATAGGTTCAAGGCCCTCAAAAAGAAAAAACATTGATACTATTAAAAGTTTAAGAGCAATCCCTTGGGTGTTTGCTTGGACACAAATTAGACTTATGCTGCCTGCATGGCTTGGAAGTGCAGAAGCCTTAAGATATTCATACATAAAACAATTTAGAAAAACTTTATTTGATATGGAGAGAAATTGGCCATTTTTTAATTCAATGCTTGATATATTAGACATGGTGATTACTAAAGCAGATCCTGAAATATCAAAAATTTACGAAGAGCATTTAGCAGATGAAAGTTTAAAGAGAGTTGGAAAAAAACTTAGATTTCAATTTAATGTTATAAAAAAACTAAATAAAAAAATTACGCCTAAAGAAATAATTGCTGCAAGAAAACAATTTAGAACATCAATAGGTGTAAGAAATATTTATTCTGAGGTTTTGAACATAGTTCAGCCTATCGCGATAAAAAAAATTAAGACTATTAAAAATAAAAAAGATAAAGAATATTTGAATGATACTTTGTTGACTTCAATAGCAGGAATTGCTGCAGCAATGAAAAATACTGGATAATGTTTAGGATAATTTCTGCAACATTAGTTTATTTGTTATTTTGTACACCGTCTTTTTCGAATTTTAAAGAAATTAAGAAAAAAGCAAAAATAAATAATCCTGAAATTATTTTTCCAGTTTCAAAAAATCCAAATAGATGTATGACGAAAATGTATTCCAATCCCATGACTAATCCAGTTACACCTATTCCAGAAGTTAAAGCTCCTAAAGGTTATGGATTAGATAATAGGTTTAATAGAGCGTTACAAAGATTTGAAAATTTTAAACGTCCATGTGGTGGGGGTAGTGTTGAAGCGTGTGAAAATGTAAAAAAGATTATTTTGGAATGGGCTAAAGCAGATGCAGCAAAAAGAACCGGTCCATCAGATCATGAGGGTAGACATTGGAATGATACTCTAACCGTAAATTTATGGGTGGCTTCACCCATGATGGCTGGTTATTCTTTTGCAAAACAAGTGATAGATATCCCAACTAATGAGGATAAGATAATTAAAGATTGGTTTAAAAAGATAGTAAAGAAAAACAAACATCTTATGTATGACATGACCTACAAAGATGGTACTCAAGCAAGAGGCGTTCCTAAAAGAGCTCATAACCATGCACTGTCATCTGCAATAAGTCATATGCAGTTGGGTGTCCTGCTAAATGATAATAAGCTTTTTAAAAAAGCTTTTAAAAATTATGAAGCCACTATTCGGTATCAAAGAAAAGATGGGAGTTTACCTATTGAAACTAGAAGAGGTGGTAGAGCAATGTTTTACCAAGCAAGAGCAATGAATGCTTTAACAGTCATTGCAATTATTGCGGAAAACCAGGGCTATAATATTTGGGACTATGAATACAAAGGCAAAAACTTTCATAATATTGTTAAGTTTTTCATCGATTTTACTGAAAATAACGAAATAGTTTTTAAATACGCCAAAGAAATGAAAGCACCTGGACCTGCAAAAAATTATAAAATGCAAGATCTTGATGGAAGACAAGGGAGTAATTGGGGCTGGCTTTATGCTTATGCAACTCGGTTTCCAGATCATGAAAATATCAAAAGACTTCAGCAATGGTCGTCACATAGCAGTAATCTTAACAGTTACCAAGCTAAAATAGTTTTGAATTTTGAAAATATTTCAAAAAGAAAATTTGGCACTTCATCATGGACAGTTGTTGAACCAAATTGCCATTTTATTAAATAGCTTTGATTGTTGGCAAACAATAAAAATCAGCGGTATCTATTTTAGAAGAATATTGTCTTCTCATATTCCATTTTTTATGAACTCCAGCACTCGCAAGACTTAAGGTTGATCTACCATATCTATAATTAGTATTATCAATTGATTGCATCAAAGTTTTTATTTTTTCATCTTTTTCTGATGAGAATAAATTTTTTCTGCCATCATCATCTCGTAATCCTGTAAGCATAACACCTGCTTTTTGATAACGACAGCCGTTCCTAAATATACTCTCAAGTATTGTGATTGCAGTTTTAACAGTCTCAAGACTATTGTTTGTTGCAATTGGAAAGTCGACAGTTTTTGAATTTGAGTAATAACCATAATCTCTTTGAAAAGGACTAGTTCTAACAAATACTGTAATCGCTTTTGCAACTAAAGACTCTGATCTAATTTTCTCAGAAGCATTCAAGCAATAATTAGCAACTGCTTCCTTTAATTCTTGAAAACTTTCTATTCTTTTACCGAATGATCTTGAAACGACACAACTTTTCCTTTTTGTTTGTGTAGTCTCTAAGTCAATACAAGGAACTCCTCTAAGTTCCATTGCAGTTCTTGAGCTTAAAACATTAGAACATTTTTTAATCCAAGTGTTAGACTTATTTTTAAGTTGTTTGGCATTATAGATGCCGTTCTTTTGATAAAATTTTGTAAGTTGTCTACCAACACCCCATACATCATTAATTTCAACTTTTTCTAAGATTGGATCCAAATTTTCTATACCAATCAAACTCGTTACTCCTGATTGTTTTTTCTTTGCGATATGATTTGCAACTTTACTCAATGTTTTGGTTTTAGCGATACCGATACTTGTTGGAATACCTGTCCACTGTAGAACTGTTTCTCTAATTTCTCTTCCAACTTTTTCAACTTCTGAGTCTGGAAAATTGGATAAATCTATGAATGCCTCGTCGATTGAATATACCTCTATTTCAGTATTAAATCTTTTAAGAGTTCTCATTACTCTTCTAGATAAATCTCCATATAATGAATAATTTGACGAAAAAACTTCAACTTTATTTTTAACAATAATATCTTTTGCTTTAAAATAAGGTTCACCCATCTTGATCCCCAACGCTTTTGCTTCATTGGATCTAGAAATGATACAACCATCATTATTAGATAAAACAACCACAGGTTTTTTTCTTATTTTTGGATTAAATAATCTTTCACATGAAACATAGAAAGAATTACAATCAACTAGACCTATTTTTTTAGTACGTTGAATGGATGACATAAGTCACAACCCCCCAGATAAAAACATCTTCTTCTTCATTAATTAAAATTCTATTAGAAAAATCTTTAGACCCAGATGATAGAAATTTTTTATCTCTTTCTTGAACTAAAGTTTTAACCACAAGCTCATCATGAACATTTGCAATAACTGTTGAAAAATTTTTTGGTTTTAAACTTTTATCGACAACTAATAAGTCTCCATCATTGATCCCAACATCCACCATGGATTTTCCCTGTACTCTGATAATAAAAGTAGCTGGAACGTTTTTGATTAAATGCATGTTTAGATCGATATCTTCTTCGATATAATCAGTGGCAGGCGATGGGAAACCAGCACCAGCTTTATGCAGATAATAGGGAATAGTTAGTTTCATGTTCTTGTTTTGTTCTAATTTATAGCCCATTTATACAATGCACGCAAGAGGTTGTATTTTGAGTCCGTAATTGAATCAAAAGTGAATCAAAACGTGAACATCAAAACTATATTTTGTATGCTTGTGGATAACTTCAACCAAGGATAGTTTGATAACAATCAAATAAAATTTTTTTTTAAACAGCAAATGGATTTCATAGGAGCGTTATTTATATTATTTATTCTTATATGGCTTTTGGGTCTTCTATTTAGATTTGCTTTGCCAGGAATAGTTGCCGGTCCTTTAGCATTATTGGAAAAACTAAAAAAATTAGGAATGCCAAAATGGATATTTTGGATTCTAGGATTTATAGTAGTTTGGGGAGGAGTTATACTCTGCGTATTTATAATAGGTTATATTGCGCAGTTTTTTGGATTATGAAAAAATTAATTTGTCACTGTGGGGCTGTTGAAGCAGAAATAAATTTAGATGGAGATTTAGCTAAAGTAATAAAATGTAATTGTTCTATTTGTAAAAGAAAAGGAGCAATTATGTCGATGGTAAAAAATGAAGATTTTAAAATTGTAAAAGGTGAAGATAAATTAAAACTCTATCAGTTTCATTCTAAAGTTGCTAAACATTATTTTTGTTCTGATTGTGGAATTTATACTCATCATAATCCAAGAATTAATCCAGCAATGACTGGTTTTAATGTCGGGTGTGTTGATGAAATAAATACTTTTGACATGAAAGATGTGCCAGTAAACGATGGTCAAAATCATCCTTTAGATAAAAAATAATTTTCATGCAGCAATTCAACTTATGCTTTGGTAAGGTAAAAAAAGATTGTTTGAAGTTTATTAGATCTCAAGAGACAAAAGCTGACAAATTCAAGAATAAAGAAAGAATGATTAAATTTTTCCTAATTCCATTATGTTTTTGGATAAGTAAAAAAGCCGAAAAGAAAAAACCTTATTTTGTGGGTTTAGCAGGGGGTCAAGGAACAGGCAAAACTACAATTAGTTCTCTAATCAGAATTATTTTAACTAAATATTTTAAATTAAATGTTTTTAGAATTTCAATAGATGACTTTTATAAAACAAGAAAAGAACGTAAAAATTTATCAAAAAGAGTTCATTCCATGCTTTTAACAAGAGGAGTACCTGGAACGCATGATATTGATATGATTTTAAATTTCTTTAAAAAAGCAAAGAGCAATAAATTTAAAAGACTAAAACTACCATTATTTAATAAAGCCATAGATGATAGATTTAATAAAAAATACTGGTATGATTTAAAAGAAAGACCAGATGTAATTATATTTGAGGGATGGTGTGTTGGAGCGAAATCTGAAAAAAATAGCTCATTAAAGAAAACGATCAATTCAATGGAAAAAGCTAAAGATCAAAAACAGATCTGGAGAAAATATGTTAACGACCAATTGAAATCAAAATATAAAAAATTATATTCCCAATTGAATTGTTTAATTTATTTAAAAGCAAAAAATTTTAGTTTGCTCCAAAAATGGAGATTAAAACAAGAGAGAAAACTTTGGGTAAAAAGTAAAGTAAAATCAAACTTAAAGATTATGAGTAGAGGGGATGTAATTAATTTTATGCAAACGTATCAAAGAATTACGCAAAATATGTTTAAGAATATGCCTAGATATGCATCAATTATATTCAATTTAAATAGTAACCATCAGATCAAATCTGCATTATATAGAAACAAATGAAAAAATTTTTAATTATCATTCTTAGTAATCTATTTATAATTTCTAATTTAAGTGCTGAAACATTTACTGCAGCTCTAAAAAAAGCTTATAAAAATAATTCTGAATTAAATGCTGAAAGAGAAAATATAAGTATTTCAGAACAAGAACTTAAAATCTCAATGAGTTCCTATTTTCCAACAATTACTCTAGAGGGATCAAAGAGCCAAGATGAGACTGACAAATTAACAAATAGAGATGGGTCAAATGCCACAATTACTGATGTAGATACAGAAACTAAATCTATTTCAGTTACTCAAACATTATTTGATTTTGGAAGAGGCGCTGATTTGTCAAAAAGTAAAATTGGTATCAATTTAGCCAAAGCAAAACTTTTAAAAAAAGAGCAAGATATTTTATATAAAACTGTAGCAGCGTATACTGGATTAATTTCAGCGAATGAAAAATTAGATATTAATAGAGCTAACGTTGAGCTTCTAAGTAGACAAGTTGAAACTGATAGAATTAGACTTGAAAGAGGTCAAATTAGTTTGTCAGATGTCTCACAATCAGAGTCATCATTGGCCGGTGCAGAAGCTAGTTTCATTCAGGCTCAAAGTGATCTTTTAACCAGTAAGTTGAATTATGAAAATATTATTGGACCTTTGGGTAATGCTCAGTCATTAGATAAAAGTTCAATAATTAGTTACCAAATACCAGGAAGTTTAAATTCAGCCATAGAACAATCTAAAAAAAGCAATCCAGATTTAATTATTGCTGAAATGGAATATGAACAATCGAAAAAAGATACATCGATTGCAAAATCAGAATTAGTGCCAACTGCGAAATTATCTTTAGAAAAGTCCTACTCAGATGACTTAAGTGCTACTTACGATGAGAGAGATAAAGAAACTTTAAAAGCAACTGTTACTTGGCCATTTTATTCAGGTGGAAAAAATCTCGCGTCTTTAAATAAAAATAAGAATATAGAAAATAGATCACGTTTAACTTTAGACAGTGAGATTAAACAAAATCAAACTAATGTAGCAAGCGCCTGGTCAAATTTTCAATCAAATAAAAGTTTGCTTAACTCTGTTCAATTGCAAGTAAGAGCAGCAGAAATTGCTAATGAGGGTATCACAGCAGAATACAATAGTGGTTCTTCTGGCAGAACGACTTTGGAAGTTATTCAATCAAATTCCCTTTTATTGAATGCTCAAATTTCTTTAGCCGATTCTGAGAGAAACTTTATTCTTTCACAATTTAATTTGCTCAAATCTATAGGTTTACTGAATAGTGATTATCTAAAATTAAGATAAAAAGAGGCTTTTTAGGCTAAAATAAATAAATCTTGCTAATGAGAACAAAATGTGTACATTTATTTTATGATTCGAGTGTTAAAAAACGTAAAAAAAAAGGCAAAAAATGACTAAAAATAACTTAAAAGTAGTTAAATCTACTAAAAATCAAGAATTGGAAAATAAAGAGAAAAATAAGGCTTTAGAAGCTGCAATCAGCCAAATCACAGATAATTTTGGAAAAGGTTCAGTAATGAAGCTCGGTGAAAAAAGAGCTATGGATATCGAGTCGGTATCTACTGGATCTTTAAGTTTAGATTTAGCTTTAGGAATAGGTGGATTACCTAAAGGCAGAATTATTGAAGTTTACGGACCAGAGTCTTCTGGAAAAACAACATTAGCATTACAAGTTGTTGCTGAAGCTCAAAAAGCAGGTGGAATTTGTGCATTCGTTGATGCAGAGCATGCTTTAGATCCAGTTTACGCAAAGAAATTAGGTGTAAATACTGAGGAACTTTTAATCTCCCAACCAGATGCAGGTGAGCAAGCTTTAGAAATTGCTGATACGCTAGTAAAATCAGGCTCTATTTCAGTTATCGTAATTGACTCTGTTGCAGCTTTAACTCCAAAAGCTGAGATTGAAGGAGAGATGGGTGATCATCATGTTGGTCTTCAATCAAGATTAATGAGTCAGGCTTTAAGAAAATTAACTGGTTCAATTTCGAACACAAACACGATGATGATTTTTATTAACCAAATTAGAATGAAAATTGGAGTTATGTTTGGAAGTCCAGAAACAACATCAGGTGGAAATGCACTTAAATTTTATTCATCTGTAAGAATGGATATTAGAAGAATTGGTGCCATCAAAGATAAAGATGAAATTATTGGTAACACTACAAGAGTGAAAGTGGTTAAGAATAAAGTTGCACCACCATTTAAAGTTGTTGAGTTTGACTTAATGTATGGCAAAGGAATTAGTAAAATGGGTGAGTTAGTCGACCTAGGTGCTAAAGCTGATATTATTGAAAAATCAGGAGCATGGTATGCTTATAAGGGTGAAAAGATAGGTCAAGGTAGAGAAAATGCAAAAACTTATCTTGCACAAAACCCTAATGTTGCTGCAGAAATAGAAATGGCAATTAGAGAAAAAGCTGGTGTGATTTCAAAGAAAATTGAGGGAAATCCATTAAGTCCTGAAAAAATCGAAAAGGAGAAGAAAGTAGCCGAAAATGAAGAGGCTGCAAAAGAGACTACTCCTACCAAAAAGAACTAGAATTAAAGGTCATCTTTAAATTATAAAGGCGCTTATAATAAGCGCCTTTCCCCCTTCATCCCTAACTAGACATAAAACAAAAAAGCTGTATTTTAAAAATATGGCAGACAAATCATTAAATGAAATAAGAAGCACGTTCTTAAAATACTTTGAAAAAAATGATCATAAGATTGTTGAGTCTAGTAATTTAGTGCCAAATAATGACCCAACACTAATGTTTGCTAATTCTGGAATGGTGCAATTTAAGAATGTATTTACTGGTTTAGAGAAAAGAGATTATCAAAGAGCAACCACTTCTCAAAAATGCGTAAGGGCAGGTGGTAAACATAATGATTTAGAAAATGTTGGTTATACCCCAAGACACCATACTTTTTTTGAAATGCTAGGAAATTTTTCTTTTGGAGATTATTTCAAAGAAAGAGGAATAGAACTAGCATGGAATTTGATAACTAAAGACTTTGGCCTTGATAAAAATAGGCTTTATGTAACTGTTTTTCATGAGGATGACGAGGCTTTTAATTTTTGGAAGAAAATTGCAGGTTTTAATGATGATAAAATAATTAGAATTGCAACGTCAGATAATTTTTGGTCGATGGGTGAAACTGGGCCATGTGGTCCTTGCTCAGAAATATTTTACGACCATGGTGATCATTTAAAAGGAGGGTTGCCAGGAACTAAAGATCAAGATGGTGATCGTTTTATAGAAATTTGGAATTTAGTCTTTATGCAATATGAGCAAGTTTCAAAGGATAAAAGAATAGATTTACCAAAACCATCTGTCGATACAGGAATGGGATTAGAGAGAATTGCAGCTCTTTTACAAGGTACACACGATAATTATCAAACTGATCATTTTAAGAAATTAATAAGTTCAATATCTGAAGTTACAAAAGTCAAACAAGAAGATAAAAATATATCGAGTTTTAGAGTAATTGCTGATCATTTAAGAGCAAGCTCATTTCTTTTAGCTGAAGGTGTTTTACCCTCAAATGAAGGTCGTGGATATGTTCTTAGAAGAATTATGAGAAGAGGGATGAGGCATTCTCATTTATTAGGATCCAAAGAGCCGATCTTTTTCAAAATTTTTGAGGCTCTAAAAAACGAAATGTCAGGAAACTATCCTGAATTAGAAAGATCAGAGTCGTTAATAAAAGAAACATTAAAAATGGAGGAGGAAAAATTTTTAGTTTTACTTGATAGAGGAATTAAAATTTTAAACGATGAAATTTCAAAAATAGATAAAGTCTTACCAGGAGATGTAGCGTTCAAATTATATGACACTTACGGTTTCCCATTAGATTTGACTGAAGATATTTTAAAAAATAAATCATTAACAGTTGATCATAAAAAATTTGATCAACTAATGAAAAATAGTAAAGAACTTGCTAAAAAAAATTGGAAAGGCTCAGGTGATAGCTCAGAAGAAGCAATTTGGTTTTCAATCAAAGATAAAATTGGCCCAACTGAATTTTTAGGTTACGAGTCTAATCAATCAGAGGGAGTTATATTAAATTTGATCAAGGATAATAGCGAAGTAAAATCATTATCCACTGGTGAAGAAGGAATGATAATAACTAATCAAACTCCTTTTTATGGTGAGTCCGGTGGACAACTTGGAGACAAAGGCACAATAGTTTCAGGAAACTCGATTTTTGAGGTTGAGGATACACAGAAGAAACTTGGTAATTTATTTGTTCATTATGGTTCATTAAAAACAGGCTCAATAAAAGTGGGTGATGCTGTTGAATTAAAAATTGATATTGAAAGAAGAGCAAATCTAAAAGCTTATCATTCAGCAACGCATCTTCTTCATGAGTCTTTAAGACGAACACTTGGAAAACATGTTATGCAAAAAGGTTCACTTGTTGCACCAGATCGTTTGAGATTTGATTTTAGTCATATGAAACCAATTACAAATGAAGAGCTAGAAACAATTGATAAATTGGTAAATGAATATGTGAAAAATAATACTGAAGTAACCACTAGAATTATGACACCAAAAGCAGCTATTGAAAAAGGTGCTCTAGCATTTTTTGGAGAAAAGTATGGTGAGGAAGTAAGGGTGGTATCTATGGGCAAAGAAAAAGAAGCATATTTTTCAACAGAATTATGCGGCGGAACCCACGTTAAAAACACTGGTGATATTGGAAAATTTAAAACTGTAAGTCAGTCCTCTATAGCAGCAGGTGTTAGAAGAGTAGAAGCATTGAGAGACAAACAATTAGATGAATATATAAAGAATAAAGAAAAGGCATCAACGCTTTCAATTCAGAAAGATGAGGAGACAATTAAAGAATTATCATCTCAAATAATAAAACTTGGTGGTAAACCAAATATAGAAAGTAAAGATCTTAAGGAACTTATCAAAAATCTTACAAGACAATTAGAACAACTTAATGTGAGTTCAGTCTTAAAAGATAAAACAAAAAATATTATCAATGATCAAAAAATTAAAGATATAAAAGTAAGATTTCAAAAAGTTATTGATCTACCACCAAAAGATTTAAGAAAACTTGTTGATAATGGAAAAAAAGAATTAGGTGATGGCATAATAATTGTATTTGCTACTAATGAGGATAAAGTTGGATTAGCTGTAGGTATAACAGAAAAATTAGTTGATAAATATGATGCAGTTCAATTTGCAAAATTAGGTTCGGAGACTATTGGTGGCAAAGGTGGAGGTGGCAGAAAAGATTTCGCACAAGCTGGTGGTCAGGATCATAGTAAAATTGATGAAGCTTATGAAAAGATAAAGTCTTTAATTTAATCTTTTTTTCAAATTACTATCAATTACATCCAAGAACTGATTAGTAGTCAAATACTTACTTGATGGTCCTATTAATATTGCAAGATCTTTAGTCATCGAACCATTTTCAACACATTCGACACAAACTTTTTCGATAGTATTAGCAAAATTTATAAGTTTATCATTTCCATCTAATTTACCCCGATGAGCTAAGCCTCTAGTCCACGCAAATATAGATGCAATAGGGTTTGTGGATGTTTCTTTACCTTGTTGATGCATACGATAATGTCTAGTGACAGTGCCATGAGCTGCTTCGGCCTCCATTACTTTACCATCTGGAGTTAATAATGTGCTAGTCATTAGACCTAAAGAACCATAGCCCTGGGCCATAGTATCAGACTGTACATCGCCATCGTAGTTTTTACATGCCCAGATATATTTACCACTCCATTTCATTGCACATGCAACCATGTCATCAATTAATCTGTGTTCGTATGTAATTTTAGCGTCATCAAATTTTTTCTTAAATTCTTTGTTGAATACTTCTTCAAAAATGTCCTTAAATCTTCCATCATACTTTTTTAGGATTGTATTCTTAGTTGATAAATATACTGGCCATTTTTTTATCAATCCGTAGCTGAAACAAGATCTAGCAAAATCCTCAATCGATTTATCTAAATTATACATTGAAAGAGCAACTCCTGGCCCTGTAAAATTAAATACCTCATATTTGATTTCATCTTTGCCATCTTCAGAAGTCCATTTTACTTCCATTTTACCTTTGCCTGGTACTTTAAAGTCTGTAGCTCGATATTGATCTCCAAAAGCGTGTCTTCCAATAATTACAGGATCAGTCCAAGATGGAACAAGTTTTGGAATATTTGAACAAATAATTGGCTCCCTAAAAACTGTGCCTCCAATAATATTTCTAATGGTACCGTTTGGAGATCTCCACATTTTTTTTAATTTGAATTCTTCTACGCGAGCTTCATCAGGAGTGATTGTTGCACACTTAATTCCTACACCAACTTTCTTAATTGCATTTGCTGCATCAATAGTTATTTGATCATCTGAATTGTCTCTGCTTTTCATACCGAGATCGTAATAATCAATGCCCAAATCTATGTAGGGAAGAATTAATTTATTTTTGATAAATTCCCAGATTATTCTGGTCATTTCATCACCATCTAACTCTACAACTGGGTTTTTTACCTTTATTTTGCTCACTTTATTTAACTATCTTAATAATTGAATTTCGCAATTTTATATACATATTAATGAAAAATTATCAAATAGATGAATATGTTTAGCAAGATATTTCCAAAAATTCACGCTGAAGGGTATAAATTCCTAGTTATTGTAGGAATTATAACAATAATTTTTTATATTTTTAGCAGCTTCCTAGGTTTGCTTGGTTTAGTTCTAACTATTTGGGTTTACTATTTTTTTAGAGATCCAGATAGAATTATTATTAATGATGACAATTATCTTGTAAGTCCCGCAGACGGAGAGGTGATTAAGGTTGAAGAGGTAGATGGCCCAAAAGAACTTGGTTTAGAAAATAAAAAATTTAAAAAAATTAGTATATTCATGAATGTTTTTGATTGTCATGTAAATAGAACTCCATGTAGTGGAAAAATTGAGGAAATTTTATATAAACCAGGAAAATTTGTAAATGCATCTTTAGATAAAGCAAGCGAAGACAATGAGAGAAATTATTACAAAATTAAAGATATTCACGGTAATGATGTCGTTGTTGTTCAAATAGCAGGATTAGTTGCAAGGAGAATTGTTTGTGAGTCAAACAAGGATCAAGATTTAAAACAAGGTGATAGAATCGGAATGATAAGATTTGGAAGTAGAGCAGATGTGTATTATGAAAATTATGAACCCCTTGTTCAAATTGGTCAAACTTCTATAGCTGGAGAAACATTGCTAGCTAAAAAATAATGGAACCGCAAAAAAAAAAATTTAAAATCGTAAGTGATAAAAAAAGTGCAAGAGTGATCTTGCCAAACATGTTAACTTTAATAGGAGTTTGCATTGGATTAACTTCTATAAGGTTTGCTTTAGATGGTAGATTTGAATTAGCTATTGTAGCAATTATTATCGCAGCTTTAATAGATGGGCTAGATGGAAGAATAGCTAGATTAATTAAGGGAACATCAAAAGTTGGTAAAGAATTAGATTCTTTAACAGACATGATAAGTTTTGGAGTTGCACCTGCGTTTATCATGTTTTTTTGGAAACTAAATACACTTGGAAAATTTGGATGGTTATTATGTTTAATATATGTAATTTGTGTTGCTTTAAGGCTCGCACGATTTAATGTTAATTCAGTTAGTGAGCCTTCGTGGAGAGATAATTTTTTTGAGGGTGTGCCATCTCCAGCTGGGGGAATTTTAGTGCTTACACCTTTAATTATAAGTTTAAGCGGATTTGAATTATACAAATTAAATTATGACATAGTCACACCGTTCTTTTTTATAATAACCTCTTTTCTATTGATAAGTAAATTTCCAACTTATTCTTTTAAAAAGATAGTTATTCCAAGAAGAACAACTATATTTCTATTATTTGGCATTGTTCTATTTTTTGGCTTGTTACTTATATACACATTTAATGTAATTGCATTGAGTGCTGTCATTTATGTATTATTGTTGCCTATAAGTTTCCTTCATTATCAAAAAATTAAAAAGCAACATGAAAATGACAGAATTCAAGATGAAGATGATCTTGAAGATATACTTTAATGAAAAAAAATGTAATTGTTTCATTAGCCGATGCTAATTATTTTCCTCTATTAGATGAGCTGATTAACTCTATAAAAAAATTTAAAGAAAGTGAAAACATAGCTATTTGTGTTTTAGATGCAGGATTAACACAAGATCAAAAAGATTTATTGTCAAAAAAAGTAGATGAAATTAAAAAAGCAGATTGGGATATTGAAGTTCCAGAGTTTAAAGTAAAAGGTAAAGAATGGTTAAAAAGTCAAGTCTCAAGGGCTTTTTTGCCGAAGTACTTCCCAAACTATAATAAATATTTATGGATTGATTGTGATGCTTGGGTAAATGATTGGGAGTGTGTAGAATTATATTTTAAAGCTTGTAACAATGGTAAATTAGGTATCACACAGACCCTTGGCCCTGGATACAAAATAATGTCAAAAGTTAATTGGCTATTTGGAAAATTAGCTATTATTAAATCACAAAATTTCAAACATGCAGTGAAATCTAAAATACCATATGATAAAGCGAGAAAATTAGCCTTTGCACCGCATATAAACATTGGTGTTTTTTCTTTGGAAAAAAATTCTTCAGGTTGGGAAAGTTGGCAAAACAATCTTAAACAAACCTTAAAAGCAGGAAATATTTTTGGCTCTGAGGGATTAGCAATTAATATGTCAGTATATATTGATGATTTAGCCACAGAATTTTTACCACTTAATTGTAATTGGATTGCTAGCAATCTACTGCCAAAATATGATGAAATTAATAATACTTTCGTTGAACCATACTTGCCCAATTATAAAATAGGTATAATGCACCTTGCAGCTGGTATTTGGAAAGATGGTAAGGACATGAGGATAAATAAAAGTGTTGAAATAGAGATTGAAACACTAAGTGATAATAAAGTTATTAAAAGCTTAAGGTATAATAATTAATTGAAAAAAAATAAAATTTCTAAAAACTGGATCAATAGACAAAAGAGAGATATTTATGTACGCCAGTCAAAAGTCGACGGTTATAGAGCGCGGTCAGCATATAAATTAATTGAAATAGACAAAAAATTTAAGATCTTCAAGAACGGATTGTTTATTTTAGATATTGGTGCAGCACCCGGAAGCTGGTCTCAATATGCCTCAAAAACAATAAAAAATGGTAAAATAATATCAATTGATTTAAAAGATATGTCGCCAATAAATAATGGAATTCATATTAAAGGTGATTTTACAGAGCCCAATATTCAAGAAAAAATTAAAGAAAATTTAACAAAAGAATTTGATGTAGTCATGTCTGATATGGCTGTAAATACTACTGGCGTAAAGAATCTTGATTCAATTCAAACTGGAGAATTATGTAAAGAGGCAATGAAATTTTCAAGAAAAGTAATTTCATCAAAGGGTTATTTTATCTCAAAAATTTTTATGGGTGGCACCTTTAATGAAATTGTCGCACTTGGAAAGAAAATATTTAGAGAAGTTAAGGTTTTTAAACCTTTATCAAGTCGAAAAGAATCTAAAGAAAGTTTTATAGTTTGTAAAAAAATTAGATAGCTACTTTTATATTTTAAGGAATCATATATAAATGATTATGGATCCTATAAAAGAAGCTCTTACCTTTGATGATGTTACGCTAGCTCCGAAATATTCCAACATACTTCCGTCAGAAGTTGATACCAGTATTATATTAACTAAATTTCTTAAACTAAAAATTCCGTTACTAACTTCAGCAATGGATACTGTGACTGAGAGCAAAATGGCAATTGCTATAGCTAAAGCAGGAGGTATTGGCATTATCCATCGTAATTTAAATATAAAAAAACAAGTTGAGGAAATAAAAAAAGTTAAAAAAAAAAAATTATTAGTTGGGGCTGCCGTAGGTGTTGGGTCGAATGAACTTGCTAGGGCAAAAGCAATATTAAAAGAAGGCATAAACATGATAGTTGTGGATACTGCACACGGACATACAAAAAAAGTTTCGGAGATGATTAAGTTTATTAAAAAAGAAAAAAATTTAAAAACTGCACTTTGTGCTGGAAACATTGCAACAGCAGAAGCAGCAAGATACCTAAATAAATTAGGGGTTGATATAATTAAAGTAGGAATAGGACCTGGCTCTATTTGTACTACAAGATTGGTTGCAGGCATTGGAGTTCCTCAATTAACTGCAATTCTAAATGTTAGAAATGCTATTAAAAAGAGCAAAGTTAAAATAATATCTGACGGAGGTATTAAGTATTCTGGAGATTTGGCGAAAGCATTTGCTGCTGGAGCAGATGCAGTCATGATTGGGTCTTTGTTTGCAGGTACTGATGAAACACCAGGCAAACTTATTAAAAAAAATGGAAAGTTATTTAAAAGCTTTAGAGGCATGGGATCTGTTGGAGCGATGAATAAAGGGTCTGCAGATAGATACTTTCAATCTAAACAAAAAGATAATTCTAAATATGTTCCTGAGGGAGTCGAGGGTCTTGCTAAATATAAAGGGAAAGTAAATAAGGTTATCTTTAAATTAGTAGGTGGCTTAAGATCATCTATGGGGTATCTTGGATCTAAACAAATTAAATACTTAAGGAAAAAACCTCGATTTGTAAAAATTACAAAAGCTGGATTTTATGAAAGTATGGTACATAATGTCGATATTGTTAAAGACGAAAATAGATACTAATGAAAAATATTTTTAAAAAAACTTTATTTATATATTTTCTTACAAACATATTTGTTAGTTCATTTGCAAGTGAGAATTTTTTTGCTAAAGGTTTGGCTCTTTATGAAAATAAAAAATTCGATGACGCGAAGTTTATGTTTGAAAGAAGTATTGTTTTTAATCCAAAAGACTCAAATTCGTATTTATATTTAGCTAAAATTTACAACGTCAAAGAAGACCAAGGTAAAGAAGAGAAAAATTTAGATGCTACTTTATTAATAGATCCAAATAATGAAGAAGCCATTTTAATGCTAATGAAAATAGGGTTGGAAAAATCAAATTATTCCCAGGTCAAAGATTTATCAAAAACATTTTCTGAGGTTTGTAAAAGTTTATGCAGTGAGAATAAAAAAATTTTAGAGACACTTGGTAATCTAGAGCCAAAAAATGACTCTTGATAAAGGTCTTAATAAAATTTTAATTATTGATTTTGGTTCACAGTTTACCCAATTGATCGCAAGAAGAATAAGAGAGTTTGGTGTATTTTCAGAAATCATTAGTCATAAAAAAATAAAGAATAAAGATATAAACGAAAAGATTAAAGGAATAATTTTATCAGGTGGACCTCTAAACGTTTATGATATTAAGAAATACTCATTTGATAAAAATATTATTGAAAATGAAATACCAGTACTCGGTATCTGCTTTGGCCATCAAATTTTATCTAAGATAAAAGGTGGAAAAGTAAAACAATCAAAACATAGGGAATTCGGTTTAGCTAATATTATTAAAAAAAATAATAGTCTGTTAATAAAAGATTATTTTAAAAATAGAAAATATGTGAAAGTTTGGATGAGCCATGCTGATCAAGTCTCCAGATTACCAAAAAATTTCAGAGTTATTGCATCTAGTCAAAATTCAAAATTTGCAATCGTGGAAAACAGCCTAAAAAGAATTTATGGAGTACAATTTCATCCCGAGGTAACTCACACAGAAAATGGTAAAATAATAATTAAAAACTTCATTTTTTCAATTTGTAAGATTAAAAAGAATTGGTCAGTAAAAAACCAAAAAAATAAATTAATAAAAGAAATAAGAAATGAAGTTGGCAAAAATAAAGTAATATGTGCTTTGTCTGGAGGGGTGGATAGCAGCGTAGTTGCGCAATTAATAAACAAAGCAATAGGAAAAAAACTATACTGTATTTTTGTAAATACAGGTCTTTTAAGAAAAAATGAGGAAAAACAAGTAGTTAACACGTTCAAAAAGAGATTAAAAATTAATCTAATTTATGTAAATGCTGAAAAAGAGTTTTTGAGAAAACTTAAAAATATTTCAGATCCAGAAAAAAAGAGAAAAATAATAGGAAATCTTTTTATAAAAATTTTTGAAAGATATGCCAAGAAAATTAAAAACGTAAGATTTTTAGCTCAAGGAACTCTTTATCCAGACTTAATTGAGAGTAAATCTGTTACAGGCAGCCAAACATCTAAAATTAAATCACATCATAATGTAGGTGGCCTTCCAAAAAAAATGAAACTGAAATTAGTAGAGCCCTTAAGATTTTTATTTAAGGATGAAGTGAGAAAACTAGGTTTAGATCTAAATTTAAATAAAGAAATTATCTCTAGACATCCTTTTCCTGGACCCGGTTTAGCAATAAGAATGCCAGGAAAAATAACAAAAGAAAAAATTAAAATTTTAAAGGAAGCTGATCATTATTTTATTACTGCTTTAAAAGAACATGGTTTTTATGATAAAATTTGGCAAGCTTATGCTGCCTTACTTCCCGTTAAAACTGTAGGTGTTATGGGAGATAACAGAACTTACGAATATTTGTGTCTATTGAGAGCTATAACCTCTGAGGATGGTATGACAGCAGATTTTTATGAATTTAAAAAACCTTTTATTCAAATGATTTCAAATAAAATTGTAAATAGTATAAGAGGTATAAATAGGGTAGTTTATGACGTTACATCTAAGCCGCCAAGTACAATTGAGCTTGAATGAAAAAAATTAAAAACATTGTCGATAAAAAAAATAAATCAAAAATTGTATGTCTTACAGCTTATTCAAAAAATATCGCTGAAGAAGTTGATAAATATGTTGATATTGTTTTAGTTGGAGACTCCTTAGGCTCTGTTTTATATAATTATTCTTCAACAAAAAAAGTCACTTTAACAGAAATGATCAATCACTCTAAGAGTGTTAGATTGGGTATCAAAAAAAGTTTAATGGTTGTTGATATGCCTTTCAAAACTTACAGCACAAAGTCTCTAGCATTAAGGAATGCCAAGAAAATTATAAAAGAGACCAAATGTGATGCAGTAAAATTAGAAGGTGGCAAAAGGGTTATCAAACAAATACAGTTTTTAATAAAAAACAAAATCCCAGTTATGGGTCATATTGGTTTGCTCCCCCAATCAACAAAAAAATTTAAATCTAAGGGAAAAACTAATAGAGAAATAAAGCACTTAATAAGTGATGCAATGCTACTTCAAAAGAGTGGAGTATTTGCAATTGTTTTAGAGTGTGTAAAAACCGAAATTGCAAAACTCATTTCCAAAAAAATAAGTATTCCAACTATAGGCATTGGTTCGTCTGTGTATTGTGATGGGCAAGTTTTGGTGACTGATGATTTAATTGGATTAAATCATACTAATATTAAATTTGTCAAAAGATTTTCCAATGTTAAAAAGTATATTAATGATGGTATTAAAAAATATGCCTCAGATGTAAGAAAAAAAAAATATCCTACAAAAAAACACTCTTATTAGAAATATTTTTTAAATTCTTCATTTATAGACAATATATCTAGATCAACTAGACCACCAATTACTAGTTGAAGAGCAACAAGTAAGATAAACCCTAAACCCACATAGGCAATCCATAAATGTTTTTGAATATAGTTAGCAAGATAGGTTGCCATAGCACCTGTAAGCACAACTGATAATACAAGACCAAAAATCATAAAACCAAAATTACCCTTTGCTGCCCCAACAACTCCAATTACGTTATCAAAACTTATCGTAATATCAGCAAATAAAACTTTATATACACTTTGAATATATGAGGGCTCTTTTGATTTTTTAGTTGGAGATTTAACTTTTTTAATCTCAAAAAGATCTTTTCTTAAATCATTAACAATCCAAATCAGGAGTAAACCACCTAGGATTTTTATAAAATAAAATTCAAATAAATAGGTGGCAAATAATGCAAAAACAATTTTAAAAATTAATGCTCCAGCTACACCCCATAAAATAATTTGTCTTCTATTTTTAGGCGCAAAATTAGCTGCAATCAATCCAATGATGATTGCATTATCTGCTGCCAAGATTATATCAATGAAAATAATCTGAACTAATATGAGTGCTTCTTCTAACAAAGTAAGCTCATAGTATTAGATATTTTAAATTATTCAATTAAAAGTAGTATAATTTTTTTATTGATAATTATTTTAATACATAATGAAATGCCTTTAAAAAAAATGGAGGATAAATGAAATTCATAAAATACTTATCAATTATTTTAGTTTCATCAATTTTGTCAATTAATTCTTCTTTTGCAGAAAAATGGGATATGGCATTAGCTTATGGTGCTGGTAATTTTCATTCTGCAAACGCAACTGAATTTGCAAAAAATGTGACTGAAAAAACTGGTGGAAAACTTACAATAGTTACTCATCCAGGAGGCTCATTATTTAAAGGTGGAGAAATCTTTAGAGCTGTGAGAACCGGTCAAGCTCAAATTGGAGAAAGATTTATGTCAGCTTTAGGTAAAGAGGACCCTTTACTAGAAGTAGACTCACAGCCATTCTTGGCAACATCTTACTCGGATGCAATGAAATTATACAAAGCATCTAAAGCTGAGATCATCAAAGGCTTAGATGAAAAAGGTTTAGTATTTCTTTATGCTGTGCCATGGCCTGCACAAGGCTTATATAGCAAAAAGGAAATCAACTCTGTCAATGACCTTAAGGGTTTAAAGTTCAGAGCATATAATTCTGCAACGATTAGAATTGCTGAGCTAACAGGTATGGCGCCAACAAAAATTGAAGCTGCTGAAATTAGCCAAGCATTTTCCACAGGTGCTGTTGAAAGTATGATCACTTCCCCTACTACAGGAAAAAATTCTAAAATATGGGAAAATGGAGTGAAATATTTTTATGATATAGCAGCTTGGTTCCCAAAAAATATGGTGATTGTAAATAAAGATGCTTGGAATAAACTTGATCAATCTACAAAAGATATAGTGATGAAACAAGCAGCTTTAGCGGAAAGAAAAGGCTGGCAATTATCTAAACAAGGAAATGTTAGTGATAAAAAAGCCTTAGCTAATGCTGGTATGGTAGTAGGTACCGTAAACGCATCTTTACAGGCTCATTTTGAAAAAGTAGGTGAGACGATGGCAAAGGAATGGTCTCAAAAAGCTGGTTCAAGAGGAGCAGCTGTCTTATCTAGTTATAAATAATTGTATATTAAATTAAGGCCACTTATAATAATTAGTGGCCTTAAATTTTATGCTAGAATCTTTAAATAAGAATCTTAACAAACTTTATAAATTTTCAGGTTATATCGCTGCAATATTTTTAATTTTAGTTGCAGTTTTTATATTAACAGGTATCTCATCAAGAATATTTGGTTTTTATATTAGAGGCCTTGCAGAATACTCTGGTTATTGTATGGCTGCAGCATCTTTTTTTGCATTAGCTTATACATTTGTTGAAAATGGTCACATAAGAATTACTCTTTTTCTAGAAAAATTATCAGGGTCAAAAAGAAAATTTATTGAAATCTGGTGTCTAAGTGTAGCAACTTTTTTTTCAGGTTACTTAGCATTTTATTTTATTAAGATGTTAATTATTTCTTATAAATTTCAAGAAAGAAGCGAGGGTGCAGATGAGATTTTAATTTGGATACCTCAATCGAGTGTAGCCCTTGGTTCTTCTATTTTCTTTATCTGTGTTTTTCATCAACTTATTTTGATATTTAAAAAAAGTTAAATGGCTGAAATCCTCTTAACAATATTTTTTATTAGTGTTTTATTGTTTTTTCTTGGTTCTGGTATTTGGGTAGCCTTAAGCATGATTGGAGTATCTGCAATAGGTATGATGTTATTTACATCAAGGCCAGTTGGAGATGCAATGGCAACAACAATATGGGGTACTTCATCATCATGGACACTTACAGCATTACCTTTGTTTGTCTGGATGGGAGAAATTTTATTTAGAACAAGACTTTCTGAGAATTTGTTTAAAGGTTTATCTCCGTGGATGCAAAAATTACCCGGAGGTTTAATTCACGTAAATGTAGTCGGTTGTGCTTTATTTGCTGCTATTTCAGGTTCCTCTGCAGCCACAGTTGCAACTGTAGGGAAGATGTCTATACCCGAGTTGAGAAAAAGAAATTATCCTGAGAAAATTTTACTTGGTAGTCTTGCTGGTTCTGGAACACTAGGTTTATTGATACCTCCGTCAATAATTTTGATTATTTATGGAGTAGCAGTTCAAGAGTCTATTGCAAAATTATTTATTGCTGGAATTTTACCTGGGATAATGATTGCATTAATTTTTATGTCATATGTTATTTTTTGGTCTTTGATTAACAAAAAACAAATGCCCAAAATTGTGGAAGAATATTCAATTTTTGAAAAGATAAAAAGATCTAAACAACTTTTACCTGTTATAATTTTAATTTCAGCTGTTATAGGTTCAATATATACTGGTATAGCTACAGCTACTGAGGCAGCATCTCTAGGAGTCGTTGGAGCTTTAATTTTATCATATTTTCAAAAAAGTTTAACTTTGGAAACATTTAAAACATCCTTATTAGGTGCAACAAAAACTTCTTGTATGATTGCATTTATCTTAGCAGGCTCAACTTTCCTATCTTTAGCAATGGGTTTTACAGGTTTACCTAGAAACTTGGCTGAGTGGATTCAAAATATGGATTTATCTCCTTATGTATTAATTTTTGTTCTAATGATTTTTTATATAATTTTAGGGATGTTTCT
>CACMKP010000005.1 GCA_902614355.1 uncultured Pelagibacteraceae bacterium
TTTTCTAAGGGATCATCTTTAACAGAAAAAAGATTAACCGACCAATCAGTAGTTTTATTAATGAAAGAATATTTAAATCTAGCGGGAATTGAAAATAAAAATTTTGCAGGTCATAGTTTAAGATCTGGTTTTGCAACAGTTGCAGCAGAATCTGGTGCGGATGAACGTAGTATTATGGCAATGACTGGCCACAAAACAATACAAATGGTTAGAAGATACATAAAAGAAGCAAATATCTTTAAAAATAATGCTTTAAACAAATTAAAAATCTAAATAATCGTCCATTTTTCTGGCCAGAAATCTTTATTATTTGAAGGATTTAAATTATTGGGTCGAACACATATTTTATCGTCAAAGTTTGAAAGCCAAGCTCCCCACCAATGAAATGTTGATGGACCAACGATAAAATATCGACATTGTGTAAGTAGAAAAAAATCAGTTAAAACTTTATCTTCATTATTCATTACAAAAATAAATTTCTTAGTATCAAAGTATTTATCAAGATTATCAAAATCATTACTCCAAATTAAGTATTTAGGATTGTCTATTCTTTTATTAAAATATTCTATTGCTTTATTTATATAATTTATAGTTTCCTTTACAAATAAAAGGGATTTGTTTAAATTTTCTGAAGAAAACTTGTTATTAACCCTTTCAGAAAATCTATTTTGTCTAACACAAATTGAAACTACGTTATGTTTTTTGATAATATCTAGGTATTTATTATCAGAAAATTGATCTTTATTTTTAATATCAAATTCATTTAATAAATCATTTCGATAATCAATAAAGTATTTTTCAGACTCAAAATTTCCATCAATAAAAAAATGATTGTAAGCTTTATCCAAATTTAAAGGTGAATATTCTGAAACTTTGTTAGAATCTTTCTTTTCAAAATAGAACTTTTTATTTTTGCTAAACTTATCAATAAAAATTAAAATTTTTTTTAATAAGTTTTTATAAGGATTTTCAAAAGAAAATTCTTTAGAGGCTTTTAATGCAGATATGGAAAATCTATCTAAAACAAAATTATATATGTGTTTTTTTTGATAATAACCGCTTAGTGTATCTATATAATGATCAAAATTATTTTTTTTACATAAAGAATAAGAATTAGCATACATAAAAAGTTGATTACCAAGTCCTTCTGATATTTTAGCTATAATCTTTTTTTTCATAAGATCAAAAAAAGTTAAAATAAATCATATTTTTTACCTAATGATATATCTATTATGTATTTGGAAATTCTTTTTTCGTTAAAAAGTTTAAAGTATTTTTTTTTTCCATTTTTTGCAATTTCAATTCTTGGTTTATCATTTTTGGCATAAAATTTAATTTTATCAGATAAATCGTTTATATTATTATAAAAAACTATTTCTTTATTTGAAAAAAAATGACTCATCTTAACTTTGTTATCGATAAAAGTTAAAAGACCATTTCCCATAATGGATGCTATTCTATTACTAGAATAATACTTTGTTGGTTTACCTCTACTTAAATTAAGAGCCATTTTAGAATTAATAAGTGTTCTAAAGAAATTATTTCCCCAAATAGGTTGTTTGTTAGCGAAACCATAAAAGTCATATCTAATATTTGGAATGTTTTTTACTAATTTATTTAAAAAAAGAATTCTATCATCTTCTGTACCCTCTTTTAAAACAGCCCTGTTGACCCCATGGCTCATTGCATAAAAAAGGTCTTTTTGTGGATTTAGTTTATAAACATCAAAAAATTCAATATTCTTATCTACTGGTACGAAAAAAAAATGTACATTCTTAATTTTTTTATCCTGCTTTTTTAATTCATCTGGATGAGTAGTTATAAATGTATGATCAACAAGATCAGAGTATCTTTTAATATTTAAGATATTATCTTTAGAATACTTTAAGCTTGGCATTATTGGATCCTCATTCCATTGAGAAACAATTAGGTTTCTATTAATATTTTTAAAATCATCTATTGTTTCTTGATCAATATTTCTTGTATGTCCAAAGAAAACTAAATCTGGATTATAATTTTTAAATGTTTCTAATAGATATTTTTGAAAAGTATTTTTTTTAGAAAGGAAATTTAAAGATCTATTGTTTCTAACATAATCTCTGTCACTTATTTCTAAAACATCATGACCATTTCTAATAAATCCATTGGAAAATTTTTTACCTATTGAAATGTTATAAAGCCTATGGTTTAGTTTTTGACCTTGATTATATATATTTAATATTTTTATTTTTTTTTTGATAAAATTAAAATTACTATATGGAAGACTTTCTAATCGTAACCTGTCGATAATTTTAGTGTTTGATGAAATAATATGTTGAACATTTTTTAATGAATCTTTTTGAATTTGTTTTCTTTTTTTATTATTCTTAATTATGTGACGTATTTGTTTATATAGAGTATCCTCATTAAGATTTTTTAGTATTATTGCTTGATTTGTAGTTTCTGGTAATCCTCCTTTATTTGATATTAAAGTTACACAACCCCTTGACGAAGCCTCTAGAGCTGTTCTACCAAATGGTTCTTCCCATCTAGAAGGCGCTACTGAAATTGATGTTTTATCTAAAAGATTTATGACATTTTTATGTTTGAGAAATCCTAGTTCGTAGTGATTTTTATGGTTTACATAAATTTCTCTTCTTTCTTCATCACCAAGTGAATATGCTTTCCAATCTGGAAATTCGTCAAGTATTCTTACTATTGCTTTTGCAAAAAGATCATACCCTTTAGATCTGTTTAATTTTCCGATAAAAGTAATAAATTTTTTTTTTTTGGATAATCTTTTTTTGATCGTTACACTTGGATAAACTACTTCAGTTTTAGTTTTTAATTTATCATCTATATCGATAAAAAATCTTTTTTGAGTCCATTCACTTACGAATATAACCTTTTCAACATTAGAAATTATATTCAATCTTTGACTAATTGTTTTTGATCCATTCATCGATAATGGATCATTATGAAAATACATTATGTATCTACTCTTAATTTTTTTAATTAATTCTTCTAATATTATAGGTCTATTATGGATCTCAATTAAGTCATATTTTTGATGTTTAAATTTTTTAGTTAGTTTGTTTATATATTCTTTAGTAGCGCTTCTAAATTTTGATTTAATATTACTTAATTCAATATTAAAATAGTTTTTTGTTAAATAATCTTTACTCTTGGTATGACCATATATGTGATTGGTTTTATTGTATTTTGATTTTTTATAAAATTCAGAAACCCATAAAGATGCTGCTGAAGCCTTAGCATAAGTATAATTTTCTTTGTAAGGCAATATTGTAGCTATTTTAATATTTTTTTTTATTGTAGACATTTAACAGTTTAAATCTTTTCAACCTATCTTTTTTTAATTCGTACTCATAAGAAAGAGCTTTAGATTTATTGAAAAAACTTTTTTTATAAACAAGTTCCCATTTATACCCTCTTGTTGCTTTTGCTCCTTTATTAGTATTATGTTTTAATAGTCTACTTTTTATATTATTTGTAAATCCAACATAAGACTTATTTTTAAATCCTTTTATTGTTTTAATAAGATACACATAATATATCATTAATTTATTGATGGTAATAATGGCGGTCCCTAGGGGAATCGAACCCCTCTTTCGAGGATGAAAACCACGTGTCCTAACCGATAGACGAAGGGACCAAAATGCTGTTTTTTATTGTATAAAAAGTTATTTATCAAGTCTTTAAAATATATGATCATCAAATAATTTGTTCTGTTTTAAATATTTTTTTTAAGCCTGAAGATTTATGAGTTATTAGGGTTTCAGATAGAAATTTATTCTCTTTTATTTCAATTCCTGACACCATATCTCCAGATGTTATTCCAGTTGCACAAAAAATAGAATCACCAGAAACTATCTCATTTAACTCGTATTTTTTTTTGAGATCCGTTATACCCATTTTATTAGCACGAAGTTTATCTTTATCTGTATCAAATATAAATCTACCCTGAAAATGACAATTATACGCATCAAGAGCTGCAGCAGCCAAAACACCCTCCGGACCACCCCCAATACCAAGAAAAATATCTACAGAATATTTTTTATCTATTACCATAAGTGCACCTGCTACATCTCCATCTGAGATCAATTTTAATTTAACATTTAGATTCTTTAATTCATCTATAATTTTTTTGTGCCTAGGTCTGTTCAAAATGCATGCAGTTAAACTTTCTGGTTTTTGATTTTTAAATTCAGCTAAATTGTAAATATTTTTTTTAATTGAGTAGTCTAAATCAACAACATTAGGTTCAGAACAATTAGCAGATATTTTATTCATGTATGTTTCTGGAGCATTAAATAGATTTGATTTATTTGCAACAGCTATAACTGATAGTGCACCAGGTAAATTATTTGCTACAAAGTTAGTACCTTCAAGTGGATCGACAGCAATATCTAATAAAGGTCCACTTTTAGTTCCAACGTTTTCACCTATATACAACATAGGGGCTTCATCAAGTTCACCCTCACCAATTACAATTTTACCATTCATATTAATTTTGTTTAATTCTTTTCTCATAGCATCAACAGCAGCTTTATCTGCTGCAATCTTATCTTTTTTTCCAATTAAAAAGGCTGCTGCTAAAGCGGCACGACTTGTGACATTAAGAAATAGATTTTCAAATTTTTTATCTAAAACCATTAATTAACAGTCTCTAATGAAGTGTTTTTTTCTAATTTAGCTTCGAATTCTCTTAATCTTTTCCAAACAGAAATTAACTCAACAATGATCGGCCAACTTCTTACCAAATATTGTAGCGATGTTTCCACTCTTCCAAAAGCTCTGATTATCTGTTGAACAAAACCTAGTGTTATAGCGCCAGTAACAATTGTGGGCGCCAAAGCTAAATAAGGAACTATAACCATACCTTGTAAATAGCTCCATTTGACTGCATTAAAATATAAATAGTGAAAATACATTTTATAATGAATTTTTCTTACACCTCCATAAAGATCAGTTATTTTTTCAGGTTTTGCACTTTCTTTAAAATCCTCACCTAAAACTAATTCTTTTCTGTATGCTGCCTCTTCTTTTTGGATATCATATTCAATACCCGGAAGTTTTATTCCAACACTTGCTAATAGAATAGTTCCACCTAAAGCTGAAAGTATTGCAACCCAAACTAAAGCATGATCGACTTCTCCGATCCAAGGTAAAACGGTTATGCTTTTAGATAAGCCCCATAAAATTGGTGTAAAAGCTATTAAGGTCATTAAGCTTCTTAACAATTCTGCTCCAAGACCTTCCATAATTCTTGCAAATTTAAGAGTATCTTCTTGAACTCTTTGAGATGCTCCCTCTATAGATGACGCCTCATTCCATTTGTCATGATAAAAATCTGCCATAGCTGTTCTCCACCTGAAAGTCCAATGACTAGTGAAATAGTCACTAAAAATAACAACAAGAATATAAACAGCCGCTATTTTTGCGAACGTGAAAAGATAAGCGATAAATTCTTTTTCAGAAACAGAATTTGGTTCTGTTAAAGCTTTTTGTAAAGTATCATAAAATTCTCCAAACCATTCATTAATTCTAACGTCTAGTTGCACCTGATACCATGTAGCTAATAGAATTAATATAGTGCCCCCTATACTCCATGAAAACCATTTCTTTTGTGTAAAAAATTTAAACATTTATTTTAAGAAATTGTTAGCATAAGATTTTTTTACAATTTTCCTTTTTTTTGGCTCAATAATTTCATAATCAATTTTTTTCTTTTTTGCATAACTAACAGCTTTATCTTTAGATGAAAATTCTAATCTTAATTCACTCAAAGTATCGTTAGAACTTTCCCAACCCATTAAAGGATTTTGAGTTGGATTTTTTGTCTCAAATTCTAATATCCATTTATCTGATTTTCCAAGCCCAGATTGCATTGCGCTTTTGTTTGGTAAATATATTTTTGCTTTTCTCATAACATGATGGTCGGAGTGGCAGGATTCGAACCTGCGACCCTCTGGTCCCAAACCAGATGCGCTACCAGGCTGCGCTACACTCCGAATGATGTACTAATACAGTAGTTATCAGTTTTTTTCAAAGGGATAAAGCAAGCAAATTTAAAGAATTTTAATAAAAATCTGTTATATACAGACACATGATAATATCTTGCCCTTGCAAAAAAAAAAATTTCCAAATCGACGAAAACTTAATCCCAATAGAAGGTCGTAATTTACAATGTGGGTCATGCGGTCACGTTTGGTTTTTTAAAAATGAAAAGAAGAATTTAGAATTAAAAACTGAAATCTTTTCAAATAATGAAATAGAAAATGAGGAAAAAAACCAAAAAAAAGTAGATATAGATAAAAAAGATCCACCAAATAAGATTATAAGCAATACTGATAAAGCTTTGGTTAAGTACGACCAAGGTCCAAAAATAACTTTAACTAATTTACTCGGTTATATGATTGTTTCTATTTTGTCTTTTATTGCGTTAATAATTCTATTAGATACGTTTCAAATACAATTATCATCTGTTTTTCCTAATCTTGAATTATTCTTATATAATCTATATGAAACATTAAAAGATATGTCTTTGTTTACAAAAGATTTAATTAAATAATATGATTAATTATATTTCAAAACCTTTTAAATGGTTTTTTAGGTTAGAAGCAGCTAGTGGACTAGTACTTTTATTTGCAGCTGTTATAGCTTTAATTATAAGTAACTCAAATTTATCTCAACTCTATTTTTCTACTTTAGATAAATACATTTTTGTAGGTATAAATAAATTTGGTATTGAATTAAGTATTTTACACTGGATCAATGATGCTTTAATGGCAATATTTTTCTTTTTTGTAACTCTCGAAATAAAAAGAGAATTTTTACAAGGAGAATTATCAAATATTAAACAAGCGTTACTACCAATAATTGCGGCAGTTGGTGGAATGCTTATTCCTGCTTTATTTTATATTTTTATAAATTTTGGTGATAGTGAAACACTTAATGGATGGGCAATCCCATCTGCAACAGATATAGCTTTTTCTTTAGGTGTTCTATCTTTATTAGGAAAAAGAGTCCCATTATCTTTAAAAGTTTTTTTAACAGCTCTAGCAATAATTGATGATTTAGGTGCAATTGTAATAATTGCTTTATTTTACTCTGGCGATTTGAGTATAAAATATTTATCATTGATGTTACTTGCCTTTATTCTCTTATTGGTAATTAACAAATTTAATTTTAAGAAATTTTTACCATATTTAGTTATAGGTATTTTTCTTTGGGATTTCACACACAATTCAGGAATTCACGCAACAATCGCTGGAGTTCTTTTAGCTATGACAATTCCACACAGAAAAAAAGAAAAAGATTTTTCTTTATTAGTTAAAGTTGAACATGCCATAAGTCCGTATGTAGCTTTTGGTATTATGCCTTTATTTGCATTCGCAAATGCTGGAGTATCACTTGAAGGTTTGTCTTTAAACTCTCTTTTAGAAAAAGTTCCACTTGGTATTGTATTGGGATTATTTGTTGGAAAACAATTGGGTGTATTTCTATTCTCTTATATATCAATCAAAACAAAAATAGCTCAAATGCCAAACAATTCGAATTGGTATAATTTTTATGGAGTGGGTGTATTGACAGGTATTGGTTTCACGATGAGTTTATTCGTTGGAAATTTAGCCTTTGTAGATAACATGCAATATATGGACGGTGTAAAAATAGGTGTGCTAACTGGGTCACTTTTATCCACTTTATTTGGATACTTTTTAATATTACTTACACCAAACAAATGAAAAAAAAAATAATCTTATGTTTAGGAATGATAATGTTTTTTTTTAATAACCCAGCATCAGCAAATTATGAGAAAATTTTTTACGATATAAGTATTGAAGGAATATCAGGGGAAACTATTAACTTTAATGATTTTAAAAATAAAGTAGTTCTAGTTGTAAACACAGCAAGTTATTGTGGTTTTACAAAACAATATGAAAACCTCCAAAATCTTTGGGTTAAATATAAAAAAAAGGGATTAATTGTTCTTGGAGTTCCATCTAATTCATTCAATCAAGAAAAAAAAAAAAATTCTGAAGTTAAAGAATTTTGTGAAGTAAATTTTAATATAACTTTTCCACTGACCGCTATTACTGAAGTAAAGGGAAAAAATGCTCATGAGCTGTTTAAATGGGCTAAAGCTAATCACGGCAACTCCGCTGTACCAAAATGGAACTTTCATAAAATTTTAATCAATAAAGAAGGTAAAATAGAAGAAACTTTTAGTTCATTTACTAAACCACTATCAAGTAAAATAATTAATAAAATAAATAGTATCTTATAAGTTTAAAGTAAGTCCATCAAATGCAGGTATTGTATTTTTTGGCACAAGTCGTCTTAGATCCTTATAATCTAAAACTGGTGATAAATTTGTTAAAATAGCTTTTTTAGGTTTAAATTTTCTAATCATAGAAAGAGAAGTCTCTAAATTAAAATGTGATGGATGATAATCATACCATAAGCAATCAATTACTAAAAATTTTAAATTTTTAAAATATCTAAAATCTTTAGTGTATATTTTACTTACATCACTTATATAAGCAAGCTTCTTATCGATTATAAAACAATTAGATTTTACTCTACCATGTTTTACTTTAATTGATCTAATTGTAACATTTTTTTTGGTGTTTGATATATTGAATATTTTTCTTAATCTATGAAGTTTCAATGTAGCAGGATACTCTTTAGAAAAACTTTCAAAAATATATGAAAAACTTTTTTTTAAGTAGTCTGCTGTAAAATTATCAGCATAAACATCAACTTGATTTTTACTACTTATATAAAATGGTCTTAAATCATTAATTCCATGTGTTTGATCACCATGCATATGTGAATAAAAAACTTTATTTATTTTCTTTATTTTATGTCTCAATAATTGTTGACGTAGATCTGGTGACGTATCAAATAAGATATTTTGATCAGAGGTTTTTAACAAAGCTGAACACCTTGTTCTATAATTTTTCTTATTTTTTGGATCACAATTTCCAAAAAAGCCGTCTGTTCTTGGTACACCCATCGAACTTCCACAACCTAGTATTATAAATTTCATATTTATTTAAAAAAAAGATTATCAAAGTTGTCTGTGGTAATTTTGATAAGCTCTGGTTTAGAAATACCTTTAATTTCTGCAAGTTTTGCGGCTGTAAAGTCTATAAACGCTGGTTCATTTTTTTTCCCCCGATTAGGAACTGGTGCTAAAAAAGGGCTATCAGTTTCAATTAGAATTCTATTTAATGGAAGAAATTTGAATGTATTTTGTAATTCGATTGATTTTTTAAAAGTGATAATGCCACTAGCTGAAAAATAAGCATCTAACTTCAAAAGTTGTTCTGCAAAATATTGTGAGCCAGTAAAACAGTGCATTAAAATTTTGAGTTTTTTATCTTTATAATTATTTAATATTTCAAAAGTTTTTTCTTCAGCATCTCTTGAATGAATAATTAACGGTATGTCAGCTTTTAAAGCAGCTTCTATGTGAAGTTTAAAACTTTCTATTTGTTTATTTCTATCCGAATTGTCGTAATAAAAATCAAGACCTGTCTCGCCTACTCCAATAATTTTCTTATGCAAATTCAAATTTTTAATAATAAATTCTGTATCTATTTCATTCTTGTCTGCTTCATGAGGGTGTATACCAATTGTACCAAATATTATGTCATCTTTTTTTACAATATCTTTTACTCTTGAGAAACTTTCCACAGATGTTGAAATGGTCAATAATTTCTTAATACCAATGTCCTTTGATCTTTTAATAATATTGTTCAAGTCACTATATAATGGCTCATGATCTAAATGGCAGTGCGAATCAATCATTTTTTCTTCCTATTTTGTTAAATAATATATCAATTCTATTTATATCACCTCCTTTTTTTAGAAACTCATTGTCCCTGATTGTCTCAAAAATAATATCCTTTTCCTTAAGATTGAAAAGAGCTAAAGCTTTTAATGATGACTGAGGAATGATTGGATATAATAAATATGTAATTTTTCTAACAATTTCGAGAGTGGTATAAACAATAGTATTTAGTCTTATTATATTGTCTTTTTTTTTCCATGGTTCTTGATCATTAAAATATTTATTCGCATCAAATAATCGGTTAATAATATAATCAATATAGTAATTAATATTTTGATTATCTATTTCAGATCTTATTTTATCTAAATTCTGAGTGTATTCATTTAAAATTATTAAATCATCATTTTGAAATTGGATCTCTTTAGGAATTTTACTATTACAATTTTTAATCGCAAAAGCACAAACACGTTGACACAAATTACCATAGTTATTTGCTAAATCACTATTAATACAATCCTCTAATTTTTCTTGTGAAATATTTCCATCGTTACCAAAGGAAACTTCTTTTATTAGATAATATCTCAACGGATCAAGTCCATATTGTTTTATAATTTCTAGTGGATCTAGGATATTACCTTTTGATTTAGACATTTTCTCTTCGTTAGAGAGTATCCATCCGTGCCCATATACTTTTTTTGGAGGATCTATTTTTGCAGCTAAAAGAAAAGCAGGCCAATATATCGCATGAAATCTTAATATGTCTTTTCCAATTAAATGAATTGAGGCAGGCCAGAATTTTTTATATAGGTCATTATTTTTGTCAGGATAATTTAATGCACTAATATAATTTGTTAAAGCATCCAACCATACATATATAACGTGCTTTTCGTCATTTGGAACTTTTATGCCCCAGGAGAAGCTTTTTCTACTAACCGATAAATCTTTTAGTCCACTTTTTACAAAACTAATTACCTCATTTTTTCTTGAGGCAGGCAAAATAAAATTTGGATTTTTTTCATAAAAATCTAAAAGTGGCTTTTCCCATTTAGATAATCTAAAAAAATATGATTCCTCATCAACCCATTCAACAGGTGATTTTGAAGAAATGGCAATTTTTTTATTATCTATTTCTTCAATTTCGTTCTCGTCGTAAAAGGCTTCATCCGATACAGAATACCATCCTGAATATTTTGATAAATAAATATCATCATTTTTTAATAAATCATCCCATAAATATTGAACAGATTTTTTGTGACGTATTTCTGTTGTTCGTATAAAATCATTATTTGTTAAATTTAATGTCTTAGATAGATCTTTAAATGTTTGGCTTATTTCATCACAAAATTTTAATGGATCCACTTTTTTTTTTTCAGCAGCTCTCTGAATTTTTAAACCGTGTTCATCAGTACCAGTAAGAAAGAACACTTCATAACCATCAATTCTTTTAAATCTAGCAAAAAAATCCGCTATTATACTTGAGTAGGCATGCCCCATATGAGGCTTTGCCGAAGGGTAATAAATTGGAGTAGTTATATAAAATGTTTTACCCATTTAATATTTTATCGCTTAATTCAATAAATAGTGATTCCTCATCAAGATTATATTTATTAATCATATCTATTTTTTTAATAAAGTAATTATAATGATCTAAATCCAATGATTTTGTCTCTTGTTTTAATAAATTTTCCAAGATTTCATAGAAAAGATATTTAAGATTTGAGTCTTTCTTAAAATGATTATTATTTATCAAAATATTAATAAATTCCTTAAGCTTTATATCTTTAAGATCTATACTGTTGTCGCTGCAAAAATTTATCATTTTATAAATATTACCCGGTGAAAAATAATAATTAATAAATTCATCATTAACTAAATTTTGAATATTATTATTTATTAACTTATTTATTGTATACAATGATTCATTATTGCTTAAATGGATGTTAAATTTCACAAATCTAGAGGTTAATGTATTTAATAATCTTTTTTGGTTTTGAATGAGTATAAAATAAACACCAATATTTGGTTCTTCAATATCTTTTAATAGAGCATTTGTGCTATTCTTGTTCAAATATTCACTATCATCAATTAAAACAAATTTAGGTTTTTCATTAAAGGAAGACATATTTAAATTTTTTATCAGACTCCTTATTTGATCTACGTTCACAACTTTTTTATCTATTTTAACGTCTACTAAAGAAAAGTTTGGACTAGAGCCATTTTTAATTAATTTAAAAGATTTATTTCTGTCATCAATCTTAAAGTCTGTAAAATTATACGCAAAATCCTCATTTTCAGAAAGAATAGAATTGATTAAGTGATAAGCCAAAGTGCATTTACCTATCCCCTTTCGGCCATTTAGTAAAATCTTATTTGGAAGTTTATCTTCTTTATATAAAGATATAAATTTTTTTAATTCTTTTCCGTGAATAAATAATTCTAATTGATTTGAAGGATTTAATTTCATTTAATAAGTTCATTAATCTTTCTAATTATAGTTTCCTTATTTCTTTTTAATTCTAGATTTGAATTAACTATTAAGTATTTATTTTTTTTATTTCTTATAATTTTTAAGTAACCTTTTTGTACTTTTTGATAAAATTTACTACTAAATTTATCATATCTGTTCAATTTACCTCTTTTTCTTAATCTTGATAACATGTTTTTACTATTTACAATATTTAGAAAAGTAAAATCAATTTTAAAATCTTTTAAAATCACGCTATGAATTTTATTAATTAGATTTAAGTCAACACCTAATCCAAAATGCTGATAAGCTATAGTGGAGTCAGTAAATCTATCTATAAGTATAATCTTTTTTTTATGAAATTTTTTTAATTTTTGTATATTTTCGCTTCTTGATGCTGAATATAAAAATAAATCAGTATTTCGATTAAAATTTGATTTTTTATTAAGAATTAATTTTCTAATTATCTCTGAATTTTTACTACCGCCAGGTTCCCTTAAACATATATATGGGATTTTTTTTTTTTTTAAAAAATTACATACATTTTTTAAATGAAGAGATTTTCCACTACATTCAATACCTTCAAAAACAATAACAGGCTTATTAGACATCACCCCAAATCAGATAATTAATAGACTTCATAAGTCTTGAAAACATATTAACTTTTTTAACATCATTAGCTGCTAGCAAATCATATTCTCCAATTATATTTTTATTATAAGAAATATTTAATTTTCCAATTATTTGATTTTTTTTAATTGGCGCTTCAACTGGCCCTTTATAATTAATTGATACTTTTAGTAATCTTTTTTGTGCTTTTTTTATAGTTTTATATATGTCCTCGTTTACATATACATTTACCTTTTTTTCTTTTCCCAACCATACATCAATTTTGTCTAAAGGTTTTTTTGCTTTAGCTATTTCGATAAGATCAAAATTTGTAATACCATAAGTTAACAACTTTGTACTCTCCCTAGATCTACTGTTTTTAGTTTCAAATCCACTCCCAACGGCAATCAATCTTCGCCCATTTTTTTTTAATGATGAGGCTAAAGAATATTTTTCAACCGCTAAATACCCAGTTTTGATTCCATCCGCTCCAAGGTTTTTATAAAGAAGTGGATTACGATTTCCCTGAGTTATGGGGTCACCACCTGTCCTATCCCAAGTAAACTCTGTTTCACTAAACAGTTTATAATATTCAGGGTGTTCTTTGATAAGATAATTAGACATTATAAGAATATCCCTAACAGTTGAGTAGTTGTCTGGATCATTAATTCCTGATGAATTAGTAAAATTTGTATTTTCCATACCTATTTCTTTGGCTTTCATCGTCATCAGAATTGCGAATTCCTCTTCGGTTCCCGCAATACCTTCTGCTAAAGCAATGCAAGCATCGTTCCCAGAAGCAACAATAATCCCTCTAAGTAAATTCTCTACAGTAACTTCATCACCAACCATTATAAACATTGAAGAGTATCCAGCAGTAGATAATCTCCATGCTTTTTCTGATATTATAAATTTGTCTTCTAAACTTAAATCACCAGACTTAATTAAATCAAATGCAATTATAGATGTCATAATTTTAGTCATTGATGCTGGATAAATTGATCTATCAGGATCTTTTTCATAAAGAATTTTTCCAGATAGAAAATCTTGCAAAATTGCTGTTCTAGCCTTTATTTGTATATTTGCATTCAAGTAACTTGAAAAAAATAATATGACTAAATTAATTGTAAAAATCTTCTTAAACATTATTTAATATTTCTAAATTTTCAAAATTCATTGGCTTAAGTTTTTCATAGGACTCTTTTAGGCTTTTTATATCATTAAAGGGACCTATTAGTACTCTAAATTTTGTTTTAGAAAGTTGTTGTATTCTAGAATTTTTTATATTTGTTTCATTTTTAATTCGTGAAATCATTGTCTTTGCTGATCTTTTATAATAAAAGTCAGCTAGTTTTATTGAATAAGAAAATTTAAGTTTTGTATCTTTTTTTTTCTTTTTAGGTGCTGAATTTAGATCTTTTATTTGAATACCATCAACTGGTGCTTTTTCAGCAACTTTTTTTTCTTCTTCGAATGTTTTACTTTTTTTTGCAATAAAAGCAGAATTTCTTGAGACTAATGTTATTTCCAGTAATGGCTCATTAAAATCAAGATCCAAATCTTCAGCTATTCTTTTAGATATAACAGAATTATAAAAATCTGAAAATTTTTGATTATTAGATTTCACTTCCGCAATCAAAGACTTGCCATTTTTTGGATTTGTAATCTTGACTGTTGATTTTCTTTTTAGTGATTTGTGATAAATCATTAATGATCTATCATCTAATTTCTTTATTTTATCTAAACCTTCGTCAAAAATTAAAGCAAATCCACTATTAGTATATCTTTTTTCTAATTTTATTTCGGTCTTATCTAATTGTTTAGGGACTTGAACACAACCTATCAAAAAAAAGGAAAATAATAGAAGTAAAATTTTATAGTTCATTTTTAAATTTATCCTTTAAGGTACAAACGGCTAAAGCAAATCTCAAAGATCTATTCCATTGAAGAATTATTTCATAATTGTCAAACACAATATAAGCAGGGTTTAAAGTGTCTGCCCCTGGGATAATATCTTTGTCAGGAGTAATTATTGCAACATTATAGTTAGATTTTAAAAAACTTAATTCATCATAATTCTCTATATATTTCTTAAAAAAACTTAATCTTTTTTTATTATGAAGTTTTTTAGCAGAAACATTTAAATATTTTTTTGGAGTGTTTTTTTTTAGATCTATTCGGTAAAAGCAAGGGGAATTTTTTTTCCAACCAATCTTTTTTAGATAGTTTGCTGCAGACGCGTAAGCATCATGAGAATTTTTTAAATTTATGTGATTGTCAGTATTAAAATCAATAGCATGATTTTTAATAGTTGAAGGCATAAATTGAAAAAAACCAAATGCTCCTGCCCATGAACCATATAAAGATTTATAATCTATTTGATTTTCATCTATTAACTTAAGTAAAATTAGGAGTTCTTTAGTAAAAAACTCAGATCTTCTTTTATCGTAACTCAATGTCGCTAATGATGAAATAATATCCATTTTACCAACATAAGTTCCATAATTTGTTTCTATCCCCATTAATGATAATAAAAGTTCTTTTTCAACTTCAAACATATTTTCAACAATATTAATCAACTCTTTATTGTTTGAGTAAAAGTCAACACCTTTACTCAATTTTTTAGAAGATGTTCTTTTAGAAATATAAGTCTTAGTATCCTCATAAAATTCAGGCTGATATCTATCATATTTTATTACATTGGAAAGAAACCTAGCATCAGTCATCACAAGATCAAAAGTTTGCTCAGAAATATTATTGGCTAAAGCTCTTTGTTTAAAATTTTTTTTCCAAATTTCAAAGCTTTTAATTTCATTAGCAAAGGAATTAGAATGAAAAAAAAATACAATTAAAAAAAAAATCTTAATTTTGTTCATATAAATCATTCAAATATATAATTACAGCAATCCAAATGATAATAAAACTTAGAAATTTCACTAATGAAAAAACCTCCCCATAATAAAAATAACCTAAAATAAACTGTAAAGTTGGCGTAATGTAAAATATCATTCCGGTTGGACCTAAACCAATTAACTGAACTCCTCTAACATAAAGGAACAAGGGAATCACTGTCATTGGACCAGCTAAAAGCAAATACAGACTTAGTGCTGGGTTATTCATACTAAAATCATTAAAGTTGTTATTTGTAATAATATAAAATGCAACAAGAGCAAATGGAAAAATATACAAGCTTTCAATTAATAATCCAATATCAGTATCTATCTTAATTTTTTTTCTTACCAAGTTGTAAAATGCCCAACTAAATGCTACGATTAGACCAACCCAAGGTAAAGATTTAAGATTAAATAAAATTAATATCATAATTGATACTAAAACTAAAAGGATTGAAAAAATTCTTTTATTATTAAGTTTTTCTTTAAAAAAAATATATCCTAATAGAACACTGATTATTGGCATTATAAAATATCCGAAACTTGCATCTATAATTCTTTCTGAGGCTACGGCATAAATCCATATAGACCAATTAACAAAAATTAAAAAACCAGATATAAATAATGCGATTAATTTTTTTTTATCCTTTATTTCTTTTAGAAACATTTGCCATTTAGATAAAAAAGTTGTGGTAAAAAATAACATGATCGCAGTCCATAAACATCTATGTACTACTAACTCGGTATGACCAATAAAAGATACTGACTCAAAATATATAACTCCAATAAATCCCCACCAAAATGAACCTAGTGAAGTTAAAATCAAACCTTTATTAAAATTATTTTTCATACTAATCAAATGAACAAAATATCAAGACTAATTAGACTATTTTGTTGTTGAATTAAATATTTTTAATTATAAAAGCTTTTACACGGAGAGATGGCTGAGCGGTTGAAAGCACCGGTCTTGAAAACCGGCAAAGGGGCAACTCTTTCCTGGGTTCGAATCCCAGTCTCTCCGCCATAGATTTATTAATATTTAAAATTTTTGAATAAATTATTAATTTTATTATCCTCAAATTCTATGTTGGTTTTTAAACCATTATAAAAATTGTATAGGTTGTTATCATCTATTTCTAAAAGCTTTATTAATTCATTTAAATCTTCAACATTTAATTGATCTAAGTATTTATTAGTGAAAGCTCCTAAAAGTTTATCCATTTCTTTGGTGCCGCGATAATTTGATCTGTATATAATTTTTTTTTTTATTTGTTCTATATCAACAGTCATAATAGGAATATAATATTAGTTTATGGATATTAAAAGAAATTATGAATATTTATTATCTGACCTAAAATCTCTAAAAGGTGTTGGAATTAAAACATCAAATTTATTAAAAAGAAAAAAAGTTAATAGTATTTTCGATCTGTTATGGAAATTGCCAAAATCCTATACTGATCGAAGTTTATCTTCGAAAATTAAAGATTTAAAAATAGATGAAATACAAACTATAACTATAATTCCTCAAAAATATTTATTTCCGAGAGTAAGAAACTTACCTAATCGAGTTTTATGCAAAGATGAGACTGGTGAAATAGATTGTGTTTTTTTTAATAGTTACGAGGGATATATTAGAAAAATATTACCTATTGGAAAAGAGGTAACAATTAGTGGTAAAATTAAACATTTTAGGAACAAATATCAATTAACAAATCCTAAATATATTTCAGAAGACTCATCTATGATAAAACAAAAGCATAATAGCTATTCACTAACTGAAGGAATTAGTGAAAAAGTTTACAATAAGATTATAATACAAATTATTAAAAATTTGCCTAAAATTGATGAGTGGCACTCAAAAGATATATTAAAAAATTTTGATAATATTGGTTGGAATGACTCAATTAAAAAATTACATGAACCAGAAAATGTTGGTAAATTTAAAGAAAATTTCTATCAAAGACTCGCTTTTGATGAAATTTTTTCAACTTTTTTAGTAAATTCAGAAATTAGAAAAAAGATCAAAAAAATAAAAAAAACAAAGAAAAAATTGGATACTAAAAAACAAAATGAAATAATATCCAAGTTAGATTTTTCCTTAACTAGCGATCAAACTAAAACATTAAATGAGATTAACGATGATTTGTGCTCAGATAACAAGATGTTTAGATTACTTCAGGGTGATGTTGGTAGCGGCAAAACAATAGTATCTTTGTTATCTGCATTCAATACTATCAATTCTGATTTTCAAGTAGCAGTAATGGCTCCCACCGAAATATTAGCAAGACAGCATTTTTTATTAGCAAAGAAAATATTTCCCAAAATTATTAAAATAGAGTTACTCTCTGGAAAATCATCATACAAAGATAAAAAAAAAATTTTAGATAAACTTATTAAAAAAGAGATTGATATTGTTTTTGGAACACATGCCTTATTTCAAAAAAAAGTAGAATTCAAAAAACTAGGTTTAATAATAATTGATGAACAGCATAAGTTTGGGGTTAGTCAAAGAAAAAAACTATCTGATAAAGCTGGTAAAGATTGTGATGTTCTTTTAATGACAGCAACACCAATACCACGTACTTTAACAATGACTATTTATGGAGATATGGATCTTTCAATTATACGAGAAAAACCGAGTAACCGAAAACCTGTTAAAACTTATAGTAAAATTGAAAGTAAGATTGAGGATGTTATTAAATTCATTAAGAAAGAAATACGACTAGGAAATCAAATTTTTTGGGTATGCCCTCTTATAGAAGAGTCAAAAAAAATCGATCATTCTTCAGCAGTTAAAAAATCTGAATATTTAAAAGAAATATTTCCTAATGAGGTTTATTTACTCCATGGAAAAACAACTATTGAGGAAAAAGAAAAAATCCTAAACAAATTTTTAAAAAATGAATTTAAGATTTTAGTTTCAACTACAATCATTGAAGTTGGTATAGATTTTCCTAATGCAAATGTAATTATAATAGAAAATGCAAATAAATTTGGTTTATCTCAATTACATCAACTTAGAGGAAGAGTGGGAAGAGGCAACAAAGAATCTTCATGTATATTAATGTTTAAGTCGAATTTAAGCGACAACGCAAAAAAAAGAATCAATATATTAAAAGACTCTAATGATGGATTTGAAATATCTGAGGCGGATTTGAAATTAAGAGGTTTTGGAGATATTCTTGGATTTAAACAAAGTGGAATTAAAAACTTTAAATTAGCAGATCCAATACATAATCATAACCTTTTTATTTTGGCTGAGAAAGAAATCAAAAGAATTGAAAATGAAAAAGAGGATATAGGGAGATTTAAACCATTAATCAAATTATATGATCGCGCGGATATAATTAACGATATAGCTTAATTCTTGCCTGTGGATGTTCCTGCAGAAACAATAAATTTAGATGCTTCTTCAAAAGTCATATTAAGATAAATAACCTCGTCGATTGGAAACATAAGTAGAAAACCACTTGTTGGATTTGGAGTTGTTGGAACAAAAACATTAATTAATTTTTTATTGGTTTTTTCAGACATCTCTCCTTTATTCTCTTTGGTTGCAAAACCAACAGCCCATACACCTTTTCTTGGATATTCGATCAGAACAACACTTTTTTTTCCATTTTCATCTTTATTAGAAAATGTTTCTGTCATCTGAACTATTGCAGAATAAATAGTTCGCAACACAGGTATTCTCTTGAATAAATCATCTATAATTTTTAAAATTCGTTTCCCTAAAAAAGATAAAGATAAACCACCAACAATCGTTATAAAAATTACTGATATTATAATTTCTATCCCTGGTATCGCAAACGGGAGGTAGTTATTTGGATTGATGTTTTCTGGAATTATCTTAGACGAAACTCCAATTAAAATTTTACTTAAATACAAAGTAAAACCAATAGGGATAAGTACCACAACCCCTGTAATAAAATAATTTCTTAAAACTAAGGTTAAAGATCTTTTTTTTTTATTTTTTGTCATAAATTAATTAAAACTTGAATAAATTACAAAAACAATTGCAATAATAAATAACACTAATAAAATTTTGTTATTTAGATTCATGCATAAATATAATATCAATGTTAAAGAAAAATGAATAGAAGAAAATTTTTATCATATATGGGTTGTGGCTGTTGTAGTTTTATACTTAATTCATGTACATCTGCACCTATTACTGAAAGAAAACAATTAAGTATAATTCCTGAGGCAAAACTAAATGCTCAAGCTGAGAAAATATACGAAAAAGTTAAAAAAAAAGAAAAATTAAGCAAAGATATAAAAACTCTAAATTTGATCAAAGATATTGGAAAGAGAATGGAAGATTCTATTGGTGAGTATTTTTATAAAGCTAAGTTAGATGATCCTACAAAGTATTTTAAATGGGAGTATATTTTAATTGAAAATAAAAAAGTTAGAAATGCTTGGTGTATGCCAGGAGGAAAAATTGCTGTTTATACAGGAATATTGGATGTAACTAAAAATACAAACGGACTAGCGGCAGTTATGGGACATGAAATTGCTCATGCAGTAGCCAAACATTCTGTTGAAAGGGCTAGTAGAGGTACTTTATTAAATGTAAGCACAAAAATTATTGATATTGCTAGTGGTGGAATATTATCTGATATTAATAGAACAACCGGGATGGATACTGTCGGTTTACTATCTCAATTAGGAATAATGAATCCTTTTAATAGAAAACAAGAGAGTGAAGCTGATTACTTGGGTATGATTTTCTCATCATTATCAGGATACGATATAAGAGAAACTTCTAAAATTTGGGAAAGAATGAAAGAATATAATAAAGGTCAAACTCCTCCTGAATTTATGAGCACACATCCTTCAGCAGAAAATAGAATAAAAAAAATTAATGAGTGGACTAACGAGATTATTTTAGATTACCCACCACTTAATATTACTTAATTTATGGTGAGCCGTGATGGACTCGAACCATCGACCCATTCCTTAAAAGGGAATTGCTCTACCAACTGAGCTAACGGCCCAAAAATTACTTCGTATATACATATTTATTTTAATATTTCAAATAAGAATTTATGAGACAAATAGTTTCTTTCTCACAACTTATCTATGTATTTGTCATGAAATTGATCAAAAGTGCCTTTTTGAATATTCTTTCTAATTTCATTCATTAATTCTTGATAAAAATTGATATTATTTAGAGTTAATAACATCGATCCTAAAATTTCATTAGTATTGAATAGATGATTTAAATAATTTTTAGAGTATTTATTTAAATCTAAGTTTTTACATTTTTCATCAAGAGGTGAATTGTCATTTTGATACTTATTATTTTTAATGTTCAGTCTACCATTCCATGTAAATGCTAAACCTGTTCTACCAGATCTGGTGGGCATTACACAATCAAACATGTCAATACCTCTCTTTACTGCTCCCAAAATATCAGATGGTGTCCCTACCCCCATCAAATAATGTGGTTTTTTTTCAGGAAGATTCTCTTTTATTTCATCTAAAACCTTAAACATTTCTTTTTGTGTTTCGCCAACGGCTAATCCGCCAATAGCATAGCCATCAAAATCCAGATCTAATAAACCTTTTAACGACAAGAGCCTTAAATCTTTAAATAAACCTCCCTGCACTATTCCAAACAAAGCCTTGTGAGGGTTTTTGCCAAATGCTTTTTTTGACCTACCTGCCCAATATAATGAAAGTTCCATAGATTTTTTAATTAGTTTGTAATCATTGGTTTTTTTTGGACACTCATCCATAATCATTACAATATCTGAATTTAAGCCAAGTTGTATTTTAATACTTTCTTCAGGGCTTAAATAAAATTTTTTACCGTCGACATGAGAGTTAAAAATTGCTCCCTTTTCTCTATCTATTTTATTGAGTTTAGAAAGAGACATTACCTGAAAACCACCCGAGTCAGTAAGTATTGGTAAATCACAATTCATAAACTTGTGTAATCCTCCTGCATTTTGAATACGTTCAACACCAGGTCGGATCATTAAATGATATGTATTTGCTAAAATTATATCTGAACCAGTTTTTTTTATATCCTTAATGGTGCAAGCTTTTACTGTTGCTTGTGTACCAACTGGCATAAAAGCTGGAGTTTTAATTTCACCTCTATGTGTCTGTATAATTCCAGTCCTTGCGTAATTATCTTTACTTAATAATTTAAAGGCAAAATTTTTTAATGCCATTAATTTGTTATAGAGATTTGAAACTTATTATCTTGTCAGGATTTGTTACAGCTCCATTATTGTTTTCATCACCACGTTTAATCTTATCAACAAATTCCATACCCTCAATTACTTTTCCAAAAACTGTATATTGTTTGTCCAAAAAAGGAGCAGGTTTAAAACATATAAAAAACTGACTATTGGCACTATTTGGATCGGACGATCTAGCCATAGATAAAGTTCCTCTATCGTGTGGTAAATTACTAAATTCTTGTTTTAAATCTTGTAAATCAGATCCACCCATCCCAGCCATTTTTAAATTAAAATCACTCGATGATGAATTGCCAAATTTTACGTCTCCTGTTTGGGCCATAAAACCATCTATAACTCTATGGAAAACTACCCCATCATATTTACCACTATTAGCTAAATCTTTTATTCTTTTTACATGATTTGGAGCTACATCAGCAAATAATTCAATCTTAACATCTCCATCTTTAAGTTTCAAAATCATAACATTCTCCTGCGACATTACATAGTTTAACGTTAAAAAAAAGAAAAATAATGTATTAATAAAAATTTTATTCATATTTTCTTTTTAATAATTTTATTGTACTTCTAGTAGTAAATTTTTTAATATCACCTTTTAAATTTACTATCTCTTTTACAAATCTCGATGAAATTATCTGATTTTCAAGGTCAGACATTAAAAAAAGAGTTTCAATATTTTTATTTAATTTTCTATTCATACCTGCAAGTTGGAATTCATATTCAAAATCAGAGACAGCTCTTAATCCTCTTAAAATAATATTGGATTTATATTTTTTACATAAATCAGTAGTCAAAGAACTAAAAGAAATTACAATAATCTTTTTTTTACTAAATTTTAAATCATAAAATAAAGCATTTTTAACAATTTCAATTCTTTCCTCTGAATTGAATAAATAATCTTTATTGTCCACATTAGAAACTGCTACAATAATTTTGTCAAAAAGTTTTAATCCTTTTTTAATAACATCTATATGACCAAACGTAATCGGATCAAACGTTCCAGGATAAATAGCAACTTTATTCATTAAACTAAATTATCATCGATTTTATCAGCTGAAACAACTTTTTCCTCGCCAGATAACTTAATAATTCTCACGCCCTGGGTATTTCTTCCTGCTGTTCTAATTTCTTTAACCGCTACACGAATTACTCTTCCCTTGTTAGTAGACATTAATATTTCATCACCTTCATATACAGGAAAAGAGGAGGAAATATTTCCATTTCTCGGAGAATTTATAATTCCTATAATACCTTTTCCACCTCTATTGGTTACCCTATACTCTATATGTTTTGTTTTTTTCCCAAAACCATTTTCAGTAATTGACAAAATAAACTTTTCTTTTGCTTTCTGTTCTGATTGTTCATCTTTAGATTTTTTACCATTTTTTTTGAGTTTATCGTTATCTATAATTGAAAGTGAAACAATTTGATCATCAGGGGATAATACTATTCCTTTAATACCTTTTGATGATCTGCCTTTAAAAACTCTTAATTTTTTTGATTCAAAACGAATACATTTTCCCAATTTTGTGCTTAAAATGATATCTTGATCATCCTTACAAATTTTTACTCCAACAATTTTGTCATTACTATCTAATTTCATTGCAATTTTTCCAGAGGTATTTATTGAGGAGAAATCTTCTAAACTATTTTTTCTAATCTTACCTTGTGATGTTGCAAAAATAATTTGATAATTCTTTAATTCAGACTCATTGTCAGGAAAAGGCATTATTGAACTTATTGATTGATGGTTTTTAAGTGGAAGAATATTAAATAATGACTTCCCTTTAGAAATTGATGAACCCTCAGGTATTTTCCAGGCTTTTAACCTATAAACCAATCCTTCAGTAGAAAAGAATAAAACTGAAGTATGTGTATTTACTGATAAAGTTTGAACCACTGAGTCTTCATTTCTTGTTGTCATACCAGTTTTTCCCTTACCACCTCTTTTTTGTGTTTTTACACTATTCAAAGATCCACGCTTAATATAACCCTGCAATGTGACTGTAATTAAAACTGATTGTTTTTGAATAGTTTCTTCAATATCATAATTTAATACTGCATCAATTATTTTGGTTCTTCGAGGAGATGAATATTTTTCTTTAATATCTTTTAGTTCTTCACTAATTACTTTTAACAATTCTTTTTTAGATGAAATTATTTTTTTATATTTTGTAATTAGTTCAGCTAATTTTTTTATTTCAATTTCAATCTCGTTGATTCCTAACGCAGTTAGTTTTTGTAGTCTTAATTCTAATATAGCACTTACTTGAGAATTTGATAAAGTATACAAATTTTTTGACTTATTGTTTTCTACAAGTGAAATTAATTTTTTAGAGCCAACTGTTTTCCAGTTAGTTTGTAAAAGAGATTTTTTTGCATCATCAGGATTTTTTGACGATCTTATTATCTTAATAACTTTATCCAAATTATCAACTGAAACTGATAAACCAAGCAAGATATGCGCACGTTCTTCTGCTTTTTGTAAATCAAATTTTGTTTTTTTGATTACAACTTCTTCTCTAAATGATAAAAATTTTGATAAAAAATCTTTTAAATTACATGTTTCTGGTTTCCCATCAACTATTGCAAGTGTATTAAATCCAAATGAACTTTCGATTTGTGTATTCTTATAGAGTTGTCTTTTAATTGTTTCAGGCTCTACACCACTTCTTAAATCTATCGAAACTCTAATTCCTTCTCTATTAGACTCATCTCTAATGTCTCTAATACCCTCAATCTTTTTTTCTCTTACTAACTGTACAATTCTTTCATTCAAAACAGATTTATTAACTTGATAAGGTATCGATGTAATAACCAATCTTTCTCTACCATTTTTTAAACTTTCAATAGAAATTTCACCTCTGATTTTAAATGAGCCTCTCCCTTTATTATAACCTTGTTTAATCATATCTTTGCCTATAATTACTCCACCAGTCGGAAAATCAGGTCCAGGTATATGCTTCATTAGATCCTTAATCTTGATATCTTTGTTTTCAATTAAAGCTAGAGTGCCATTAATAATTTCACCTAAATTATGTGGAGGAATACTGGTAGCCATACCAACAGCAATTCCACCGGCACCATTTACTAATAAGTTTGGAAATTGAGCGGGTAAAACAGTCGGTTCTTTTTCAGTGTCGTCATAATTATTTTTAAATGAAATTGTGTTTTTTTCTATATCATCAATTAAATATTGTGAAACTTTTGATAATCTAGTTTCTGTATATCTCATTGCAGCAGCTGGATCACCATCAATTGAACCAAAATTTCCCTGTCCATCAACAAGAGGTAGGCTCATGGAAAAATCCTGTACCATACGTACTAGAGCATCATAAACGGATTGATCTCCATGTGGATGATATTTACCTATTACATCCCCAACTATTCTTGCCGATTTTCTAAATTGTTTTGACCAATCATATCCACCTTTATGCATGGCGTATAGAATTCTTCTATGAACAGGTTTTAATCCATCTCTTATATCTGGTAATGCACGACTAACAATTACACTCATTGCATAAGATAAATAAGACGAGCTCATCTCGTCATGCATAGAAATTAGTTTAATGTTATTATCGTTTTGATTTTCTGAATTTTGCATAATCTCTAAAATGGAATTTCATCATCCATTTCATTTGAAATTTGAGACATATCATCATTAGTGTTTAATGATTTATTATTATCATTTGCAATACTTCCGCTTGAATTACCTCCACCTAGCATTGTTAGTGAAGAATTATATCCTTGAATAATTATTTCAGTAGAAAATTTATCTTGTCCTGATTGTTCATCTTTCCATTTTCTAGTTGATAATTGTCCCTCAACGTAAATTTGAGCTCCTTTTTTTAAATATTGTTGAACAACATTAACGAGACCTTCATTAAATACAACCACACGGTGCCATTCAGTTTTTTCTTTTTTTTCACCTGAATTTTTATCCTTCCATGATTGACTTGTGGCAAGACTAAGTCTTGCAACATTTTTACCATTTACCATTTGTTTAATCTCAGGGTCTGCGCCCAAACGACCAATTAAAAGTACTTTATTTAAACTACCAGCCATAATATTTTAATATTTGTATTATTAATTAATTAGATTTATATCACAATTTACTCTGAATATTAATTTTATTAAGTCAAAGCAATATAAATTATGATGAAAAAGATACTTATTAAGGGGGCTAAAGAGCACAACTTAAAAAATATTTCATTAGAGATACCAAAAGATAAATTTGTGGTCATAACAGGTCTATCTGGCTCTGGAAAATCTTCCTTAGCATTCGATACTGTTTATGCAGAAGGTCAAAGAAGGTACGTTGAAAGTTTATCAGCTTATGCGCGTCAATTCTTGGATAAAATGAAAAAACCTAATGTTGATTTAATTGAAGGTTTGAGTCCTGCCATTTCGATTGAGCAAAAAAATACATCAAAAAATCCTAGATCTACTGTTGCAACAGTCACTGAAATTTATGACTATATGAGAGTTCTCTATGCAAGAGCAGGAATTCCTTATTCACCTTTTACTGGTAAACCAATAGTTTCCCAAACAATAACTCAAATTGTAGATAAAATTAAAGAATTGCCAAAAAAATCGACAATCTATTTATTTGCTCCAGTAGTAAGAGGTCGTAAAGGCGAATACAAAAAAGAAATTTTGGGCTTTAAGAAGCGTGGATTTAGAAAAATTAAGATAGATAATAAACTTTATGATATAGATAATGTTCCTGAACTTAATAAAAAGATAAAGCATGATATATATGTTTTAGTTGATAGAATTATACTAAGTTCATCTTTAGGTAATCGGTTAGCAGAGGGAATTGAAACATCAATAAATTTAGCAAATGGTCTAGTTTTTGTTGAGTATGAAAATGAAACTTTGCCAAAAAAGTTTAGAAAATTAGAAAGATTAATCTTTTCAACTAAATTTGCTTGTCCTGAAAGTGGATTTACTATTGAGGAAATCGAACCAAGATTATTTTCTTTTAATAGTCCGTTTGGTGCCTGCGAAGAATGTGAGGGTATAGGTATAAAACTTAACGTAGACCCTAACTTAGTTATACCGAATGAAAAAAAATCTATTATTGATGGTGCTATCGAACCATGGGCTAAAACGACTACTTTATATTATGCCCAAACACTATCTTCCCTAGCAAAACACTACGATTTTTCTCTTAGTGAAAGATGGAATAAATTACCAAAAAAAATAAAAGATATAATACTTTATGGTTCTGATGATGAAGAGATAAAATTTACTTACGATGATGGATATGAAAAATATTCACATAAAAAGACATTTGAAGGTGTCATAAACAATCTTGAGCGAAGGTATCTAGAAACTGATAGTGATTGGAAAAGAGAGGAGATATCTCAGTATCAATCAGATACTAAATGTGAAAGATGTAATGGTCATAGACTTAAAGATGAGGCTTTATGTGTAAAAATAGATGGTTTACATATCAGTGAAGTGACTGAAAAATCAATTTTAGAGGCCTCGAAATGGTTTAAAGAACTTCAGACAAACCTAAATAAAAAACAATTTAAAATTGCTGAACATATTTTGAAAGAAATAAATGAAAGATTAGATTTTTTGTTAAACGTTGGACTTGATTACTTAACACTATCAAGAGAGTCAGGCACATTATCAGGAGGCGAGTCGCAAAGGATAAGGCTAGCATCACAAATAGGATCAGGTTTGACAGGTGTACTCTATGTTTTAGATGAACCTTCCATAGGTCTTCATCAAAAAGATAATGTAAAATTGATTAATGCACTAAAACGATTAAGAGATTTAGGAAATACTGTTATTGTTGTTGAACATGATACAGAAACAATGGAGAATGCTGATCATATAATTGATCTAGGTCCTGAAGCTGGTAATAATGGCGGCCAAGTTGTGGCGCAAGGAACTTTTAAAGAAATAGGTCAGAACAAAGACAGTATTACTGGAAAATATTTATCTAATAAACTCAAAATCATAGTTCCACCAAAGAGAAGATTAGCTAAGAATGGAAGATTTTTAGAAATTACTGGTGCTACAGGAAATAATTTAGACAACGTAAATTTAAAAATACCCTTAGGAAGTTTGACATGCGTAACTGGTGTGTCAGGTAGTGGAAAATCTACTTTAGTATTGCAAACACTTTATAATGCTTTGAATTTAACTTTGAATAATAATAAATCTAGAAAAATCCCCAAACCATTCAAAAATTTTAAAGGAACTGAATTAATAGATAAAGTTATTGATATTGATCAATCACCTATTGGTCGAACTCCGAGATCAAATCCAGCAACATACACTGGTGCTTTTGGACCAATAAGAGACTGGTTTACATCTCTACCTGAGTCTAAATCACGAGGTTATAAACCTGGAAGATTTTCTTTTAATGTTAAAGGTGGAAGATGTGAAGCATGTGAGGGTGACGGGGTTATTACATATGAAATGCACTTTCTTCCTGATGTCTATATTCAATGTGATGAGTGTAAAGGTACAAGATATAACCGTGAGACTTTAGAAATAAAATTTAAAGATAAAAGTATTGCGGATGTTTTAAATATGACAGTTGATGAAGGATGTGAATATTTTGAAAATATCACAAATATAAAAACTAAATTACTTACTCTTAAAAAAGTTGGATTAGGTTATATAAAAATTGGACAACAAGCTACCACACTCTCTGGTGGGGAAGCACAAAGAATTAAGCTTGCAAAAGAATTATCGAAAAGATCTACAGGTCGAACAATGTATATACTCGATGAACCTACTACCGGTTTGCATCAACATGATATAAAAAAGCTATTAGAAATTCTTCATACATTTGTCGCTCTTGGAAATACCGTCGTAGTAATTGAACATAATCTTGATGTTATAAAAACAGCAGATTATATAGTTGATATGGGTCCAGAAGGTGGAGTAAAAGGAGGTAAAATCATCGCAGAAGGTAAACCCGAGGAAATTTGTAATGTAGACAGCAGTTATACAGGAAAATTTTTAAAGCCCCTTTTGAACTAGAAAAAATATTAGTAAATTTCAGTTGAATTTGATATAAATACTTCATTGTGATCAATTTACTATCATCATTGTCTAAAACAATTCATACTTCAATAGCCATAGCTATAATTTTATTTCTTGGTTTATTTTACCTAAATGGAGGATTTAGCTTTGATACTCTTTTTTGGAGTTGGATTGCTCGATATACGCACGTTTTAGTTGGGATTATGTGGATTGGTTTATTGTGGTACTTTAACTTTGTTCAAATTCCGAATATGGGAAAAATACCTGATGAACAGAAGCCAGCTATTGGAAAAGTTATTGCTCCCGCAGCTTTATTTTATTTCAGATGGGCTGCTGCATTTACCGTAATCTCTGGATTGATCCTAGCAGGACTTAATGGGTACTTACATGATGCCATGACCTTAAGTATTGGATCAGGTGTTCCAAAACATACAGCTATAGGTATTGGTATGTGGCTTGGTTTGATAATGGCATTTAATGTTTGGTTTGTTATCTGGCCCAATCAAAAAAGAGCTCTGGGTATTGTTGAAGCTGATCCAGACTTAAAAGCTAAATCAGCTAAGACTGCAATGTTGTTTTCTAGAACAAACACTTTATTGTCTATACCAATGTTACTAACGATGGTTATAGCACAAAATTTATATTAATTTTTTTCCTCATCTTTTAGAATAGTTTTTTGAGAAACATTTAGTCTCACAAGAATTGTATTCGCTATATAAATTGAGGAATAAGTTCCAAAAATAACACCAAAGATCATCGCTAACGAGAAACCTTTTAAAATCTCTCCACCAAAAATAAAAATTGAGACTAATGCTAAGAGTGTAGTTATTGATGTTATTAAAGTTCTGGATAAAGTTTCATTGATTGAGATATTTGTTAATTCAAATATCTTAATGTCAGCATATTTTCTTAAATTTTCACGAACACGATCAAAAATTACAACAGTATCATTCATCGAGTAACCTACTATTGTTAAAACAGCAGCAATTATTGATAAATTAATTTCCAAACCTAATAGTGAAAATAAGCCAAGTGTAACAATTACATCATGAAATAATGCACAAATAGCACCAAGACTAAATTGCCATTCAAATCTTATCCAAATATATATTAGCATTAAAGCTAAAGCAACTGAAATGGCAATAATACCAGACTTTAATAATTCAGCACTAACCTTGGGGCCAACATTTTCTACTCTTCTAAAATCTATATTATTTCCAAATGAACCAATTAAATCTTTTTTAATTTCTTCGATTATATTTTTTTTGCTGTCTTTGTTCTCAAATTTTATTAAATAATCAGTATCGTTGCCGAATTTTTTTACAGAAATATCACCTAAGTTCATTTGATTAAATTTATCTCTTAAAGAAGATACATTTACTTTTGAGTCTGATGACCTAAGTTCAATTAAAGTACCACCTTTAAAATCAATCCCAAAATTTAAACCTTTGAATATCAGAAATAATAATGAAATGACTACCAATGAAACTGATAGAATATTGAATTGATTATAATATTTATTAAAAGCTATCATTTATATCAAAATCTCTTTTTCTTTATTTTTTGAAACATATAAAACAGTTAAAAGTCTCGCGATAAAATATACAGAAAAAAGAGTAGTGAAAATACCAACACCTAAAGTTATAGAAAATCCTTTGATTGGGCCTGAGCCCATAAAAAATAATATAATTGCTGCTAACAAAGTAGTAATATTTGCATCAAGAATAGCAGTTTTTGATTTAGTGTATCCACTGTCAAATGCTATTAGATTATTTTTTTCATTTTTAAGTTCTTCTTTTATTCTTTCAAAGATTAATACATTCGCATCAACAGCCATTCCTACAGTTAAAATTATACCTGCTATACCTGGTAATGTTAAAGTTGCTTCAAATAATGTAAGAACACCCACTAAAAGAAGTAAGTTAATAACTAAAGCTATATTAGTAATTATTCCAAAAATTTTATATTTAACAATTATGAAGATAATAACTAAAACAAAACCTATTATTAGAGCTATTATACCAGCATCAATAGAGTCCTGACCTAAATCAGGACCTACAGTTCTTTCTTCTATAATGTTTAAAGGAGCTGGTAATGCTCCAGATCTTAATAATAAAGCTAGATCAGTGGCAGATTGAAATGTAAATCCTCCACTTATTTGTCCTGAACCACTTGCAATTGTATCTCTAATTACTGGAGCGCTAATAATTTTTCCATCTAGAATGATTGCTAGTTGTCTTCCTATGCCTGTAGAGGTAGCCTTACCAAATCTTTTTGCACCTACTCTATCTAAAGTGAATGTTACAACTGTTTCATTTGACTCACTGTCCATTCTTGGCTGTGCATCAAGTAAATTATCACCACTAAGTATTATTCTTTTACTTACGAATTCTGATCCTTCCTCATCTTCATAATTCAATTGCTCATTACCAAAAGTATCTTCATCATTATTAGAAACAAACCTAAAAGTTAAATTTGCAGTTTTACCAAGTAGTGATTTAATTCTCATAGGGTCGTCAAGCCCTGGTAGCTCAACTAATACCCTATCATTACCTCTTTTAAGAATATTTGGTTCATTTGTTCCAATTTCATCTATCCTTCTTCTTACTATTTCAAGAGCTTGTTCTTGAGAAGATGTTTTAAGTTTTACTAATCCTTGTTTTGAAAAGTTTACTACAAGAGAACTATTTATCTCATTAATTTCTAACTGATGAGATTTAAATCTTGGGTAGTAAGGATTGATCTCACTCTTTTCATCATTAAATATCTCGAATACTTTCTGCTTATCATTTTCATTAACATTAAAAAAAATTTTATCTTTTTGAAGTTTAAAGTTAACCAACTTTATATTCTTTCCCTTAAAATAACTTCTTAAAGTAATTGTTAAATTTTGAAGTTTTTGATTAATAACTGGCTTATTATCAATTTCTAATAAAAGATATGAACCACCTTGAAGATCTAAACCAAGATTAATATTTTTTTTTAAAAGAATATTTTCAAACTTAAATAAATTTGATGATGCAATTAATACAAAAAATAATGATATTAACGTTATGAAAGTAATCTTTAATTTAGAGAAATATAACACTTTATAAAATTAGATCTATTTCTTTGTATCTTGTGAATTCATTAAACTTTGAATTCCCGTGCCTCTAATTACTTCTACTGTTACATTTTCAGCAATTTCCACTTCTACTTTGTCATTATCCACTACCCTGGTAATAATCCCAGTTATACCTCCTGATGTAACTACTTTGTCTCCTTTTTTTAAATTTTCAACCATAGTCCTGTGTTCTTTTACTTTCTTTTGTTGCGGTCTAATAAGGAAAAAATAAAATATAACAAAAATTAATATCAACGGTATAAACTGACCAAATCCTGCACTATCCATAAAACTCCTAATTTAAAATGAATATTTATACTATCTAAAGAATTAAAACAACTTTATTTGGATGAAATTTTTTCTAAATTATTCATATAAGAACGTAACACTTTTGGGATTAGAATAGAGCCATCTTTTTGTTGATAGTTTTCTAAAATTGCGATCAAAGTTCTTCCTATTGCTAGACCACTACCATTTAAAGTACCGAGATGCTTTGTATCTTTGCTTTGAGTTTTATACCTTGCTTTCATTCTGCTCGCTTGGAATGTTGAGCACGAGGAACAAGAGGATATTTCACGGTATCTGTTTTCTGATGGTAACCATACTTCTAAATCATAAGTTTTTTCTGCACTAAATCCCATATCACCGCTACAAAGGATAACTTTTCGATAAGGTAATTCAAGAAGATCTAAAATATTAGTCGCACAATTAGTCATTCTTTCAAGTTCCTCTAGACAATTTTCTTGCTCTACAATACTAACAAGTTCAACTTTATAAAATTGATGTTGTCTTATCATCCCTTTGGTATCTTTACCGTAACTACCTGCCTCTTTTCTAAAACAAGGCGTTGAAGCAACAAATCTCATTGGTAAATCTTTTTGATTTACAATCTTATCTTTAACAATGTTTGTTAAAATTACCTCAGCTGTTGGTATAAGAAATTTTCTTTCATTTCCCTCCTCAATTTTAACTTCAAATTGATCGTTTTCGAATTTAGGTAATTGTCCTGTACCATACATAGTGCTTTCTGAAGCTAATAATGGTGGTGATATTTCACTATAACCATTTTTGTTTATATGAGTATCTAACATGAAATTTGATAATGCTCTCTCCAATAAAGCTAGTTTATCTCTTACAAAAACAAATCTTGATCCGGTAGTCTTTGTTGCTAATTCAAAATCAAGCATGCCAAGATCTTCACCTAATTCATAATGACTTTTAACTTTAAAATCAAAATTTGGTATTGTTCCAGATTTCATGACTTCAATATTATCATTTTCATCCTTACCAGTTGGAACATCTTTGTGTGGAATATTCGGAATATTTGATAAAATACTATCTAATTCTATCTTAATTTTTTTTTGTTCTTCTGTAATCTCATCAATCTCTTGAGATAATTTTTTTGATTTTTCAAACAATGATTTATCTTTAGATTTGGATATTTCTTTTTTTTCTTGCTCTAAAGATTCTTTTTTTTGAATTAATTCTCTATTTTTTTTGTCTAATTTTTCTAAATTTGAAACATTTATTTCAATAGATCTTTTTTCTAAAGACTTTTTAAAATTATTAAAATCTTTTCTAATCTCTTTAAGATTGTGCATCAGATTTTTCTAAATTTTTATTTTCAATAAACCTTACTGAAAAAATTGATAATTCATATAAAATTAGTAAAGGTATCGCTAACCCAATTTGAGTTATTGGATCAGGTGGTGTTAGTAATGCGGCAGCTGTAAATATAATTACAACAACGTATTTTCTTCTTTTTTTTAAAAAATCTGAGTCAACTAATCCCACTCTTGCTAACAAACTTAAAACGACTGGAAGCTGAAAACTTATTCCAAATGCAAAAATTAATTTCATAACTAAAGATAAATACTCGTTCACTTTAGCCTCTAATTGGATTGGTAAATTGGTAGAAATACCTGAGCTTTCAAATGAAAGAAAAAATTTAATCGCTAAAGGCATTATTAGATAATAGACAAGTAAACCTCCTAAAAAAAATAATACAGGTGTTAAAACTAAATAAGGTAAAATCGCAATTTTTTCATGCTTATAAAGTCCTGGCGCAATAAACTTCCATATTTGCATTAAAATATATGGACAAGTTACAAAAAAAGCAGTGAAAAAAGAAACTTTCAGATAAGTTAAAAAGGTCTCTTGTAGAGCAGTAAATATCAATCTTCTATTTGTCTCATCGTCTTTGACTGCTTTTGCATACGGTTCAACTAAAAAACCATATATATGTTCAGCAAAAAAATAACATCCTACAAAAAAAATAATTAGAAATATGAAACTATGTATTAACCTTTTTCTTAATTCGGCTAAATGACTAATAAAACCTGTGTCTTTATCATCGTTAGTCATTTTTCTTATCTTCCTTATTTTCTTTCATTTCATTTTCATCAATATCAATGTTGGAAACCTCATTTTGAATATTATTGACATACCTTTTAGCAGTACCAATCCAAGAACCAACTTTTTTAAGCATTACCGGGAAATCTTTTGGACCCAAGACAATTATAGCAATACCTACGACAATTAAAATTTCAAACCAACCAATTGTAGGCATGTGGTTTATTCTTTGTTGTTAGATTTATTATTGTCCTGATTATCGTCAGAAATATTTTTAGGTTCTGACTCATCTGTTACGTCAGATGCCATACCCTTTTTGAAACTTTTAATACCCTTGGCTACATCGCCCATCAAACTAGATATTTTCCCACGACCAAATAGTAAAACAACTAATATAACTACTATAGCTATTTGCCAAATTCCTATACTCATGAGTAACTTATAACCTTTTTATTAAAAATTTAAAGTAGCAAATTACTTTTGCTCATCCTTATCAAGAGTGCTACTCAACATTTCATCAATATTTGAGTAAATGTCCTCTTTTTTTTCTTCTTGTTTTTCCTTGTAAAATTTTCCTGTACCAAATATTGCATTATCTATATTAGCGCTATCAATTAAACCTGCGGCTCCTAACTCATCAACAGTAGGTAAATCAGATAATTTTTGCAGGTTAAAATGACTAAGAAAATTATCAGTCGTAACGTATTGAATTGGTTTTCCAGGTACATCTTTTCTTCCACCAGGCTTAACCCAGTCTAATTCCATCAATATCTCAACAGTATTTGTTCCAAAAGCTACACCTCTAATTTCCTCAATTTCTGCTCGGGTTACAGGTTGATGGTAAACAATAATTGATAAAGTCTCGATTGCAGCCCTAGATAATTTTTTTTCAACAGTCTTTTCTTGTATCATCAAACTTGACAATTTAGCAGACGTTCGAAAAGACCATTTATTAGATATACAAACTAAATTTATTCCTCGATCTTTATATTCATTTTGTAATTTTTGTAGAATTTTTTCAACATCTGATTTTTTAGAAATTTTATTTTCAATAGTACTAATATCTAAAGGTTCGGCTGCAGCAAAAATTATTGCTTCAATTTCTTTTTCGACATTTGATAACTTTGAGGGAAAATCAATTATATTATTTTTTTTCTTCTTTTTAATCATTTGTTCTCTTTTATATAAATCTCTTCAAAAAGATCATCTTGTTTTATTCTTAAATTTCCCTCTTTAACTAATTCTAATGAACCAGCAAAAATTCCAGCCGTTCCAGTACTTTTAAACTTTTTTTCATTTTTAAAATTTTTTGGTATCAAATCATCTAATTTCTTCCAATCTAAAAGCTTACCAAAAAAATCTCTGATGGTTTTTATACCGTCTTCAGTTGTAAAAACTGGAAGTCTTGGGATATTAATTTTTTGAAAATCCTTAGTCATTAAAATAGAGGAGTACGTTTTTAAAAGGTCAAATAAACTGATATTATATTCACTATTATAAATTGGTCTTATTCCAGCCTTCATGCCTCTTGTTCTGATCTCTTTTCCAAGACGTTTACGCTTAAGCATTTGATCTGACAATAATCTTATTAATTCTAATTTTTTAAGTTGTAATTTTAATTTTTCAGCAACTTCTTGAAGTTTGAACTCTTCCTCCGGAGAGCTTGGTAATAATAATTTTGATTTTAGGTAAGCTAGCCATGTTGCCATTAACAAATATTCAGAAGCTGTCTCTAAATTTAAATTTGTTTCATTTTTAATATAATCATTAAATTGATCTGCTAATTTAGTTATTGATATTTTTTCTAAATTTACTTTTTGAGCTTTTGCAAGATCTAATAAAACATCTAGTGGACCATTATAATTTTCAATTTGAACGTTAAAAAATTCAGAATCGTTGAAAGACATATGCCAATATTATCTTAAAATATTGTAAAATTGTGATGTTTTTTTTATTATAAATTTACTTATTAAAGGTGAGTTTTTACCAACAATTTCCATTTCTTTTAATTTACCATTGCAATGTAACGCTAAATTACAACCAGCTTTAAAAGTATCAATTGTATTTATTTTGAGACCCTTTTTAAGGCTCTTCATAGATAAATCATCAGAAATTAGGAGATTTTTAAAACCTATTTTTTTTCTAATAATATTTATCATTTTTCTAGAATGAGTGACTGTATTGTCTTTATCAATTTGATTAAAAATCAAATGACCAGTCATTGCAAAAAAAGAATTTTTATTTTTAAAAGCTTTAAAATCATTTTTTAAAAGATATTGAAGTGATTTATTAATATATGGAGTAGAAAAATGGCTATCAACTTTAGCAAGACCATGCCCAGGTATGTGCTTTATAATAGTACCAATAGAGTTTTCTTTATAAGTTTGAATGCATATATCACCAATTTTAGAGACAATATTAGGATCTCTTGAAAAGGATCTGTCTCCAATTAGTTTACTGGAACCACTAATTTTAAGATCTAACACTGGAACAGAATTGATGTTTATTCCTAGTTCTTTTAATAAATATGATGTTTTATCTAAAAAAATTTTAAAATAGATATCAAAATCTTTTTTATTTTTAACATATTTTTTTCCAAAAAAGTCAGAGGTCAAATTCTTAAAAGAGATGATATTTTCTAATCTGCTTACACGTCCACCCTCTTGATCAATCATTATAGGATATTTCTTGTCATCGAAAATATTTCTTATTTTTGAAGTTAGTTTTTTAGTTTGTTTTAAATTCTTGATATTTCTAGTAAATAAAATAATCCCCCATGGTTTGTATTTTTTTAAAAAAAGTTGTTCCTTTGAACTAATTTCAGTCGATTTAAGACCAACTATAAATGCTCTACGATTATTCATTACTTTCTAACAATTTCCAAAAATTATATTTTTTTTTATTGGATTTGGTCTCTTCAACGTATTCAATTATATTTTGAGTATCGCTTTTTAAAACTGGTAATTTTTTTACATAATTATTTATTTTTGTATCGATATTGTTCAATGATCTATATGATTTTTTTTTATTTTCATCAGAAAAATAATATCGAATAGTAAAAAATAAGAACAAAGAAATTAAGATAATAAATACTAAATACTTAATTTCTTTAATCATTACATTTTTTCTGGTGTTGAAACACCAATAATATTCATACCTGATTTAATTACATTGGAAATAACTTTAATAAAAATCAATCTGTCATTATCGATTTTTTTTTGTTCATTTATAAATCGTTTATCTGGATTATCTTTTCCTAAATTCCAATAAGAATGAAATAATGATGATAAGTCATAAAGATAAACAGCTACTCTATGTGGCTCCAATCTATTACATGATATATCTATACATTTTGGCCATTCAGCTATCTTTTTTAAAATTTGAATTTCATCATTTGAATATCTAAAATCATAACTATCAATATCTAATTCAGAACTTAAATCTTTATTTAAATGTCTAAATACAGAAGCTATTCTTGCATAAGCATATTGTACATAATACAGAGGATTTTCTTTTGACTTCTCCACTACATTGTCAAAATCAAAATCTAATTCTACATCACTACTTCTATTTAGCATTATAAATCTAGTAGCATCTTTGCCAACTTCATCTATTAGGTCATCTACAGTAATATAATCACCTTTTCTTTTTGACATTTTAAAAGGTTTTTTATCTTTAATAAGTTTTACGAGTTGGCTTACTTTACATATTAATTTGATTTTGGAATTAGATAACGCATCAACAGACGATGAAATTCTTTTTATATACCCAGTGTGATCAGCACCTAAAATATTTATTAAACAATCAAACTTTCTGTCTAATTTATTTTTATGATAAGCTACATCACTTGCAAAATAAGTCCATGAACCATCACTTTTTTGTAATGCTCTATCTTTATCATCACCAAAATCAGTTGATTTAAAAAGAAGTTGCTCTCTCTCCTCCCAATTATTTTTATCCTCTCCGATTGGTGCTTTAATCTTCCCTTTATAAACAAAATTATTTTTTTTAAGGGTTTTAACGACTTTTTCTACTTCTTTATTAGAAACTAATTCTTTTTCACTGACAAAACTATCATGATTAATTCCAAGACTATTAAGATTTTTTTTAATTAGATTTAATGCCTCTGCAATTGATAGAACAGTTAAATTTTCAGAAATACTTTCAAAATTTTCAAAGTTTAGATCTTTATTTGATTTTATAATATTTTGAGCAAAATCTTTTATATAATCGCCTGGATATAAATTTTCATCATTAGACGGGAAGTTCTCCTTAAATTTTATCTCTCTAATTCTAAAATAAACTGATTTTGTAAAATCAATTATTTGATTACCATAATCATTTACATAGTATTCTTTTGTTACCTTATGATTGTTGTACTGTAACAAATTTGCCGTTACATCGCCTAAAATAGCACCTCGACAATGACCTACGTGTAATGGTCCAGTTGGATTGGCAGATACAAATTCTATCAAATAATTTATTTTTTTTTCTTTTTTATTTACTCCAAAACTTTTGTAATTTTCGATGACGTCTTTTATAAAATCTGTCCAAAATATTGGTTTAAACTTAATATTAATAAAACCAGGCTTTTCAATTGATATCCTTTCAATTTGCTTATCATTATCACTTAAAATTGGAGATAAAATTTCAGCAATATCATTGGGCGTCTTTTTATTAATCTTTGCTAAGAACATTGCTACATTAGTTGAAATATCACTATCAAACTTAACTGGTGGAATTTCAGCGGTAATTCCTTCCAAATTCTGAGGCAAAATAATCTTATTTTGTTTAGACAAATCGTTAAGTATGTCTTTTATTTTAATCAGATATATATCAAAAATATTCATTTTAAATCTTTATATAAATTAATAGCATATCTATCAGTCATCCCAGATATAAAATCAGAAATTGCTCTAAACTTATCAACAGTGAGCTCTTTTCTTGAAATAAATTTTTTTGGATTTTTTGTAATCATTTCAAAAAGTTTTTTGATAATATATTTTCCTCTATTATTTTTTTTCAAGACATTTTTGTTATTGTACATTTTTGATTTTAGGAAAAATCTAATCTCATAATCCGAATTCTTTATTTTGTCAGAAAAATCTACAGTTAGATCTTTTGTTTTTTTTATATCTTTAGATTCTTTAATTCTATTTTTTTTTAAATTTTTTAAGGTATTAGATATTAAGTCTTTTATCATTATATCAATTGAATCTCTTATGATCTGATATACTGCGATATCATAGTTATATCTATTTATTTTTCTTTTATATTTTTTATAAATGTTTTTAAAAAAATCTATTTCAACTAACTCCTCAATTGAAAATAAATTAGCCTTAAGTCCATCTTGTATGTCATGATTATTATAAGCAATATCGTCTGAAATAGCTGCAATTTGAGCTTCTAATGGTGGATATGTTTTAAAATTAATTAAATTCTTAAATTTTTTTGTGTCTATTAAATCATTTACTAAATTTAAGTCCACCACTGGCCCATTGTGTTTTAAAAGGCCCTCCAAGGTCTCAATTGATAAATTTAGACCATTATATTTCATATATTTATTTTCTAAGAACATCACAATTCTCAATGTTTGCAAATTATGATCAAACCCACCGTGATCAGCCATGCAATCATTCAAAGACTCCTCGCCTGCATGGCCAAACGGAGTGTGGCCTAAGTCGTGCGCCAAGCTTAAGGTCTCTGTTAGGTCCTCATTTAAATTGAAATAACGTGCTATAGACCGTGCAATTTGAGATACTTCCATTGAATGAGTTATACGAGTTCGATAATGATCACCCTCTGTATTTACAAACACTTGGGTCTTATGTTTTAATCTTCTAAACGAAGCGCTATGTATAATTCGATCTCGATCTCTTTGAAATGGAGATCTGTATTTTGAGGGTGTTTCGTAAAATATTCTACCCTTACTTTTGAATAACCCTAGCTTTGAGTAATTTTTCATCCTTTAAAATATAAATTTTAGTATTATATTACTAATATCAGTGATCAATTATGATTAAAGAAATTAAATTTACCGATAAAGCACTAAAACAGATCAATGTTCTTTTATCTAAAAAAGATAAAGGCTCTTTTTTTAGAATCGCTATCAAAGGTGGTGGTTGCTCGGGTTTTCAATACGAATTTACTTTTGACAAAGAAAAAAATGATGACGATTTAAATTATCAAAATATTTTAATTGATAAAACTTCAGCAGATTTACTCAAAGGATCTGAGGTTGATTATGTCTCTGAATTAATTGGTGAGCAATTTAAGATTAATAATCCACAAACTAAATCATCTTGTGGTTGTGGTGTCTCCTTTTCACTTTAATGATAATCTCATCATGGAATATAAATTCTGTTAGAGCTCGAATTGAAAATATAAAAAGTTATCTGCTAAAATATAAGCCTGACATCTTAATGATGCAGGAAATCAAAACAGAGGACTTAAATTTTCCTTATGATGATTTTTCATCTATGGATTATGAAAGCCATGTATTTGGTCAAAAAAGTTACAATGGCGTAGCAATTATTTCTAAAGGGAAATTAAAAAATATCAGAAAAGACCTAATTAAAGATAAACTAAAACAATCAAGAATAATTTCTGCTGAAATGGAATATAAGAAAAAAAATATCCAATTAATCAATATTTACACTCCTAATGGTAATCCAGTCGACACTGAAAAGTATGATTATAAAAAAAAATGGCTCGATGACTTAATTAAGGAATTAAAAAATTTAAGTAAAAAAAATCAAAATATTATTCTGGCTGGGGATTTTAATATAATACCATCAGCGGAAGATGTATATAATCCAAAAAGTTTTGAAGATGATGCCTTGTTTAGATTGGAAATTAGAAAAAAATTGAGAGAAATGATTAATCTAGGTTTTAATGACGTCTATAGACATTTTTATGATACCAAAGAAGGTTATACTTTTTGGGATTATATGAGAGGTGCTTGGCAAAAAAATAACGGAATGAGAATAGACCATTTTTTAGTCTCAAATTCTCTAATAGATAATATTAAAAATATCAATATTAATAAAGACCCTAGAGGACGAAAAAAGCCATCAGACCACACTCCTATAGAAATAACTTTAGCTTAAAGACTTTGTCTTACTTACTAGGTTGTCATTTATATTTTGGGATCTTTATTTAATTTATTTCTAATGTTCATGATTATGCTCTTCATTTAAATTCTTTATATCTATCTCTCGAATATCAATAATTGGTTTTGCTATCCGCCAATTTCTTACTCTTCCACCCTCTGCTCTCTCGGTTATTATGGTTTCTATAGGCGGGCAATTAGGTTCATGGCAACTTAACTCAGCCATACTTAAAATAGATGTTTCAGGTATTTGATATCTTTTCGAAAATAGAACTTTTAAATTTCTAATAGTTTCCGCATTTGGTTTTTTTTTATTGAACATAAGTTAATTTTTTTCCTCATCCCAAATCGATGTCCATAAAATATTTCCTCCCATATCTCCTATTAAAAGATGTGAGCAATCATCAGTGACCGCAATGGCAGAAACTTCAAATTCAGTAAAACTTCGAATAATTATTGTATTATTTGCTTTTTCAATTTCTGATAAATAAACTGAGCCATCACTTAGTCCAGTTAAAATTGCATTTTCATTAGGAAATGATTCAACAAATGTGACTAATTGTTTTCCTACATACGGAAGACAAATTGGTTCACGACCTACTGGTCCATCGCCGTCAAATGGCCAACATACAGCAACATTCGCACCAGATGTTGCTAAATATTTTGAGTCACCTACAAAGGCGAAACTTTTAACTTTTGCACCATATCCTGACATTACAGAGTCAATCTTGTCTTTTAATCGCCAAAAATGAAGTTGGTTTTCCTGCATGGACGTCACCAAGTATCTGTCGTCAGGACTAAAAATGACTTTATTATGAGAACCTTTCCAAATTAAATCAGAAGAAGTCCATTTGTTGCTATAATCTTTTTTCCAAAGAGTAACTCCACCATATCTAGAAACTGCTAATTTTCTACCTTTAGAGTCGAACGCTACACCACCAATAGTGCTGTCATGCTCTAACAGTTTTGGTTCTTTTTTATTTGGCATCCAGAGATATACAATATTTCCAGATGTGCAAACCACGCTGCCATTTTTTGATGTAACATGATCTATCCAACGAGTACCAAAGTTACTAATCTCATTTATATTTCCATCTAGAGAAATTCTTAAAAAACGACCATCATCTCCACCAGTTAAAATATGATCTCCATCTTTTGCCATACAAAGAACAATACCTTTATGTGCTTTTATCGGTTTAGAGCTTTTTCCAGACGAGAAAATTCTAACAGTTCCATCTCCAAATCCAACAGCTATAGAATTGCCAACTGTAACAGCATTAATGACGGGAATTCCTAGTCTAAACTCTTTTCCTCGGTTTTCAAATTTGGTTTTATTTAACTGTGGAAAATTATTTAGATCAGCTTTCATGCCGATTTGCAGTTTTCAAATCCTTCCTTCAAATTCATAGTTTCAAGATTTCGGCCAATAAAAACTAATCGAGAACTACGTTCTTTTCCTTCTGGCCATTTACCCATTGGTGAAGCATCCATGAGCATATGCACACCTTGAAATACATATCGATCACTTTCTCCAGTAAAGTCAAGAATTCCTTTTGTTCTTAAGATATCTTGACCCTTGGTTTGTAATAATTTGGTAAACCAATCTTGAAATTTTTCCATATCTAAAGGAGTATCAGAAACAAAGGATAAGCTAGTTACATCGTCATCATGCTCATGATCATGATCTGATGTAAGAAAATCAGGCTCTACTTCTAAAACACGTTTTAAACTAAATGCATCAAGATTAAGAACTTCGTTCAAAGGAACTCCACATTTAGTGGTATTAATAATTTTAGCAAAGGGATTAATTTTTTTAATTCTCTGTTTTACAACTTCTAATCCATTTTCATCGACTAAATCTATTTTATTTAGTAATACAACGTCTGCGAAAGCAATTTGTTCTTCTGCTTCGTGATGATCGGTTAATTGAGAACTTAGATGAACAGCATCTGCAACCGTAACAATTGCATCTAACTTTGTGCGATCAGCAACATCTTGGTCAACAAAAAATGTTTGAGCTACAGGAGCTGGATCAGCTAACCCAGTAGTTTCTACTATTATTGCATCAAGTTTGTCCGCCCGCTTCATTAGTCCACTTAATATTCGGATTAAATCACCTCTAACGGTGCAACATATACAACCATTATTCATCTCAAAAACCTCTTCATCAGCATCAACTACCAAGTCATTGTCAATACCTTGTTCACCAAATTCATTAACTATTACAGCATATTTTTTACCATGCTGTTCAGTTAATATTCTATTTAAAAGAGTAGTTTTTCCGGCACCTAAAAAACCGGTTAAGACAGTAACAGGAACTTGTTTGTTTGTTTCTTGCACTAATTAAATTAACAACCCTTAAAAGAATTAGACATATTTTTAATTAAATCAAAATACAAGTTTTTTCCTGGATCTAATGTTGCACCTAATGGATCTATAACCCCTGTTGCAACATTTGTATCTTTTGCAACAGCCTTAATAATGTCAGGATTAAATTGCGGTTCTGAAAAAATACAGCTTACTTTATCATGTTCAATTACTTCTCTTATTTCAGCTAATTGTTCAGCACCTGGCATAACATCAGTGTTCACTGTAAATGCCCCAAGAATATTTATCCCAAATCTTTCTTCAAAATATTGATATGCATCATGGAAGACTATTGATTTAAAATCTTTATTTAATTCAGATTTTACTTTTTTAGTTAGATTATCTAAATCTTTATGAGCGTTTTTTAAATTTGCTTTATATTTTGCCTCATTTTTTTGATCATTTTCAATTAAGTGTTCTGCCATTTCACTTAAAATTATTTTTGCATTCATCGGATCAAGCCATATGTGTGGATCAAACTCTCCGTGAGCATGTCCCTCGTGTCCATGGTCATCGTGATCATCTTTTTTATGACCTTTTTTATCATGATCGTGTTCATCATGACCATGTTCCTTCTCTTTTTTATCATGGTCGTGATCATCATGATCATCTTCTTTCTTAGCATGATCGTCATGATCATCTTCCTTATGCCCATGATCGTCATGACCTTCAAAAATATTTCTTTCTCTAAATTTAAGTTTAGTTAAACCTTTAATTTCCATTAATTCGATTTTTTCAGCATCTTTTGCAATTGTTTTTAATGGTTTCTCTAAAAAGGTTTCGATATCCTCACCTACCCAAAATATAATATCAGCATTTTGTAACATTTTTGCGTGTGATGGCTTAAGTGCAAATCCATGTGGGGAAGCATAACCATCAACAATTAAATCTGGTTTACCAACACCATCCATTAGATAACTTGCAAGCGAATGGATTGGTTTTATTGCTGCAACTACTTTAATCTCAGCGTTCGCTGGTGCAAATATTGTTAAGAATGATAATAGTGATAGGATTAATGGTAATTTTTTTAAGTTTTTCATATGTTGTATATTTAAATTGTTATAATATAACACCATGTAATAATATAACACTTATTAGTCAAGAAAAAAAATGAGCACTGATCAAAATATATTGGTAAAATTAAACGATGCTGGTTTACAGTTGAATAACAAATGGCTAGTGAAAGGTGTTTCACTACAAGTTGAAAAAGGAAAAATAGTTACTCTTATAGGTCCAAATGGATCAGGAAAAAGCACAACAGCTAAAATTGCTTTAGGTATTTACAAAAAGATTGGTGGTTCAGTTGAAAAATACACGAATAAAGTTGGATATGTCCCACAGAAAATTTCAATTGATTGGACGTTACCGCTAAGAGTCAATGACTTCATGATGTTAACAGAAAGTCTTAATAAAGATACAATAGATGAAGCTCTATCTTTAACTGGTGTCATTCATCTTAAAGATAAAAATTTAGGAGATCTATCAGGTGGTGAATTTCAAAGAGTGCTACTTGCTAGAGCCATATCAAAAAAACCTGATCTATTAGTACTTGATGAACCAGTGCAGGGAGTAGATTTTACTGGTGAAATAGCTTTATACGAATTAATTAAAAAAATTTCTGATGAATTAAGTTGTGGGATCTTATTAATTTCACACGACTTACATACAGTCATGAGTGCAACAGACCATGTTGTTTGTTTAAATGGCCATGTTTGTTGTTCAGGATCTCCAATGGATGTTGCAAAAAACAAAGAATATAAAGCTTTATTTGGAGAGCAGGCTTCTCAAATATTGAGTAGATATCAGCATAAGCACGACCATATTCATACAGATGAAGGTGAAATTAAAAAAAATTAGATGTTTGATGATTTTTTTATAAGAGCTTTGGTAGCTGGAATTGGGGTTGCTTTTGTAACAGGACCTCTTGGTTGCTTTGTTATATGGAGAAGATTATCTTATTTTGGTGACACCTTGGCTCACTCTGCTCTATTGGGAGTGACATTAGCTTTTACTATGGAATTTAATATTGCTATTTCAGTATTTGTTATTTCTTCCATATTAGCTTTAATTTTAATTCAACTTCAAAAAAAAACTAACTTACCAGGTGATGCTTTGTTGGGTCTTCTAGCACATTCATCTCTAGCAGTTGGACTTGTTGTGGTTGGTTTTTTAACATTCATTAGATTTGATATTATGGGATTGCTATTTGGGGATATTTTAGCAGTTTCAGTTAATGATTTGTTGATCATATGGATTGGAGGGGCATTTATCTTATTAACTCTGAAATTTATTTGGAAACCTTTATTCGCTTCAACAGTAAATTATGAACTAGCAGAAGCAGAAGGATTAAATCCGGATAGAGCTAAAGCTATATTTACAATTTTAATGGCAGCAATCATCGCTATTTCAATTAAAATTGTTGGATTACTATTAATTACTGGAATGCTGATTATCCCTGCTGCAATGGCTAGAAATTTGTCATCAAGTCCACAAAGTATGGTTATCTATTCAATTATAGGGGGATTGTTATCTGTAATTATAGGATTATTCACATCTTTAGAGTTTAATACATCTTCGGGTCCATCAATTATAACAGCAGCTTTATTATTGTTCATACTTTCATTATTTAAAATAAAACAAACGATTAAATTGAAAAATTAATGAGGAATCTGTAAAATGAAAACAATGCATAAAGAACATCCTCTCACAAAAAATCAGCAAATTATTTTTGATTTAATTGATAAATCTCCTGAACCAATGAAAGCTTATTCAATCCTTTTTAGTGTTCAAAAAAAAGGCATTAAAGCTCCATTACAAGTTTATAGAGCATTAGATAAGCTAGTTGAAATAGGAAAAATTCATAAAATTGAAAGTCGAAATGTCTTTATTGCATGTCATAATTCAAGCTGCCAGGTATCAAAAGCTACTGCATTTTCAATCTGTGAGATCTGTGAGAAAGTAACAGAAATAAGTAGCACGGGTCTTTCTAAATACTTAGCTAATTTCAAAGACAAAGATGGTATGAAATACAGTAAATACAATCTTGAGTTTTTTGGATTATGTAAAAAGTGTAGATAATCCTTTATTTTAATAAATTCTTAACATAACTGAAATAATAATAACGAAAGGAAATTTTATGTTTATAAAAAGATATCTAAAGTGGATCAGTACGTTTCTAGTTTTAGTGGGAATACTTCTTACAAATTTAAATATATATCCATTAAATATATATTTTCATGGATTGGGAGTTGTTGGATGGACCATTGCTGGATTTATTAGCAAAGATAAAGCAATCTTAACAAACTTTGGATTACAAATTCCATTGTTTGTAATTGGTATTTATAAAGTTATTTTTTAAATGAAGAATATATTGTTCGTATGCACAGGTAATTCAGCAAGAAGTATTATTGCTGAAAGTATAATAAATAACGAGTATGACGATTTGTATAAAGGTTTTAGTGCTGGGAGTAATCCAACAGGAAAAATTAATGAAGATGTGAAGAATTATTTATTATCAAAACATTATGATCTTTCAAATTATAGATCTAAAAATTTTAATGAGTTTATTAATGATCAAATTAAAATGGATTATGTGATTACAGTTTGTAATAATGCCAATAACGAAGTCTGTCCTATTTGGCCAAATAAAGATCAGATAATTCATTGGGATATAGAGGATCCTGTTAAATTACTTAATGAAACAAACGACTTAAATAAAAAAGATGAAATAATAGAAAAAGTTTACAATAATATTCATAAAAGAATAAAGGAACTATTTTATGAAAAATAAAAGCCGCTATTTTCTTGCTGAACTATTAGGAAGTTGTTTTTTAGTAATGATTATTGTTGGTTCAGGTTTAATGGCTGAAAACTTAACTAATGATGTTGCTGTGATGTTAATAGCTAATACTATAGCAACAGGAGCAGGTTTATTTGTGCTTATTACAGTTTTTGCTGATGTATCAGGAGCTCACTTTAATCCATTTGTAAGTATCGCAATGGCAATAACGGGTAAATTAAAAAAGAAACTATTACCCTACTATATCATTGCTCAATTGGTTGGTTGCTTAATTGGTGTTGGTTTAGCTAATTTCTTTTTTGAACATGAAGTTTATGAATTGTCTACTAAATCAAGAGATGGAATTTACATACTCACATCTGAGGTAATAGCAACATTAGGGCTTATAATTATAATTTTTGGGTCTATGAAGTCGGGCAAAATTGCTGTTGCTGCTAGTGTTGGTCTTTATATTACTGCTGGTTATTGGTTTACTTCTTCAACTTCTTTTGCAAATCCTGCAGTAGCTATTGCTAGAACATTTACAGAATCGTTTACTGGTATTAGTTATTTAAATACTCCTTATTATATTTTAGCTGAGCTTATTGGAATGTTAATTGCTGTACTTATTGTTAAAAAGTTATTTTTAGAAAAAAATTGAAAAATATAAAACTTACCAATCGAATAAGTTTAATTAACAAAAAATTTAAAAAAAAAGAGTTTTATCATTATCTTAAAACTTCTAATCTTTCATTAGTAATACCTAAGATTAAAGACAAATATGTAGTAGTTTCCCAAAGAAGAGTTCCAATTAATAAAATTAACTACGAGTTTCCTTCTGGCATAGTGGAAAAAAAGGAAACAACTCTCCAATCAGCATATAAGGAATTAAGAGAAGAAACAGGATATAGATCAAGATCAAAATTGAGTAAAATAATAACTTTTTATAATGAACCTGGAAGACTAACTACTAAAATTACTGGTTATTACACAGAAGACTTAATTAAAATTTCGAAACCAGAACAAGGTATTAGAATTCATCTTTTTAATCAAAGAGAGATATTTAAATTAATATTAAATCAAAAATTCAATAATAGTTCTCATATAGCAATGTTTTTTTATTTAATAACAGTTCTTAAAAAACTATAAACTAAAGGTTGTATCAAAATATCTTTTTTATTTAAGGATTATATGATTAAATCAAATATTAAATAATTCGGAGGCAGTAATGAGAAAAAAACTAAAAAAAAATGAAAAGAAAAAAACAAAGATATTAAAATCAATAGACAAACTTAAAAATAAAATTACAGCAAAAGAAAAAAAATTATCAAGCCTTAATATTAAAATTGCTGGTCTAGAAAAAAAGGTTGCAGAAAAAAAAGCAAAAAAGCTTGCTAAGAAAAATGCAGAGCAGTCTCCTGCATCTATAAATAATTAATTCCAAATCGTCTTTCTCCCTTCTCATTTAAGAGAAGGAAGAAAGTAGTTAATCAACAAAATTTAAACAGGGGAAGAAATAATGAATATTTAAACTTTGATGGTGCTTTATACATAAACTAAATTACAAAATTATTTACTTATTGTTAAAGTTAAATGAATTTAAATTAAAATAATGTTACAAAAAAATATCACTCAATTAAAAATAGAATTAAATTTAATTTATCTTGAATTATTTGAGTAAATTACTCTTGGTTCTAAAAATAATTCTCTAGCAAGAGCTTTAAATCTTTTAGTAACTTGTTTTGAGATTATTTCTTGATGTTGTGATGGAATTTTTAAAAATACAGCATTACCTCTTTTATACAATTTAAACTCTTCAAGAAATATCGTAGATATCGAGGTCAATGATTGTGAAAATCTCAATGCTGCTCCAACTTGTTTGCTTGAAAAAATTTCATTATTATTTAAAAAAGTTAGATACTCCATCTTTGGATTATACTTGATACTACAGTACCGCCAATAACATGACAAAGCTAATTGTATTCTTTCTTTATGAGTCAATCTAAGTAAAGGAGTATTTATTGTTTCTTGAAATACCAATTCAGCTTTTTGAAATGCTCCTAATCCCCAATCCATATGACTTAATACACATGCCAGATATAATAATTTCTTATTAAAATGTTCATTGCCTTCAAAAACTGGCTGAATAAAATCATAATATTTTTTATAGTTCGATCCTAGATCACCTCTTTTTTTTGCAATATTCTCAAGTGCTTTATGAAAAATTTCTGATTCTTTTACATCTTTAAAATAGTCAATTGATAAAGAACCTTCACGCAAACCGCTTATAGAACAAATTATATTTCTTGGATTTGTAACTCTCATAATTTCATCAAGTATAATGCAACTATAAGGTAAATACGCTGTTCTAGATTTTGAAATATACTCAACTGTTTTAAGTTTAGATTTATTAAAAGATGAAATTTTTTCAACAAACTTAGATAAAACATTGTTATCAATACTATATTGATGAATTATATGTACCGGATGATTATTTTGAAAAAGATGTAATTTAAATAATGCTCGCCAGGTACCTCCAACTAAATATAGATTATTAAATTTCTTTTTTGAAAGCCATTTTTCTTCTCTTAATAATTTTTTGATATATTTTGCTAAATTTCTTTTTTTAACTATAGGATTATTTAATAATCTTAAAACTCCAATAGGTAATGAGGTTTTATTAGTAACTATATTATTTTCAACTCGAGCTAATTCTAAACTTCCACCTCCAAGATCAGCAACTAATCCATTGACATTTTCAAAGCCTATTTTTACTCCCTCAGCTGAGCATTCAGCTTCTTCTTCACCAGATAATATATTAATCTTAGTTTTAAAAAGTTTTTCAACTTCATTAATAAATGGTTTTGTATCAGTCGCTTCTCTTAAAACTGCTGTTGCAATGATTTTAAGATTTGTGATTTTTGAAACATTTAAAATTTCAGAGAATCTTTTTAAAACTTTTAAAGCATATTCGGTACCAGATCTGTGAAGTTTTTTGGATTTATCTAAATTTTTTCCAAGTTCACAAACTGCTTTTTCATTAAAAAAAGGCACACGAGAAGAACTGAAATCTTCATAAATTAGCATTCTTATAGAGTTTGATCCAATGTCTATTATAGCTAATTTTGCCTGATTTAATTTTAAACTATTTTTACTTTTAATTACTTCCACTTTTAATCAATCTTAAGTGCAGTTGTTTAGGCTGCATTCTTAGTTTAGCTTTACCTCTTCCAGATAAGCTCGGATTATTCATAAAATATTCATGAGCTGAAAAGGAATCGCTCTTACTATATTTAATTTTTTTATAATTACCATCAGCTTCAAGTTCCCAGCTCTGATTAGTATCAAGATAATTTGCCAACATTATTTGATCTAAGATCTGTTCATGAACAGTCTCATTTTCAATTGGGACTAGAAGTTCTACCCTTCGATTTAAATTTCTCGGCATTAAATCAGCTGACGAAATATATACTTTTGCATTTCTATTAGGCATTTTTTTTGTACCATTACTAAAGCAGTAAATTCTAGAATGCTCTAAAAATCTTCCTATGATACTTTTTACAAATATGTTTTCTGATCTATCTTTTACTCCTGGTCTTAAACAACAAACACCCCTTACAAATAAATGAATTTTTACACCAGCATTCGAAGCTTCATAAAATTTATCAATAATTTCTGAATCTACTAAAGAGTTCATTTTTGCCCAAATGGCTGCAAATTTTCCATTTTTAGAATTTTTAATTTCAGCATCAATATTTTCATTTAAGGTTTGCCTCATATTTACTGGCGAAATAGAAATTTTATTTAAACTTTTTGGTTTTGCGTATCCTGTTACATAATTGAAAAACTTTTCAACATCTGATGCCATTTTCTTATCACAACTAAATAAAGACAAATCAGTATAAATTTTAGCATTTACTGGATGATAATTGCCAGTTCCTAAATGAAAATAAGTTTGTATTTTACCCTGTTCTCTTCTTAAAACTAATGATGATTTTGCATGAGTTTTATATTTAGCAAAACCATAAACAATTTGAACACCTACTTTTTCTAAACTTCTTGATAGTTGAATATTAGCTTCCTCATCAAATCTAGCTTTAATTTCAATTAAAGCGGTAACTGTTTTTCCGTTTTCTGCAGCTGTTATTAAAGCTTTAACAATAGGTGAGTCTAGAGTTGTTCTATATAGAGTTTGTTTTATAGCTATAACTTTTTTATCATTTGCTGCTTGGTTTAAAAATTCAATTACTGAGTCAAATGTTTCAAAAGGATGATGAACAACTAAATCTTTCTTTTTAATAGTTTCAAAAAAATTATCATTATATTCTTTTAATCTTTCAACTTCTCTAGGTGTAAAATGTTTAAATCTTAATTTTGGATTTTTTACTTTACATATTTGATCTATATCTTGAATTCCAACAAGGCCAGCAACATCATAAATATAGTCAGGATTTATATCTAATTTATTAGTTATAAATCTTATCAATTCGTTATCACTATTTTCAAGAACCTCTAAACGAACAATATCACCCGTTCTACGTCTTTTTAAAGCCAATTCAAAAGATCTAACCAAATCTTCTGCTTCCTCTTGAATCTCTACATCGCTGTCTCTTATTACTCTAAAAATCATTTTCTTTTCTAAATCATGATCTGGAAAAATTTCATTAGCAAAAAAACTTATTACATCATCTAGAATCACAAATTTCTTATGATTTTTTGAAGACTCAATTTCAATAAATCTAGATAATGCTTTTGGTATTACTATTATTGAGTTTAAAATCCTTTTTTTATTTTTTTTTCTTAACTTCATTACAATTGCTCTTCCTTGATTGATTATAAATGGAAATGGATGTGCAGGATCAATTGCTGATGGTGTTAATAAAGGGTAAATCTCTTCTTTAAATATTTCTAAAAGTTTTTTTTTATCCTTAGTATTTAAATTAACTGGTTTAACTAAATTGATATTATTTTTTTTTAATTGCATAATCAGTTGAATAAAAATTTTGTTCTGTTTTTTTAATAGATTCTTAGTTTCAAGCACTACCTCATCCATTTGCTCTTCAGGTGTCAAACCATCAGAGCTTAGTGAGTCAACTTCTTGTTTTATTTGACTATATAACCCAGCTACACGGACCATAAAAAATTCATCTAGATTAGACCCAGCAATTGATAAAAACTTTACTCTTTCATAAAGAGGATTTTCGATATTTTGCGCCTCTAAAAGTACTCTATCGTTGAATTTTAACCAAGAAAGCTCTCTATTTATATATTTAGATTTCAACTCTTCTTTATGTTGTTTTTTTAAAGCAGTCATATATTTAGATTTTATGTATCAATTATACGTCATGAGACACGCAAAATCTAGTTGGGATGATTTAAGTATTAATGATTTTGATAGACCACTTACTAAAAGAGGCAAGAAAAATGCAAAAATGATTTGTGAATTTTTTGTTAAAAAAAAATTTGAATTTGATTATGCATTAATTTCATCATCAAAAAGAACAAAAAAAACTTTTCAAATTTTATCCAAGAAAATTAATAAGCCAAAAAAAGTTAATTTTTCAAAAGATTTATATTTAGTTGATGAGAATGCAATTGTAAAAAAAATTAAAGAAATATCCAGTGAATATAAATCAATTTTGATTATAAACCATGAACCATCAGTGAAAAATTTAGTACGAAATCTTACAAAAAATCATAATACGAATAATTTTAAACTAATGAATTATAAATTCCCAACAGCAGCATTTGCAAAAATTGAGTTTGATATTAAATCCTGGAATGAAGTTGAGAAAAAGGGAGTATTAAAAAAATTTATAAGACCCAAAGATCTTCAAGATTCTAAAGAATAACCAGCTGATCTTACTGTTCTAATTAAAGGTTTTGTATTTTGTATGTTAATTGCTTGTCTTAATCTTCTAATATGAACATCAACTGTTCTAGACTCAACATATATATTTTCTCCCCAAACATTGTTTAAGAGTTGTTCTCTTGAATAAACTCTTTTTGGATTTTTGATAAAAAAATCTAAGAGTTTAAATTCAGTTGGACCCAAAGTAATTTCTTTATCTTTTCTATAAACTCTTTTTGTAATCCGATCTATTTTTAAATCAGTAAATTCTACAATGTCTGATGACGATTGAGGTTTAGATCTTCTCAATAAAGATTTAATTCTAGCATTCAATTCTTTTTGACTAAAAGGTTTAGTTACATAATCATCTGCACCTGTATCAAATGCTTTTAATTTGTCTTCTTCCTCCCCTTTTGCAGTTAACATAATGACAGGAATATCATTAAACTTATTATCTTTTTTTAAGTTTTTACAAATTTCAACACCAGATAATTCTGGTAACATCCAATCCATTAATATTAAATCTGGCTGTTTTAATTTTATTTGTTTAAGAGCATCTTCTCCATTTTCTGAATGACTGACTTTATAACCTTCTTTTTCAAGATTGTACTTTAACAAACTAACAATTGATGCTTCATCTTCAGCTATGAAAACATGAGCTGACATAAATCATTTTTCTCCGGTTACAATTGGCTCTGTTCCCTTGGGTCTATCACCTTCTAAATATTCGCCTTTAACTAAATAATAAACTTGTTCTGCAACATTTGTAGTATGATCACCAATACGCTCTATGTTTTTAGTTACAAACAATAAATGGGTTCCATCTTCTAAATTTTTTTCATTTTCTTTAAGATATTTTATAACTTCTTGCATACAAAGATTTGTTAGATCATCTATTTGCTCATCACCTTCCCAAACATTTACTGCCATTGGCGCAGATCTTTCTAGATAAGCATCCAATGTTGATTTTAATTGTTTTTGAACATTGGTAGATACTCTATTCAATGAGTCTACCAAGTTCTTTGGAAGATTTTCGTTAAGCAAAAGTGTTCTCTTGGATATATTTTTTGCTAAATCACCTATTCTTTCTAAATCTGAAGACATTTTCAAAGCCGTTACTGTCTCTCTTAAATCAATTGCCATAGGTTGTCTTAAAGCAATTAAATTCACAACTTGCTGTTCAATTAAAGTCTCATATTTATCTATTTTTTCATCTTCTTGAATAACAGCTTCTGCAATATTATTATCTCTTGTTGTAATGGCTTGAATTGCTTTACCTAAAGAATCTTCACATGCACTTCCCATTTTAATTATATTAGCATTAAGATTTTTTAGTTCTTCTTCGTAAGATTTGACTGTATGTGGTGCTTCAGACATTATCCAAACCTCCCTGTTATATAATCTTGCGTTTTTTTATTATCAGGATTCTTAAATATTTTATCAGTAGATCCATGTTCAATCAATTGACCTAAATGAAAAAAACCTGTATTTTGAGAAACACGTGCTGCTTGAGCCATAGAATGAGTTACAATTATTATTGTGTGCTCTTTTTTTAACTCATCAATCAATTCTTCAATTTGTGCTGTTGCTATTGGATCTAATGCTGAACAAGGTTCATCCATTAATATAACTTCAGGTCTTACAGAAATCGCTCTAGCAATACAAAGTCTTTGCTGTTGTCCTCCAGATAATCCAGTTCCAGGTTCATGCAACCTATCTTTTACCTCTTCCCATAGTGCAGCCTTTTTCAAACTAGTTTCAACAATTTCATCCATTTCTTGTTTTGATTGAGCCATACCATGAATTGTTGGACCGTAAGACACATTTTCATATAAAGTTTTTGGGAAAGGATTGGGTTTTTGAAAAACCATACCAATTTTTTCTCTTAGTCTTACGACATCACAACTTTTATCATTGATATTAAAATCATTAATTAAAATTTCTCCTTTAACACTACAGATATCAATTACATCATTCATTCTATTAAGACATCTTAGGAAAGTTGATTTACCGCAACCAGATGGACCAATTAATGCCGTTACTTGATTTTCCTCAATATCTAAACTTATATTAAAGAGCGCTTGTTTTTTTCCATAAAAAACATCAACATCTTTTGCTTTAATCTTTATCACTTTAACTCCATTTTTTCTCAAACTTATGTCTTATTATTTGGGCAAATAAATTCATTATTATTAAAAAGCCAAGTAAGACCATTATACATGCCGAAACTTTTTCTACAAATCCCCTTTCAGCACTTTCAGCCCAAATATAAATTTGAACTGGTAAGCTTGCAGCAGGATCCATGGGTGATCCAGGTATCGTGTTAACAAAAGCAACCATTCCAATTAAAATTAAGGGTGCAGTTTCTCCTAAAGCTTGAGCTAAACCAATTATTGTTCCTGATAACGTGCCAGGCATAGAAAGAGGGACTGTATGATGCATTGTGGTTTGCATTCGACTTGCTCCCATAGCAAGTGCTGCCTCTCTTATACTTGGTGGAACTGCTTTTAAAGATGCTCTAGCAGCTATAATTATTGTTGGTAAAGTCATTAAGGACAAAGTGATACCTCCAACTAATGGGGTAGACCTTGGTAAATGAAATATAGCCAATAAAACTCCTAACCCTAATAGACCAAAAACTATAGATGGAACCGCTGCTAAGTTGTTTATATTAACTTCAATAAAATCAGTAAATCTATTTTTAGGGGCAAATTCTTCAAGATAGATTGCAGCTAGAACCGCAACAGGAAAAGCTATCATTAAACAAACAAGTATAGAAAAAATTGAGCCCATAAATGAACTTGCTATTCCAGCTAGCTCAGCTTCTCTTGAGTCAGCATTTGTAAAAAAACTTATATTAAATTTACTTTCAACCTTACCATTTGCAACAAGTTGATCAAAAATTTTTAATTGATAATCGCTTACTCTTCTTTGGTCTTCAGGTAAATCTCTTGGATAATTTCCTTTAAAGACTTGGTCTAAATCATCTGAAGCAGTTAGATAAACTTCCTTTGTTTTTCCTATTAAATTAGGGTCATTTAAAAGTTCATTTTTAATTTCTTTTTCAAAAAAATAAGACACCATTCTCTTCAATTCATTTTCTTGATCTTCATTGGCGTTTGGATCTAAATCAGCCATTGATTTTAATGCTATATCGTAATAATCAGCGTCCTGTAAATCTTCTTTAGAAGGATTTTGGTCTAACATCATTAATTCAGCATCGAAAGTTACTGGAACAATAAGCCATGTTTTTTGAAAAGCTGAATAGCCAGTTGAAAAAATTTTAAAAATAAAGATTGTTAAAAATAAAAGTGCCATAAAAATTGCACTCAGACCGTATAAGCGAAATCGCTGTTCAGCTTTATATCTTTTATTTAATAATTGTTCTTTATTTTTATTCATATTTTTCTCTATATTTTTTAACTACTCTCAAGGCCACAATATTTAAACAAAGTGTTACTAAAAATAATGACATACCTAAAGCAAAAGCAGCTTGCGTTTTTGGGTCGCCAAAAGCTTGGTCACCAATTAGAATAACTACAATTTGAGCTGTAATCGTTGAAGTAGACTCTAAAGGATTTAAAGTTAAATTAGCAGCTAAACCAGAGGCCATAACAACTATCATTGTTTCTCCAATAGCTCTTGAAACACCAAGTAAAATAGATCCAACTATCCCCGGCAATGCCGCGGGAAAAATAACTCTCTTAATTGTTTCTGATTTAGTTGCTCCTATAGCGTAACTTCCATCTCTTAAACTTTGAGGCACACTTGTAATTACATCGTCACTTAAACTTGAAATAAATGGTATAATCATAATACCCATTACCCCTCCTGCTGCTAAAGCACTTTCAGCTGAAACTTCAAGACCCATTGAAGTTCCTAATTCTTTCAAAAATGGTCCAACAGTTAGGGCAGCAAAAAAACCATAAACAACTGTTGGTATACCAGCTAAAATTTCAATTAATGGTTTTGCATATTGTCTAACTTTAGTTGATGCATATTCAGCTAAATAAATTCCACTCATTAATCCAATTGGGATAGCAACGCACATAGCAATAAATGCAATAAAAAAAGTACCTGCAAAAATAGGGACTGCTCCAAAAGTATCTGAATACATTGTCGGATCTAAAGCCTCAGAAGAATCTCTAACAAAAGCTTTTGCTGGATACCAGTGAGTTCCAAAGACAAAATCAAATAATGGAATTACTTTAAAAAAATCTATAGTTTGAAATATAAGTGAGAAAACTATTCCAACAGTTGTTAATATTGCAGCTAAAGAAGCTGTAAATAAAACTGCGTTCAAAAATTTTTCAACTGGTTCTCTTGTTCTAGAATTAGATGAAATTCTTTTATACGCATAAGCAACAGAGGCAATAATTGCAGATAATACTATAACAACTTTTGAACTTTGAGCTATTGATCGAAGACTTAAATATTTTTCAGCTGAAGCTTCAATAAAAGGTGTAATTTCTCCAGTGAATTGCCCTCGAGACAATGCTTTTGATTTTTCGTATAATAAATTTAATTCATCATCAAGATAACCTTGATTTGAATAATCACTTAAGATTAATAGTTTTACAATTGTGGGCTCAAAAATTGCCCATAATGAAAAAATTATAAAGGCTGGTATTGCACACCAGATTGCAAGATAATAACCATAAAATTGTGGTAATGCGCTTAATCTTTTTTTTGTAGATTGAATTGTATATGCTTTTTTGCGTCCAAAATAATAGCTTGTGAAACCTAGAAGAACAATAAATGTAAATAATATTAAGTTCACAGAATCTCCTTAAGTGAGGACTTTACTCTTTTTTTAAAAAAAAGGGGTCTAAAAAGACCCCCTTTTTAATCATTTGTTAACTGAGGAATAATTAATTACCCATAGCAACTAGCTTCGTAGCATTAGTTCTAGTTGTTTTATACAACTTAGAGTCTAATGGCACTAAACCAATGTCTGCTAAGTAACCCCCTTTTCCAATAGCTTTCTTAGTTGTGAATTCTTTGACAAACTCATGTAAGCCTGGAATTACTCCAACGTGTGCTTTTTTCACGTAGAAGAATAAAGGTCTAGCAACAGCATAACTGTAGTCTTGAATAGACTTTAATGACGGTTGTCCACCATCAATACTTGCTGCTTGCAATTTATCTTTTGCAGCTAAGAAATAACTGAAACCAAAGAAACCAAACATTTCTTTATCTTGAGTTAACTTTTGGATGATTAAACTATCGTTTTCTCCAACTTCAATAGCAGCACCATCTTCTCTGTAAAGTTTTTGAGGTTTTTTGTATTTTTTATTTCCAGCTTCAAAACCAGCTTTATAAAGAGCTTTAGCTTCTTTAGTCATACCTTTTTTCATTACTAAAGAATTCCAAGCATCTCTAGTTCCTGATGTTCCTGGTGGGATCATCACTGAAATTTTTTGTTTTGGTAAGCTAGGGTCAATTTGGTCCCAAGTTTTATAAATATTTGGAACTAATTTACCATCAACAACTGTATGAGCAGCAAGTGCTAAATATAATTGTTCTTTAGTAAAGTTTACTGGTTTTGCATCTTTGCTGTAAGCTAATGTAATACCATCGTTACCAATTACGATCTCAACGATATCATTAACACCATTTTTCTTACATAGAGCTTTTTCTTTATCTTTCATAGCTCTTGATGCATTTGTAATATCTGGATGTTGTTCACCTACACCAGCACAGAATAGTTTAGCTCCACCACCAGTACCAGTAGACTCGATTACAGGAGTTTTAAATCCTGAACCACCAAATCTTTCAGCAACAACTGTTGCATAAGGGAATACTGTAGAAGAACCAACTATCTTAATTTGATCTCTTGCTTGAGCAACAGTTGCAATTGAAAGTGCAACTAAAGAAGCAATTACTATAGTTAGTTTTTTCATTATCTTTAATCCTTTCGTTATTTATTAATTAAAAGATGATTGACACGTATAAATTTATTGAATCTTTAATATTACAGAATTGTTACACTTTTGTTAAAAAGGTAACTTTTTAGTTGTATTTTTTTGATATAATTATTTGATCAATATCAGTTTCTAAGCCACCAATACATGAAACAGGGTTTACCTGTTCATTAAGAGCTAGTTCTTTGGTTGGACGTAAAGTTATTTCTAGTTTTACTAAGTTTACTAATTCCTCTCTAATTTCTTCATCATATCTCCAGCTTGGCCATGAACTTGGGGTTGAAAATATAGAGGTTAAATAGCTTGTAGCCATAGTATATCTATAATTACTCAAATTTTCATTCCTCAATAAAAAATCTCTTACAGAATTAAAAATATTCCTACATCTAAAAGAATCTGAAAAATAATTTTCCTTCTTGAGATTTCTATTCATAGGAACAGAAACAATTAAATCAATTGAATTTTTAGAATACGAGGTAACTACGTCTGTATAAAATTCAGCTTCAGTAACTTCTAAATGATCTTTAATAGAAGGATATGAAGTTTTCAAATCTGCCTCTAATCTAAAAATTCCAATATCAAAAACTGTAAGTTGCTGATTTCTTAATAATGTTGTGATATCTTTAGAAAAAACACTTGTTGTTATAGAGCTTAATAAAAAAGCAAAAATCAAAATATTTTTAAATATTTTAACCATATAAAAAATTAATTAAAAGATTAACATTAATCAAGTAAAGAATTGTTAAAAAAACCTTCTAAAACTATTACAATATAATATTTTTTAAATTTAAGTTTTCGCTGGTAAATAAATTTGAATTTCAGTTCCTTGGTTTTCCTCACTTAGAATCTCATAGTGTCCACGATGTTGAGTAACTATATGTTTAACAATAGCTAATCCTAAACCGGTTCCACCAACCTTGTTACTTTGTTCAAGATCTACCCTAAAAAATCTTTCTGTAATTCTAGAAATATATCTTTGAGGAATGCCAACACCTTCGTCTTTAATACTGATCATAAAATTTTTTTCTAACAATTTACCATCGCTAATTTTGCTTGATATAAAAATAGACTTATTTTCCTTTGAATACTTAATTGCATTATCTAAAAGATTAGAAAAAACAGTTTGTAATTTTTTTTCATCTCCAATAACAACTGTTGGATTGGCGAGAGATAAATTAATATTTAATTTCTTTCTTTTTAAAACAATCTCAAAATTACTGATGATTGTTTTGAAAAGATCATTTATATCAACTAAAGAGTTTGGCCTTATGTGTTCTTCTAATTCAATTCTTGTGAGTATTAAAAGATCATTAATTAAATTTTCCATTCTATTTGATTGATCAGTCATTATTTTCATAAATTTTTTTTTAGCCTTTTCATCATCAGACGCTGGGCCCTCAATTGTTTCTAGTGATCCTTTGATTGCCATTAAAGGTGTTCTTAATTCATGGCTTACATTTGCTACAAAATCAGTTTTAAATTTTTGTGCTTTTGTAATTTCAGTAAAATCTTTTAAAAATAACACAACAGAGTCTGGTTCAGTAAACAAATGAGTTGGGCCAGGAATAATATAAATTTTATAGAATTGATATGATGGGAGGTCTATTTCAATGTCAATATTTTTTGTTTTATTTTCAACAATAGCTTTTTCAATATTTTCTATTAATTCTGGTTTTCGAATTATAGAAGATATGTTTTTATCAATTAAATTACTTCCAAATCTTTTTAATGCACTTGGATTGGCATATTTAATTATGTTAAATTTATTTAATGCAAAAAATTGATCCTCAAGCTCATCAATAATTACTCTTTTGGTTTTTTCCTCTCTTTTATTAATTATTGTAGCAGTATTTATTGATTTGTTTTTTTTTTGATCAAGTAAATAGAGGAGATAAATTATAACAACTATAAGTAGAATGATGAAATATTCCATAAATTTAGACGGCTTAATTTTGCATCATTAAACTTTTTAATGCAAATAAATTAAGGAAAAATTAACTAATGATTTGGTGAAATATTGTTAAAAAATATTTTTGCTGTTTCTTCCCAAGTGAATTTTTTTGCAAATTCAAGACAATCATTTCTATTAACTTTCAAAGCTTTATGAGCTGAAACTTTAAGATCATTATCTAAACAATTTATTTTGGAACCCTCAAATATATCTTTAGGACCTGGAACAGGATAAGCAGCTACAGGTGTTCCGCAATTTAAAGACTCACAAACTACAATTCCAAATGTATCTGTTTTACTTGGAAATACAAAAACATCGGAAGATGCAAAATGAGACGCTAATTCACCGTTTGTTTTTTCTCCTAAAAAAATATCTTTAGGAAATTCTTTTTTTAATTTTTTTAAATCAGGTCCCTTTCCTATTATCATTTTTGTACCCTCTAAATCACATTCTAAAAAAGCTCTTATGTTTTTTTCAACTGCAACTCTTCCAACATAAATCCAAATCGGTCTTTTATGTGGTAAATCAATTTTTTTCGGACTCTTAAAAGCTCCATGATTGCCTCCTCTTGTCCAAGTAATCATTTTATTATTATCTATACCTATATCGATTAATTCTTTTCTCATAGATTCTGTTGTTACTAAGATTCTCTCAGCCTTGTTATGAAAGTTTGCTAAGAATTTTTCAGCCCATTTTGCAGGTATAATAGGAAAGTAAAGCTTAAGATATTTATCAAATCTTGTATGAAAACTTGTGGTAAACTTTAGTTTATTCTTCAAACAATATCTTCTTGCCATAGTCCCTATAGGACCTTCAGTAGCTATATGAATTGCATCAGGTTTTATTTTCTTTATTAAGCTACCAACTCTTGGCCAAACATTAATAGATATTCTAATTTCATTATATTTTGGCATCGGAAAAGTTAAAAATAATTCTGGTGTGATATATTCTATTCTATGACCTTGTTCTTTTAAAATTTTACCTGTTTCATGCAAGGTTCTTACAACACCATTTACTTGTGGAAAATATGCATCTGTTGCGATTAAAATTTTCATTAATTACGAAGCTTTTTTTAAGTCTTCATTTTTAATAGGTTTAATTATTTCTTGAGTGTCTAAATATTGTTCTCTTATTTTATCCCAATATAATATTTCAAAGCTACCATCGTAATTTTCGGCTAATGCAGTGCAAGATTCTACCCAGTCTCCACAATTTAAATAATTGACCCCATTAAAATCTCTATCCTCAGCATGATGGATATGGCCACAAATTATTCCATCAAATTTTTTTTTTTTTGCATAATCTGAGAGTGTTTTTTCATATTCACCAATATATTTGACGGCGTTCTTAACCTTATATTTTAAATATTTTGCAAGAGACCAATATTCTTTTCCTCTCAACCTTCTAAAGAAATTAATTATTACATTTATTTGTAACAATAAATTGTAAGCTATTGATCCAAGTTTAGATAGCCATTTAGCATGTTTCATAACACCATCCCAAGCATCACCATGAACAACAACATATTTTTTTCCAGCATTTGTCTCATGAATAACTCTATTAACCATATGGATGTCACCAAAATTCATTGGAATAAATTTTCTTAACATTTCATCATGGTTGCCCATAATATAGAAAACTTTAGTGCCATGTCTTGCTTTTCTTAAAATTTTTTGGATTACATCATTATGTTCTTGTGGCCAAAAAAAACTTTTTTGCATTTCCCAGACATCTATAATGTCTCCTACAAGATAAAGATTTTCAGATCTTGAGTTTTTAAAAAACTCTAAAAGTTTTTTCGCTTGACAACCCTTGGTACCCAAATGCACATCAGAAATAAAAATGCTTTTGTATTTAAGTATGTTAGGCATTTAAAGGCCTATATTTTAATACAACTGTAACACGAATCATGTATTTCTTATCCCATTTAAATGTTACAAATTTGTTAAAAATTTTTTAAGGATTAATTATGTTGTATTGTTTAATTTACAATCAAAACTCTTCCTCTGGAAGAAAATCAAAATTCATAAATAGGGTTTTATCTAAGTTAAAAGAAAATAATTCAGTAGAATACTTTGAGACCAAAACAATAAATCAAGCTAAGAAAATTTTTAAAAACTTTAATCAAAAAAATTATGATCGATTAATAGTTGCTGGTGGAGATGGATCTGTTTCTTTTGCAATTAATGAATTAATAAAGAATGATTTTAATTTTAAAGACGATTTTGCTATAGGCTATATACCTGCTGGGACAGCAAATTTATTGCAAGCTGAATTATCAATGAATAAAAAGATTGATGATATAGTCAATGTATTGATTTCTAATAATTATAAATCCTCTAATCTTGTAAAAATTAACGAGAATTATTTCTTTTTAATGGCTGGTATAGGATGGGATGCAAAAATTGTTCATTCAATTAATTCAAAAATTAAAAAAATTCTTGGAAAAGTGATATTTGGTATCAAAGGTTTTCAATATTTCTTGTTTATGAATAATAAAAAATTAAATGTTACTTTTGATGGACAATTTTATCAAGCAGACTGGATATTATCTTCAAATACCAAATATTACGCTGGACATCATAAAATAAATAAAACAAATATTTTTGAAAATAAAATAGTCACATATATATTTAAGGATTTAACTAGGATCAATTTATTATATTCTATATTTTTAATAATTCTTAATGGTGATTTAAGTAAAAATAAAAATGTTATTACTACTTATTCACAAAACATTACAATTGATGGAAATGATTTGATACCTGTTCAAATTGATGGAGATAATTTTGGTTCATATAAAAAAATTCATTTAAATCTATCAAATAAAAAAGTGAATTTTCTTGTAAAATAATTATTTTACTCTGCCATAAATATCTTGATATCTCACTATATCTGTTTCTTTTAAAATCGAGCCTACTTGAGCTTCAATTATTTTAACTGGTTTTTTATAGGGATTTTCTATTCTATGGATTGCACCTAGTGGAATAAAAATAGTTTCATCAGGTTTCATAGTGAAATATTTCTTATTTAAAGTAATTTTAGGTTCACCATGAGTAACTACCCAATGTTCAGCTCTATGATGATGTTTTTGAAGACTTAATATACCTTTTGGTTTTACATATAATTCTTTAATTAAGAATTCCTTACCATTAAATAGATTTACATAACTACCCCAAGGTCTATGAAATACATTCTTCTTTTTAAAATAATGTCTTTTATTTCGTCCGTACATCTTACAGATTTCTTTCCAAGATCCTAAATCAGACCAAGGAATATCTAATTTGATAGCATTTATATCTTTGGTTTTTTCTAATATTGCATAGTCAAAAGACTTAGCTGTTGCTTTAGTGAATGCTTGTTTATTTAAATAATACACATTACTTTTATATTTTGCTTTTGTTACAGCTTTGTTACAGTTTCGGTAAATATTTGGCTGATAATTCTTAAAATTATTAATAATGGAGTCTTTTCTCATATAAAACATTCCAGAATTCCAATAACCTTTTTTACTAATTATTTGTTTAGCTTTAGCCTCTTTAGGTTTTTCTACAAATCTAGACACTTTATTATTTTTAGTTAAAAAATATCCAAATTCACTAGATGGCATTGTGGGTTTAATACCAAAAATAAAGATATTATTATGAGTGAGTTTCTTTTGATTTTTTTTGATAGCTTTATTAAATAAACCAACCTTCTCTATTAGATGATCAGCGGCTAAAAACATTAATGGTTGTTCATTTGGAATATCCTTTATTAATGCAGTACTTAATATAGCTGGTGCTGTATTTTTTTTAGCTGGCTCTAAAACTATCTTAAATTTTCTTATTTTGTGTTTCTTTAGATGCTGTTTTACTTGTCTTAAATATTTTGCATTGGTGCTTATAATTGGAGCATCAAATATAGGCGTTTTAACTCTCTCTAAAGTTTTACCCAATAAAGTCCAATTACCAAAATCGATAAATTGTTTGGCTTGATGTTTTTTAGCTTTAGGCCAAAGTCTTGTTCCAGCGCCACCACATAAAATAACAGGGCGAATTTTCATCAAATTTTCGAATATTCCTTAACTTCTTTTTTCTTACCTGGATGTGTTGGTGCTCCTAAACTTGCTGGTCCAACTGTTTGAGCATATTTCCAAAGAGTTCCTGAACCAAAATCAGATTTTCTAGCCTTCCATTTTCTTCTTCTTGAAGCTAATTGAGATTTAGTTAAGCGAACATTAATCGTTCCTTTTTTAGCATCTATATCAATAACATCGCCATTAAGTAAAAGAGCAATTGGTCCACCTAAAGCAGCCTCTGGTCCAACGTGACCAACACAAAATCCTCTAGTTGCTCCTGAAAATCTTCCATCAGTAATTAAAGCAACTTTCTCGCCTTTTCCTTGACCATAAATTGCACCAGTTGTTGAGAGCATTTCTCTCATACCTGGTCCCCCTACTGGACCTTCGTATCTAATAATAATTACATCACCATCTTTATATTTTCTACTTTGTACTGCTTTCATTGCACTTTCTTCATTGTCAAAACATCTTGCTCTTCCAGTAAATTGTAATTTTTTTAGTCCTGCAATTTTAACAATTCCACCTTCTGGAGCTAAATTACCTTTCAAACCTACTACACCACCATCTGGTGATAAGGGTTTGTTATAAGCTCTTAACACTTTTTGTTTTGGATTAAATTTAATTCCCTTTAAATTTTCTTTCATTGTTTTACCTGTAACTGTCATACAATCACCATGAATATAACCACCATCAAATAAAGTTTTTAAAAGCATCGGCACACCACCTGCTAACCACATGTCTTTAGCAACATATTTTCCACCTGGTTTTAAGTCTGCAAGATAAGGTGTTTTTTTAAATATTTTTGCAACATCCATTAAATCAAATTTTATTCCTGCTTCATTTGCAATAGCTGGTAAATGTAATGCAGCATTAGTTGAACCTCCAGTTGCAGCTACAATTGTTGCAGCATTTTCTAATGCTTTTCGTGTTACAATATCTCTTGGTTTAATTCTTTTAGCTAATAATTCCATAACCATACGACCACTTGCTTTTGCATACTTATCTCTTTCTTCATATGGCGCAGGTGTTCCAGCAGAATAAGGTAATGCTAAACCAATTGCCTCTGATACACACGCCATCGTATTAGCTGTAAATTGACCTCCACAAGCTCCAGCTGTAGGGCAAGCAACCAATTCTAACTTTCTTAACTCTTTTGCTGACATTTGTCCTGAAGAATGTTTTCCAACAGCTTCAAAAACATCAACTACAGTTACATCTTTGCCTTTGTATTTTCCTGGTAGTATTGAACCACCATAAATAAATACACTTGGTACATTCAGTCTAACCATCGACATCATTAAACCTGGCAAAGATTTATCACAACCTGCAATACCTACTAATGCATCGTAACAATGACCTCTAACAGTTAATTCAGCACTATCTGCTATTACTTCTCTTGAAATTAATGAAGATTTCATTCCTTCGTGACCCATTGCTATACCGTCAGTGACTGTAATTGTACAAAATTCCCTTGGTGTACCACCAGAGGCTCTTACACCCTTTTTAACTGATTGAGCTTGTCTCATTAGAGCTATGTTACAAGGTGCAGCTTCATTCCAAGTTGAGACAACACCAATAAAAGGTTTTGAAACATCTTTTTCTGTTTCACCCATAGCATAATAAAATGATCTGTGCGGGGCTCTATCAGGGCCAAGAGAAGTATGTCTACTTGGTAGTTTTTTCTTATTAAATTTCCGCATTATAAACTTTCAATTGTTAAAGATATCTTTTTAATATCATCTTTCAAGTTACTATAGTTAGTTTTTTCTTGTTCAACAATATTTTTTGGTGCTCTATCAACAAAACTTTTATTCGATAATCGTTGCGATATCTTGTCTAAATCATCTTGATGTTTTCTTTGTCGTTTTAATAAATTTTCTTTGATTAAATTTAAGTCAACGTTTTCATCAAAATAAATCTTAAAAATATCACCTGAAATAACCATTGTTGCAGATGGTTTATTTTGATCGTTATCAAAAAAATTGTTTATACGCCCAAGTTTTTTTAAAATTGTTTCATTATTATTCATTAATAACTTATTTTTTTTTGCTATTTTGTTTATTGATATATCTACAAAAGAGCCAGGACTAACATTAAGCTCATTTTTAAAAGACCTTAATTCAGAAATAATATCTATAATTTTTTCAACATCTTTTTGAGACTGGTCTTTTTTAATTTTTGCAGAAGGCCAATTCTTATACATCAGAAAATTCTTATTTGATTTATCGAATTTATTTTTGAGCCATATTTCTTCAGTTACGAATGGTATGAAAGGATGTAGCATTACTAATATTTGTTTAAACACATAGGCGGATACCTCTTTAATCTCTTTTTGAGCTTTTTTGTCCTCTGAATAAAGAATTGTTTTAGAAAGCTCAATATACCAATCACAATATGAATGCCATGCAAATTGATATGCATTTTTTGCAGCTTCATCAAAACGGTAATCCTCAATGTTTTTTTGAATTTTATTTTTAACTTCTATTAATTCAGAGTATACCCATTTATTGATATTCAGTGTTGTTTTTGGAGTTTTATCTGTTTTATTGAAATCGCATTTATTTGTAATTAAAAAATTATTTGCATTCCATAATTTATTTAAAAAATTTCTGTACCCTTTAACTCTATCCTCAGAAAGTTTTACATCAGTTCCTGGAGAAGCCATAGATAGTAAAGTAAATCTTAAAGCATCTGCACTATATTTTTCAATTATATCTAAAGGATCAATAACATTGCCTTTTGATTTAGACATTTTTTGTCCTTTCTCATCTCTAACTAAAGCATGAACATAGATATCTTTAAAAGGTTCTTTGTTTAAAAATTCCATGCCGAACATAATCATTCTAGCTACCCAGAAAAAAATAATGTCAAAACCAGTAACTAAAACAGTGGTTGGATAAAATTTTTTAACAAACTCTTTTTCATCTGGCCATCCTAAAGTTGCAAAAGGCCATAAACCTGAAGAAAACCATGTATCTAAAACATCAGGATCTCTAATTAATTCAACATCTTTTTTATAATGTTTTTTTGCTAACTTTTTTGCTTCTTCCTCATTTATAGCTACAAAAATTTTTTTATCAGGTCCATACCACGCCGGTATTTGATGTCCCCACCAGAGCTGTCGAGAAATACACCATGGTTCTATATTATTCATCCATTGAAAATAAGTTTTAGACCAATTGCTAGGAAAGAAATTTGTTTTTTTTGTTTTAACAATTTTTTTTGCTTTGATAGCTAATTTTTTTGCATCAACAAACCACTGCTCTGTTAAAAAAGGTTCTATTATAGAATTTGATCTATCCCCATATGGAACTTTGTTTTTAATATCTTCTTCTTTTACAAAAAAATCTTTTTCTTTAAGCTCATTAATTATTTTTTTTCGAGCATCAAATCTATCTAAACCAACATAATCTGACGGAGCATTATTATTAATTTTACCCTCTTCAGTAAAAATATTTATTATATCAAGTTTATTTCTTTGACCTACTTCATAATCATTAAAGTCGTGTGCTGGAGTAATCTTTAAAGCTCCAGTTCCTTGATCGGGATCTGCATAATTATCTTTGATTATTTTTATTTTTCTACCTACAATTGGTATTGTTACTATTTTGCCGACAAATTTTTTGTATCTTTTATCCTTTGGATTAACCGCTATTGCAGTGTCTCCAAGCATAGTTTCCGGTCTTGTTGTCGCAATAGTTATAAATTCAGATGAATTTTCTATCGGATATCTGATGTAATAAATTTTTGAATTCATCTCCCTTTGGTCAACTTCTAAATCTGAAATAGCAGTTTTTAATACAGTGTCCCAATTCACTAGTTTTTCTGCTTTATAAATTAATTTTTTTTTATGTAATTCTACGAAAACTTTTAAGACGGATTTAGATAGATTTTTATCCATCGTAAAAGCATTTCTTGACCAGTCACATGAACAACCTAGTTTTTTTAATTGGTTAATTATTATATCGCCATACTCATTTTTCCATTCCCATACTTTTTCAATAAATTTTTCTCTTCCAAGAGTGGCTTTAGTAAGACTCTCTTTTTCTAATTTTTTTTCAACAAGCGCTTGAGTAGCAATACCTGCATGGTCTGTTCCTGGTTGCCATAAAGTTTCATAATTATTCATACGATAATATCGTATTAAAAAGTCTTGAATTGAATTATTCAAAGCATGCCCCATATGCAAACTTCCTGTTACATTAGGGGGTGGAATTACAATTGAATACTTCTTGGAATTTTTTTTAGGTTTAAATAATTTATTTTTTTCCCAATAAGCATAAATCCGATCTTCAACTTTTGAATGTATATATTTATCGCTCATCATGGGTGTAATTAGTTTATAATTTAATAATCTAAATTAACAATAATCAAATTGGAACGTTATTTGATAGACTAATTGCAAATATTTAATATAAAACTCCTTGTAGCTATCTTCTAAAACATATGGCAACGTGGCGGAATGGTTACGCAGAGGATTGCAAATCCTTGTATCCCGGTTCGATTCCGGGCGTTGCCTCCAAAAAAAATCTTGTTTTAGTTAAAAAAGAAAGTAAGTTGACAATTTACATTCCTCGGTAGCTCAGTTGGTAGAGCAGTTGACTGTTAATCAATTGGTCGCAGGTTCGAGTCCTGCCCGAGGAGCCAAAAATTACACTACCTTAGATATATTATTCGAAACTTGTAATGATTTATTAAACTTTAATTTTTGATCTGCATTTAACTCAGAATAAAGTTTAACTAAAAAATTATAGTTAACATTCATATGTCCCTGTTGAGATTTTTCTAAATTTAATAGATATTCTGAAAAATCCTCAAAAAAGTAATTAATTGGTACTTTTAAATAGTTAGAAAGTTGTAGTAATCTTATCGAACTTACACCATTTGTCCCTTTTTCATATTTTTGAATTTGTTGGAATGTAACGTTGATTGCTTTTGCTACTTTTGTTTGAGTTAAACCTAGAGCCAATCTTCTTAATTTAAGCTTATTGCCCAAATGTTTATTAAAATTATCTTCCATTAAGACCCCTCTTAATATTTTTATAAAACATAATTCAACTAGTTTTTAGAACCTACTGCAACCAATATTTTTTTTTTATTTAGCTGAAAAACAGTGGATTTTAAATATCTGTCAAGCATTACTTCGGCCTGAAATAGAGAAATATTTCTTGCAAAAGTAACGTTCTATAGTATCTGGCTTAAGAAAAGTTTTGTTCTATCACTCTTTGGATTAGCAAAAAACTCTTTGGTATCTGCTTTTTCAACTATCATACCTTCGTCCATAAATATCATTTGATCAGCCACTTCTTTTGCAAAACCCATTTCATGCGTAACAACTATCATTGTCATACCTTGTTTTGCTAAATTAACCATAACATCTAATACTTCTTTGATCATTTCAGGATCTAAAGCTGAAGTTGGTTCATCAAAAAGCATTATTTTAGGCTCCATACAAAGAGCTCTAGCAATTGCAGCCCTTTGTTGTTGACCTCCGGATAATTGCCCAGGATATTTTTGTGCCTGATCTAAAATTTGAACTCTTTCTAGATGTTTTAAAGCTAATTCTTCAGCTTCTTTTTTTGGCATTTTCTTTACCCAAATTGGTGCAAGTGTGCAGTTATCTAAAATTGATAAATGTGGAAATAAATTGAATTGCTGAAAAACCATTCCAACTTCTGCTCTAATTTGTTCAATATTTTTTGTATCCTCTGTTAATTCTGTTCCATCAACAATTATATTACCCTCTTGATGTTCCTCTAGTCGATTAATACATCTGATCAAAGTTGATTTACCAGAGCCTGAAGGGCCACAAACTACAATTTTCTGTTTTGGCTTCACTTCCAAATTTATTGATTTTAATACTTGGAAGTCTCCAAACCACTTGTTCATATTGTTTATTTGGATAATATTTTCAGACATAAATTTTATCTATCAGTTTTATATTTTTGTTCGAGATTATAACTATATTTACTCATTGCATAACAAATAATCCAGAAAATTATCGCTGCAAACACATATCCTTCCATAGCAAAACCTAACCATTCTGGATTTGTTTTAGCTAAATTCAGCATTCCAACAATTTCTAAAAGACCAACCACAAATATTAATGGAGTGTCTTTAACTAATGCTAAGAATGTATTAGCAATTCCAGGTATAACCAATTTTAAAGCTTGGGGTAAGATCACAAAAATATGCATTTTCCAATAACCCATACCTAAAGATTTGGCTGCCTCGTATTGTCCTCTTGGTAAAGCCTGCAATCCGCCTCGAATAACTTCAGCAACATATGCTGCCTCAAACAAAGAAATAGCAATAATTGCTCTTACCAATTTATCAATAAAAAAGTCTTCAGGTAAAAACATTGGAAACATAACAGCTGACATAAATAAAACTGTAATTAACGGAACACCTCTCCAAAATTCTATAAAACCAACCGAAATATATCTAATTAATGGAAAATCTGATCTTCTTCCAAGAGCGAAAGCCATACCAATCGGGAAACAGAAAATTAAACAGAAAAACGAAATAATAAATGTTAGCGACAAACCTCCCCATGCACCCGTTTCAACCCAATTTAGACCATCCAATTTACCTAATTCGATATATTCCTCGAAAAAAAGAAAATATTTTAAAATAATATAAAGTGCTAAAGGAACTATTAAAAAATAATAAAACTTAAATCTTCCTGGAATAAAAAAACCAATAATAATTGATAAAATTGCAGCTATTATTCCATATGAAAAATCAAAAAAGACAGGACCACCTGAAATAAAGAAAAAGATAAATAGAAAAGCAATCAAAGGATAAATCACTACATAATAAAGTGTTAAATATTTCTTAAATTTATCGGTAGCAAAATAACCAATAGATCCGAGTAATACTAAAGAAATAAATGATAAATTAATTCTCCACTGTTCTGCATTTGGATACATTCCATACATAAATCTTCTCATCCAGACTTTTATATAAGTCCAACAAGCACCAGTTCCTGTGCAAACATCTTTTGAGTCACCTGCAAAACTAGCATCTACGACAAACCAACTAAGTATCGGGGGTATAGATTTTATAATTACAAATATTATTAATAATGAGAGTACAGCGTTAAAATTATTGGTGTTTATATGTTTATTTAATAAATCTAATCTTTTGATACCGCTATATTCAATTCTAATAAAATATAGACCTATAAAACCTAATACTAAGGGTAATACGAAGCTTAAAAAATTAGGCAAAAAACCTGTTAAATTTAAATTAAAAAAAGAATTAAAAAAAACATCCAAGAAGCTTATCAAAAATAAAAAAGAACCTAAGTACAAAAAGGTGTTTAAATTTGTTCTATCGGGTTTTAAGAAATTAATTTTAGACATTATTTTTCCTGTATTGCTATTCTTTTATTGTACCAATTCATTAAAATTGAAATTGAGATACTTAGAGTTAAATAAGTAAACATTGTTATAGAGACTATTTCGATGGCTTTACCAGTTTGCATTAGTGCAGTTCCAGCAAAAACTAAGACCAAATCTGGATAAGCTATTGCTGCTGCAAGAGAAGAATTTTTTGTTAAATTTAGGTATTGATTGGTTGTTGGTGGAATAATTATTCTTAAAGCTTGTGGCATAATCACTAATTTTAAAACCTGATTAGGTGTTAAACCTATTGATGCTGCAGCTTCTTTTTGACCTTTTCCAACTCCTTGAATTCCAGCTCTGACACATTCTGCAATAAATGTTGCAGTATACAAAGACAGGGAAAGTGTTAGGGCAATAAGTTCTGGCGGCAAACTTACTCCTCCTTCGTATATAAAAGATGTAGTTGCTAATTGTTTAAGAACAGGAACTTCAAATGAAAGTTTTACTCCACCTATCAAAAAACTCAGTAGAGGAAGAATAAAGATCAATCCTAATGAAATAAAAAAAACTGGAATTTGTTTACCTTGATTTTCTTGAACTTTTTTTGCATGAATTCTTATGACAATAATAGCTATTACTGCTGCAACAAGCGAATAAAAGAAAATACTAAAATTTTGCCAAATAAAAGCAGGGACATATAATCCCTTTATAGTTAAGAAAAAAACTCCAAAAATTGCTTCTGCATCTTGTGGAAGTGGTAATGCTCTGAGAGCAGCAAAATACCAAAAAAAGATTTGAAGTAGTAATGGAATATTTCTAAAAAATTCAACATAAAAAGCTGCAAATTTATTTATTAAATAGTTAGGAGATAATCTAGCGACACCAACTATTACACCTAAAATTGTAGCAATAATTATACCTATAACTGAAACTAGTATTGTGTTTAATAACCCAACTAAATAAGCTCTGAAATAAGAGTGAGATCCATCATATTCAATCAAAGAAAATTGAACATCAAAAGAAGACTCTTGTGATAAGAAACCATATCCAAAATCAATACCTCTATTTTCCATATTGATTTGAGCGTTGTAAGTAAAAAAACCAAAAATCAAAACCACAGCTATGACTGTGATTAATTGAGGAACTATGTCTTTAAGTTTAAGATTCACAAATGTGATAATATATAAATTTATAAAAAAAGGGCTAGAAAAATCTAGCCCTTTTTAAGTATTTTAAACTGAAATTATCTTGCAGGTGGAACGTAAAGTATTCCGCCCTTTGTCCATAATTGGTTTGGACCTCTGTCTGGTAAAATTCCAGTGTCAGCAATATTTCTCTTATAGCTTTCACCGTAATTACCAACTTGCTTGATAATTCTCAAGCTCCAGTCATTGTCTAGACCAAAAGCAGCACCTAATTCACCCTCAGCTCCAACTAATCTTTTGATTGCTGGATTGTCAGAAGTTTTCATCATGTCTGCATTTGCTGAAGTAATTCCATATTCTTCAGCTTCGATCATTGTGTTCAAAGACCATCTTACGATATCTTCCCAAACTGAATCACCTTGTCTTACAACTGGTCCTAAAGGTTCTTTAGAAATAGTTTCTGGTAAAACAATGTGTTCATCAGGGTTCTTCATTTTTGTTCTTTGAGCAGCTAAACCAGATTTATCAGTAGTGTAAGTATCACATCTACCTGCATCGTAAGCAGCTACGACTTCATCAGCTTTTTCAAATGCTACTGGCTCATACTTGATTCCTTTTGAATTAAAGAAATCTCTCATATTTAACTCAGTTGTTGTACCAATATTCGTACAAGCTGAGATACCATCTTTGAATTGTCCTGTTGAAGTAATACCTGAACTTTTTCTTACCATGAAACCTTGACCATCGTAAAAGTTTACACCTACGAAAGTAAGTCCGATATCAGCATCTCTAGAAAGTGTCCAAGTTGTGTTTCTTGATAAGATATCAATCTCACCAGATGTAAGAGCTGTAAATCTTTCTTTAGCACTTAGTGGTGTAAACTTAACTTTGTTTGCATCACCTAATACCGCAGCAGCTACTGCTCTACATACATCAACGTCAACACCAGTCCAATTTCCTGCAGCGTCAGCATTAGAAAATCCTGGAAGACCTTGAGATACTCCACATCTTACAAAACCCTTTTTTTGAGTGTTTTTAAGTGTTTTAGATTTTTTAGCAGCCATAGACTCTGTTGTAAAAGTAAACAACACAGCTACCATAGCAACTAAAGAAGTTAATTGTTTTAAGTATTTAAACATTATTCTTCCTTCTGTTATTATTTATTTGTTAACAAATAATTCAAAACAACGTTTTGAATATCTTCAATTTAACCATGTAAAAAAACACTCTTCAAGAAAAAGTTTTAGAAAATGTTATTTTAAAAAAATTAAGTCAAGCAAATTATTTGGAAAAAAATATTAAAAAATGTGAATAATGGCGCGCCCTGAAGGATTCGAACCTACGACCCTCGGTTTAGAAAACCGATGCTCTATCCAGCTGAGCTAAGGGCGCAAAATTATACCTGATACATATCAATTATATATTAATTTTTAAATAAAAATTTTTTCAAAATTAGTAAAATTGTTAATAACTCAATTCTACCGATAATCATAAATAAAATAAAACTATATTTTGTTAAAAAATGTAAATTATTAAAATTGAAATCTGTCAATCCATATATAGATGAATTTACAGTATTCATTAAAGTTAAAATTGATAATTTAAAAGAATTTTCAAAACTTATTCCACTGATACTAAGTATAGAAGTGAATATAAAAAGCGATATAATAAAAATAATAATCGTCAAAAAATATTTGTTAATCTCGTTAAAATTAAAATTGATGTTAGTAAATATTAATTTATTCATAAAAACATTCTTAGGTTTGCTAAACGATAAGATTTGATTGATTGAATATTTAAATAGAGAATAAATTTTTACAAATCTTAAACCAGAACTTGTTGAAAAAAAAGATCCACCAATTATTACTAAAATTAAAAAAACTAAGCTCATATTTGTTTGATCGGTTTTAATTGAGAAACCAATATTTGACATGCTACTCACAATTGCCAAAAAATTTACAGAAAATTCTTTGTTAAAACTAAAAAATAAAAGAAAAATTAATACAATTATTGTTAGATATACAATTAAGTGAAGATCTTCATAAAAAAAGTTAATATTTCTATTTCTCAAAAAAACTAAATTATAACTGAAGAAGATACTAAAAAAGGAAAATAACATCAGCACAGATAAAATTATAATCTGTGAGTTATTTTTAATGATATTTGTGAGATCATTATCGGGTAAAAAGCCGCCTGATGATATTAAACTAAATGCTAAATTTAATGAATTGAAAGTACGAACAGAAAATATGTTTAAAACTAAAAAAATAATTAATGTTAGAAAAGAATATAATAAGAAAATTTTAATAGCTTGTTTGAAAATTTCACTACTATCAAATGAAAGATAATTAGTTAAAGATTTTTTAAAACTTTCGTCATATATGTCTATCAAGAATATGATCGAAAAAAGGAAGTACAAACCACCTATCCATTGAATAGAGGATCTCCACAAAATAATACTTTGGTCAATATGTTTAATGTTTTCAAAAATTGTAAATCCAGTGGATGTAAAACCAGAAATGGCCTCAAAATAAGAATTTAAAAAAGTTAAATTATAAATACTAAAATAAAAAGGTATTGATAGAATAACAGGTATAAGTAAATACCCAAAAAAAACTGTTAATATCTTGTCGAAAATAGAAAATTTTTTTTCACTAGATTTAAATTTAAAAAATAACACTGAAAGAAAAATTGAGGCAATTAAGCAATAATAGTATGTGTTTAAATTTAAGTAAAAATTTAAGTAATAAGAATAAATTATATTAAAAAAAGATAATAAAGAAATTACTGCAAAAAAGAAGCTAAGGTATTTAACCTGTAATTTTATCATGTAATTAAACTGAACTTAACCTGAAAATATTTTCTACAAAAGGGATCGTGTCTTTTTTAACAATAAAAACAACTCTATCATCCTTTTTAAAAATAAAATCTGATCTAGGAATAATAACTGTGTCATCTCTTAATATAGCACCAATTCTTAATTCATCTGGAAGATTTGAATTTTTTAATTCTTTATTAATTAGTTCAGACGTCTCAATAACTTCTGCTTCAATTATTTCAAATTCACCATTTGATACTGTATAAGCATTTTCAATAGTTCCTTTGTGTACATGTTTTAGAATACTTGAAACTGTACTCATTCTTGGATCAATCAAATCATCAATCTTTAAGGAAGTTTGTAATAATGAATAGTTTGGTTTATTAATAAGAGCCATAGTTCTTTTTTCCTCTATATCTTTTTGATCTTTGGTAAATTTTTCGACTAAAACACTTACCATTAAATTATCTTCATCATCATTGGTCAAAGCTAAAACAGTTTCTGCCTCTTCCATATTAGCCTCGACTAAAACCTCCTCATCTAAACCATCTCCATTAATAACAATTGTATCATTAAGTTGACTTGCTAAATATTCAGCACGTTCTTTATTTTTTTCAACTATTTTTACTCTAACAGTGTCTAAAGTTTCCTCTATATTTTTTGCCAAGTTAAAACCGATGTTTCCACCACCAATTATTAAAATTTTTTTTGATATTCTTTCATTGTGTCCAAAAGCTTGTAATGTCTCACCCATCTGTAAAGAATTAATGATTACATAAATTTTATCGTTTTCCTTAACAGCGTCTGTCTTTTTGGGTATGAAGAATTTTTCATCTCGATTAATTGCGATTATATTGGCATCTAACTTTGGGTATTTTTTTGTTAATTCATTAAATTTAATGTTAATTGATTCACAATTTTTTCTAATCAGAATTTCAAGTAATCTAATTTTGTTATCGGTAAAAGGGACACTATCTAAAGCTCCAGGTGCCTCTAATTTTCTTTGAATAGATTTCGCAATTTCAATTTCTGGTGAGATTATAACATCAATAGGTAAATTTTCTTTATTATACACTCTTGTAAATTTAGGATTTAAATAATCCTGGGATCGAATTCTTGCAATTTTTTTTGGTATATTAAAAATAGAATAAGCTATTTGACAAATTAACATGTTAATTTCGTCATTTCTAGTCACAGCAATTATCATATCTGTTTCTGGTGCATTAGCCTTTTCAAGAATTGAAGGATATGTTGCTTTTCCAACTATAGCTTTAACATCCAAACTATCATTAATCTTTTGAATATCTTCACTAGATTGATCAATAACAGTTATAGAGTGACCTTGGTCACTTAACAGTTTTGCTATGGTAAAGCCTACTCTACCTGCACCACAAATAATAATATTCATTTAATTAAACTCTTTTATTCCCAAGCCTTTTAGCTTCCTATGAAGAGCACTTCTTTCCATTCCTAC
>CACMKP010000006.1 GCA_902614355.1 uncultured Pelagibacteraceae bacterium
AAATTAAAACCGCGATTGCAACAATTGGAATTCTTTTTGATACTACAGACGAACAAGGTGACACAATTATAAATCATCATGGAAGATTAGAATATGTTGGGGATCTAAGCTCATCTTCTGATTCAGACTTTTATTTTATTAATAATCCAAGCACATCATATAATTACACATCAAATAATAAATCAGAACATAACTACAGAGTTGGATATGGTATTGACACAACTTCAATTTCTGGCTGGTCAACAGTGGTAAATTTTGAAAGATTTGGTGCAAGAGGCAAAGGTTATAGTAATGAACTTTATTTATCTGTAGGATATGTGCCAATTGATGAAATTAAATATGCATTTAAGATAAATGATTTTAAAAATGCTGGACTAGAATTTACTAAAGAAGTGAATGACTTAGATTTGAAAATTAGTACAAATTATGATTTTTTAAGTGTTGCACCTAATTACAATGCAAATATTTCAATAAGCAATAGCTTTTAATATTTCTTTAGTGTTTGAAAGAAAAAATAAAAGTAGTATATATCAAAAACAATTTAACGGCGGGGTAGCTCAGTTGGTTAGAGCGCAGGACTCATAAGCCTGAGGTCAGTGGTTCGATCCCACTTCCCGCTACCATTAAATGAAAAAAATTCTTTCTGTAATTGGTATATGTTTAACATTTGTTTTGTTGACTGACTTATTATTTGGGGCTTATTTATTAAAATTTACCCCCAAAAAGATCGATCACACAACTATTCACAATGTTTACGATCATGATTTAAAAAAAAGTTTCAAAGGAAATTTAGAATGGTCTCCCGGTGAAACTTATCTTTTTTGTTCAAATAAAAATTCATTTAGAACTTTTTGTGACAAAATGGATTTTGAGTCAAAAGAATTTGATATAGCATTCATAGGAGACAGTTTTACAGAAGGTGTTGGTCTTGATTACAAAGATACTTTTGTTGGAAGAATTGAAAATAAATTTGACAAGTTAAAGATTGCTAATTTAGGCGTTGTATCTTACTCGCCATCAATTTATTTTACTAAGTTAAGATATTTATTAGAAAATGGTTACAAATTCAAAAGAGTAATCATTTATTTTGATATTAGCGATATACATGACGATAATAGAAAATACAGATTAATAGATAACAAAATAAGTAGAAAAAAATCAGTAATTTTATCTAATATCCAAAGAACCTTGAAATCAACTTTTCCATTTTTGGCATATTCGTCAAAAGTATTGAAGAATGATGTATTTAATGAAACAGATGTAATAAATAAATGTACTTATCTGGATTTCTGTCATGAAAAAAGTTCGTGGACTTTTAACAATAAGTTTTTTGGAGATAAAGAAATTAGTAAATCATTAGAATTTATGGAGATGACATATGAACTTTTACAGAAAAATGATATTAAAATGTCAGTTGGAATTTATCCTTGGCCAGCTCAAATTTTGTACGATAATAGTCAATCAAAGATTGTTAAATTAATGAATAATTTTTGTGTAAACAAATGTGAGTTTTTCTTTAACAATTTTACAGATTTTTTTAATGAAATTACTTTTACTGAAAAAGAAAAAATTATTTCTAAGTATTATATTGAAGGTGATGTACATTTTAATTCTTTAGGTAATGAAAAAATATTTCAAAATTTTGTAAAGACCTTCAAAAATTAATGTCCAGGAAATTCTATTAAATTTTCAACTTTAAAACCTTTATCTTCAAGCTTTTTGCATCCATCTAAATCAAATAAATTTATAACAAAAATAAATGCTGCAACATTAGCATCTGACATCTTAATTAACTTAGCAGCAGCTTCAGCCGTTCCCCCAGTAGCAATTAAATCATCAATGATTAAAACATTATCATTTTTCTCAAAAGAGTCCTTATGAACTTCAATTGTAGCTGTTCCATATTCTAACTCGAAATCAACAGAGTGAACTTCTGCAGGAAGTTTATTTTTTTTCCTAAGCATAATAAAAGGTTTTTTCAAAATAAATGAGACTGCTGAAGCAAAAACAAATCCTCGAGACTCAATTGCAGCGATCTTATCAAAATCATATTTTTTAGATCTTTCAACTATTTGACTAATTGCTTCAGCGAATGCATCTTTGTCTTTAATTAGTGTAGTAATATCTCTAAAAAGAATCCCCTTTTTTGGATAGTCTTGAATAGATCTTATAAAATCTTTTAAATTCATAATAATTAATTATTGCAGTATAAATAATTTATATTTTAAACATGACAAGAAATAAATTAGCAATAATTGGTGGAAGCGGTCTATATGATGTAGAGGAATTTACTGAAAGGGAATTAATAAATTTGAATACTCCTTGGGGGGAGCCATCTGATCAAATTTTAAAAACAATTTATAAAAATAAAGAAGTTTATTTCTTACCAAGACATGGAAGAGGACATTTCATTTCACCCTCAAACATTAACTTTAGAGCTAATATTGATGCACTGAAACAATTAGGGGTTACAGACATCGTATCTGTTTCAGCTGTCGGGTCATTAAAAGAGGATTTACCTCCCGGAAAGTTTGTAATAGTAGATCAATTTATAGATAGAACTTTCTCTAGGGTAAAAACATTTTTTGACAATGAAATAGTTGCACATGTTTCTATGGCTCATCCAACATCTAATGGTTTGATGAACGCATGTGAAGAGGCGATTAAAAAAGAAAAAATTGAATATCAAAGAAATGGCACATATGTTGTTATGGAAGGACCTCAATTTTCAACATTAGCAGAGTCAAATTTATATAGATCTTGGAAAGCAGATGTAATTGGAATGACTAATATGCCAGAAGCGAAATTAGCTAGAGAAGCAGAAATCAGATATGCCTCAGTTTCAATGGTTACAGATTATGATTGTTGGCATCCAGACCATGAAAATGTTGACGTTCAACAAGTAATAAAAGTTCTTTTGGGAAATGCCGCAAAAGCAAAAAACATGATTAAAAATTTAATAGAAAATTTTGAAAATCATATTGATCCTAATGATCCAACCAATAATTGTTTAGATGTTGCAATAATTACAGCACCTGAAAAAAGAACAAAAAAAACAATAGACAAACTTAAAACTGTTGCTGGTAGAGTTTTAAATCAATGAGAATAGAAGGAAAAGAATATCGTACTATTTGGTTTGAAAATAATGTTGTAAAAATTATTGATCAAACAAAACTTCCACACCAATTTATTATTAAAGACCTTAAAACTGTTAAGGACTCAATAAATGCGATTAAGGTAATGGAGGTAAGAGGCGCACCTCTAATAGGTGCTACAGCAGCTTATGGAATGGTTTTAGCTATAATTGAAAGTAATGACCAATCATTTTTAAAAAAATCTGCAAAAGATTTAATTAGTTCAAGACCAACAGCAATAAATTTAAAGTGGGCTGTCGATAGAATGATGAATAAATTATCAGGAGTTAATAGTGATAAAATCTTAAAAATAGCCTTGAATGAAGCAAAAGATATATGTGAAGAGGATGTAAAATTTTGTGAAAATATAGGATTAAATGGACTAAAGATTATTGAGGAAATCTATAATAAAAAAAAAGATACAGTTAATATATTAACTCATTGTAACGCAGGTTGGCTTGCAACAATAAATTGGGGAACCGCAACCTCTCCAATTTATCATGCACATAAAAAAGGGATTCCCGTTCATGTGTGGGCAGATGAAACTAGACCAAGAAATCAAGGAGCAAATCTTACATCATATGAATTAAATGAAGAAGGAATTAAAAACACAATCATCGCAGATAACACAGGTGGCATATTAATGCAAAGAGGTGAAGTTGATATGTGCATTGTTGGAACAGACAGAACTCTAGCTAATGGAGATGTTTGTAATAAAGTTGGAACTTATCTTAAAGCATTAGCAGCTCATGATAACAAGATTCCTTTTTATGTTGCACTTCCAAGTTCAACAATTGATTGGAATATAAAAGATCATAAAGATATTCCAATAGAAGAGAGAAATTCAGATGAATTATCTCATGTTGAAGGTTTAGACCAAAAAGGTGACATAAAGAAAATACAAATTTATCCAAAAAAAAGTATAGCCTTGAATTTAGCTTTTGATGTAACTCCAGCAAAATATGTTACAGGATTAATAACAGAAAAAGGTGTATGTGAAGCATCAGAAAAAGGACTTAAAGAATTATTTAAATGAAAAATTTTGATCAAAGAAATCAGATTATTGAATATTCGTTAAAATTAAATTCTACAAATCTTTCACCTCTTAGATCAGGCAATATATCATTGAGAGGAATAGAGGATGGCATAGAGGGATACTTAATTACTCCATCAGGAAAAAAATATGAAACACTTAAACCTGAAGATATTGTTTTTATGGGTTTAAATGAAGGAGAAGAAAAAAACAATTCAACTAACAAACCATCATCAGAATGGAGATTTCATAGAGATATTTATACAAATAAAAAAGAAGCACAGGCAATTGTTCATGCTCATTCTCCACACGCAACAGCTGTATCCTCACATGGAAAATCAGTACCACCATTTCATTATATGATCGCTCTAGCTGGCGGAGATGACATTAAATGTGCAGAATACGCTACTTTTGGAACAGAAGAGTTATCCAAAAATGTAATTAAAGCTCTAGAGAATAGAAGCGCTTGTTTAATGTCCAATCACGGCCAGGTTGCTTTTGGAAAAAATTTAGAGGATGCATTTGAGCTTGCACAAGAGATAGAAAATATTTGTCATCAATACACTATTGCTTTAAAACTAGGACAACCTAAGATACTTTCATTTGAAGAAATGAAAAAAGTTTTAGATAAGGCTAAAAACTATAAAAAAAGGTAAGATGATTAAAGTTGGGGAGCATATTACTTTAGATATTATAGGTACTACAAAAGAGTACGATTCTTCAGTTTATGAGAAAGTTATACATAAAATAGCTAAAGCAGCTAATGTAACTATTTTGAATATTTCAAAATATAAATTTGAACCTCAGGGTTTTACTATTTTAGCTTTATTGGCTGAAAGTCATATTAGTTTTCATACATTTCCAGAAAATGGAATAATTAGTTTTGATTTTTTTACCTGTGGAAAAATAAGTCCATCGGTGGCAATTGATATTATAAAAAAAGAATTTGAACATAAACGTATTGTTAAAAAAGAATTTAATAGAGATACTAGATCTCTTTACCACGATATTTATAGTTCACCAGGATTACAAAAATCATATGTTGTAAATGAAGTTATAGAGGACTTTAAATCAAAAGTTGGTCAACACATTGAAATTTTAGAATTAGAACAATTTGGAAAATCTTTATTTATCGATGGTGAAATACAAGTAGCGGCATCAGATGAACATTTATACAGCTCAACTTTTGTTGGGGCTGGGCTTAAGTTGAATAAAAAAAATGAAAGAGCAGCAATAATTGGCGGTGGTGATGGTGGTGTTGCAAGAGAATGTATTTCAAAAAAGTTTAACTTTATAGATTGGTATGAATTAGATCCTGAAGTTGTTGAAGTTTGCAATAAACATCTTGGTGATATTGGAAAAAAAGCTACAGAAAAAAATTCTGTAAAATGTGTCTGGGGAGATGCTTTTGAAAGTATAAAGACAGTGAATGAAGATACATATGATCATATTTTTGTTGATTTAAATGATGACCAGTTTTGCATAGATCTGGCCGCTAAAAATATGGACTCTTTAGTTAGAATTCTCAAACCTAAAGGTGTTATTACTGCACAAGTTGGAAGTCAGGATAAAAAACCTCTTCAAGTTGAAAATTGGTTAAATGTATTCAATCATCATTTTGGAAATACTAATTTATCCAGAGTTTATATACCTAGTTTTGATTGTTCTTGGAATTTTTCTTCATCAATAAACCACTAATTTTTTCTTTTTAATATCTGTAATCTGTGAAATAATATTTTTTTTACTAAAGGAGATAATAATGAATATATTTAAAAAAACTATTTTTTCAGTTTTACTTTCTTTATTGGTAATAGGAAATGTTAATGCTGATAAAATAAGAATTGGAACAGAGGGTGCCTATCCTCCATGGAATTCAAAAAATGAGGCAGGTAAGTTAATAGGTTTCGAAGTTGAATTAGCTTACACATTATGCAGATACATAGGTCAACAGTGTGTGATAGTTGAGCAAGATTGGGATGGAATGATTCCAGCTTTAATCATGAGAAAGTTTGATGCAATAATGGCAGGCATGTCAATTACTGCAGAAAGACAAAAAGCTATTAGCTTTTCTCAAGGATATGCAGATGAAGTTGCATCTTTAGCAGTTATGAAAGGATCTAGCCTAGAAGGTTTAGATACATCTGCTGGGATAAATCTTACCAAACCAAATGCTGCAGCTAAAAAAGATCTTAAAACTCTTACTGCTGCATTAGCAGGTAAAACTGTTTGTGTACAAACTGCTACAATTCATCAAAACTTTTTAGACTCTGGCGATGTGGGAAAAGTAAATGTCAGAACTTATAAGACACAAGATGAGGTTAATTTAGATTTAGCGTCTGGAAGATGTGATGCTGCCTTAGCTGCTGCAGTAGCATTTAGTGATTATGCAGAAAAATCTGGCAAGCCAGTTGTTTTAACTGGACCAACTTTTTCAGGCGGTGCTTTTGGAAATGGTGTTGGGGTAGGTATTAGAAAAGATGATACTGAACTTTTAAGAAAGTTTAATGCTGCAATTAATAAAGCAAGAAAGAACGGAGATATTAGTAGAATAGCTACTAAATGGTTCGGTTTTGACGCTTCTATGTAATTAAATTTTAGGTTTGGCGACTATCATGTATAGTCGCCAATCTATATGGAACTTCTAGCTTTTGGAGATACTGGTTGGGGTGATGAGTTATTTCGTGCAACCCTAATGACCATAGCTGTTTCAATAACAGCAATGTTAATCGGTTTTAGTTTCGCCGCAGTTTTCACTCCTCTAAAACTATCTAAATTTAAATTTCTAAATTTAATTGCCAATATTTACACAACAATTATCAGAGGTGTCCCTGAATTATTAGTTATTTACCTTTTCTTTTTTGGTGGGAGTGGAGCGATTATGTTTGTTGCTTCAATGTTTGGATATAACGAATACATTGAGATTAATGCGTTTCTTACAGGCTCATTTGCTATTGGTATTATATCTGGTGCTTATTCCACTGAAGTTTTTAGAGGGGCAATTCAATCGATTGATAAAGGTCAATTTGAGGCTGCAAAGGTTTTAGGATTTAGTAAATTTAAACAGTTTTATAAAATTGTTCTTCCGCAAATGCTAAGACTAGCCATACCAAATTTAAGTAACGTTTGGCAAATTACTCTAAAAGATACATCTTTAATCTCTGTAACAGGTTTAGTTGAAATAATGAGACAATCTTACATTGCTGCTGGATCTACAAGAGATCCACTATTCTTTTATTCATTCGCTGCAGTTTTATATTTATTACTTACTTTTGTAAGCATGAAGTTAATAAATAGATTAGAAGTTAAGTACAGTAGAGGGTATTGATGGATTTTGAATTAATGATCAATAGTTTTCCGAAACTATTAAATGCTGCAGTAGTAACTTTAAAACTTCTATCAGTTTCTTTAATTGTGGGGTTATTTATTGGATTATTATTTGCAATTTTAAGATTAAATAAAAATATTTTTATAAATAAATTTGCGTATGGATATTCATATATATTTAGAGGAACTCCGTTGTTGGTGCAAATATTTATTATATATTTTGGATTAGGTCAGATAGAGTCTTTAAGGTCTTCTTTTTTGTGGGTTATACTTAAAGAGCCATACTGGTGTGCAATTATTGCTTTTGCGTTAAACACTGGTGCTTATACTTCTGAAATTTTGAGGTCTGCTTTTCAAACAATTAAACCAGGCATAATTGAAGCTGGAAAAAGTTTAGGTATATCTAATAAAATTATATTCTACAAAGTTCAAATTCCTATAGCCATTAGACAATCTCTTCCTGCATATGGGAATGAAATAATACTAATGCTCAAAGGTACCTCGTTAGCAAGCACAGTTACATTGATGGATTTAACGGGCGTAGCAAAATATATAATATCAACTACTTTTAAACCGATTGAAGTATTTATAGTTGCAGGTGGAATTTATCTATTTATGACTTTTATAATTCACAACGTAATTAAGTTTTTAGAAAAAAAATATAGCTACTAATATTTTGTATATTCCTTAATTTCTTTGATTTTTGAGCCAGTATGATTATTGATTTCTAATTTGATCTTTGCACGATCATCATTTAAAAAGTGAACATCTCTTGAAAGTTTAATAAATTTTTCTCCAAAATCCTTTTCTTTTTCACATAATCTTTTTTCGTCTTCAATTAACCATAGTTTAGAATTTATTTTTTTTAGTGATTGATAAAGCTTATCGAGTTTTTCATCAGACTTTACATTTTTCTCTAATTGATCTTTTAAAACAGAATGTTCGTTGTTAATAAATTTTAGCTTTTCAGTGTCTTTAATTTTTTCTTGCTTGATCTCTAAAATTGAAACTTTGTCTAAAAGTTCCCCAATTGAAACCTCGACTATAATTTTATTCATAAAATCTAATACTGTGCTATCTTGTTATAAATATGTCTAATATTTTAATTATCAAACACGGATCACTAGGAGATATAGCTCAAGCTAGCGGGGCAATTCAAGATATATCTGAAAATCATAAAAATGATCGAATATATCTACTCACAACAAAACCTTATTTTGAACTATTTAAGAAAAATCCTTTTGTAAATGAGGTGATCTTAGACAAAAGACTACCAAAATATAATTTAATTTATCTATATTTTTTAATGAGAGAAATTAAAAAACATAATTTTTCAAAAGTGTTTGATCTTCAAAATTCATCAAGAACTTCTTTTTATAGAAATATTCTTTTCCCAAAAAGCAATAAAGATATTTGGTCTAGCTCAAGAACAACTTTGCCTAAAGACATAACTAAAGAAAAATTTGATAAAAATTCAGTATTAAATAGATTTGATTATCAACTTAAGGAGACTGGGCTGAATACAATCAATACACTTAAACCTAATTTTAGTTGGGCTTGTTCTGAAATTACTGAAATCAAAAAAAAATATAATTTGCAAAAATATATTTTATTATTTCCTTTCTGTTCTCCACATCTACCAATAAAAAAATGGCCTTACTACAATGATCTGATTAGATTAATTAAGAGTAAATTTAGTACGGAATATGAAATTATTACGGCGCCTGGTCCTAATGAAATAGAGGATGCTAAAAAATTTGATACAAAAAATATTCTTGATAATGATAAGGCTTTAAACATTTCTCAGCTAACAACTCTTATTAGAGATAGTTCATTTATCATTGCTAATGACACTGGCCCAGCACATATAGCAGCAAATGTAGGTGCTAAGGGTTTGACCCTGTTTGGTAAACACACAACCGCTTATAAAGTGAGCATTGAAAGAGAAAATTTTAAAGTTATTGAAGTGACAGATTTAAATAAACTTAGTGCTGAAAAAGTTTTTGAAAGGTTAATTAATAATCTAACTTAAATTTTTATTTTAATTCATAAATATGAAAAATGATATCTTTTGGAAATATTTTTTGTAGATAAAAGAAAATAAATAAAAGACAGCTTAAAATAAAACAAATGAGTTTATTTTTAATTGTCGAATTTAATCTTTTAAAATTTCCACTTTTACTAACAGTGTTTAAATAATCTATATGAACTTGTTGGAAACCATTCTTTTCAAATAATTTCTTTAGATTGTGGTCATTAAAGTAAGACAAATGTGGTGATGATAAATTTTTTTGCCAAACTCTATCGTAAAAATTTTTTAATCCTATTTTGTATAGAAATTCAGAAAATTTAAAAATAAATCCATTAGATGATGGAATGTTGATTACCACTTTGCCATTTTTTCTTAAAATCTTTTTAATATGATCAATTACTAAATTTAAATCATTTAAATGTTCAAACACATCATTAAAAACAATATAATCATACTTTTCTAAATTATTAGGATTTTCAGTTAATGGAAGGCTTAATTTTTTGATGCTTGAGAATTTACTTTTTAGTTTATTGTATTGATCCTCATCAGCCTCAGAGCCAGTTACATCTAAATTTCTTTTGATACATTCTTCCAAAAAAAAACCATTTCCAGATCCAATTTCTAAAATTTTAAACTTATTATCTATATTTTGATTTAATAATATTTGAATAATTTTTTTAAAATTATTTTTTCTTAATTCAGCTATACCCTCAATATCACGACCAAAGCCTGGCTCAAGCACTGACTTATAGAATAAGCACTGATTACATTTAAAAACGTAATCATTAATTTTTTTTAAATCAGTGCTGCAAATAATGCATTCTTCTTTCATGCTATTATCTTTTTATATTTTAAAAATATTTGTGACCAAAGAAAAGTTTCAGCATTCATTTTTGCATTTTTTCCTAATTCTAAATATTTTTTATCCTTTATCATTAAATTTAATGATGAATAAATATCTTCTAAATTATTTCCATCACAAATTAATCCTGTTTTTTCATGTTGTATCGCATCAGATGCACCGCCATCTATTCCTCCTAGTGAAGTGACACCGTATTGAGCAGCTTCTACATAAGCTATTCCAAATCCCTCAACAGATTTTTTGTGAATAATTGATGGCATTACAAAGATATTTGACTTTGCTATCAAGGCATTTTTTAAATCTTCACTAATATCTTTGAAAAACATTACTTGTGAATTTAAATCGAGCTCTTTCACTAAGTCTTTAATATTTTTTTCCTCATCTCCATAACCTATACAAATATAGACTATATCTGGATAAATTTGTTTTAAGTTTCTTAAAGCCATTAATACTTTTTCATGATTTTTCCTTTTATCAAATCTTGAGACAGTAATTAAGCGTGGTGTTTTTATTTTGAGTAAACTTTCAACTTTATCTAAAGATTTTTTATTTAAGTCTCTAGGAGGATTTACTCCAGGATTTATTACAACAATTTTTTCAGAATTTAAGCCAATACTAATAGCTAGGTTTTTGGTATATTCAGAGTTAGCTATAATTTTTTCGACATTATCAAATACTTTCACAATCCTTTTATTTTGGTAACTATCTTTTGGATGATTAATTTCTTTGCCGTGTATCAGACAATATTTCTTTATATTAGATTTAATTAATTCTAAACTTTTCCAATGGTCAGCTATAATTCCTTGAACTTTATTATCTTTAAGAAACTCATTAATTAATTGAGCTTTTCTTATCTTCCTTAAAAATTTAATACCACCAATTCTTTCAATAGAAAAATTTAAGTTTTCATCAAATTCTTTATGATTTTCATGATAATCGGCAAAGACTTTGATCATGAAGTTTTTTGACATCTCTCGTGCGAGACCCCACATTAAACTCTGCATTCCACCGATTTCTGGTGGAAAAGATCTTGAAGCGATTAAATACATTAATTAGTTTTCCACTTAATACCACAACCAGCACTTGGAATTTGACTCTCTGGCCCTTTACCAGTTTCGGCAATTTGTTTCATAGCTTTTAACAAGTCACTATCGCCATCTCTTACAGGAATTAAGTTTTTTAATTCTCTTAACCTACCTCTATATTGAAGCTCCAAGTTTTTATTATAACCAAAGAAGTCAGGTGTGCACACTGCATCATAAGTTTTAGCGACCTCTTGTGACTCATCATTTAAATACGGAAAACTAAATTGGTTTTTTTTGGCAAATTCGATCATATTATCAAATGAATCCTCTGGATAATTTTCCGCATCATTTGCACATATAGCTACTGAATTAATACCTAACTCTTTTAATTTATTACAATCATCAACGATATCCTTAGTCACTGCTTTCACGTATGGGCAGTGGTTACAAATAAACATTATTAAAGTTCCATTTTCACCTTTAATGTCATTTAGAGAAATAATTTTATTTTCTGTAGATTTTAACCGAAAGTCATGAGCCTTTTGGCCGAAATCACATATTGGAGTTTGTATTGGCATAATGTAATAATATATAAATTATGTTTTACGATTTAAAAGATAAAAAACCAAAAAACTCTGGCGAAAATTGGGTAGCTCCAAATGCTGTAGTCATTGGTGATGTTACTTTAGAAAAAAATACTAGTGTCTGGTTTAATGCAACCTTAAGAGGCGATATTGAAAATATTCATATAGGTGAGGGATCAAACGTTCAAGATGGATGTGTTTTGCATACTGACCCAGGCTGCCCTTTAAAAGTTGGAAAAGATGTAACCGTTGGACATCTTGTTATGCTTCATGGATGTACAGTAGGAGATAATAGTTTAATAGGCATCGGTGCGGTGATTCTAAATAATGCTAAGATCGGTAAAAATTGTATTATTGGTGCAAAGGCTTTGATCACAGAAAACAAAGTAATTCCTGATAATTCACTAGTTGTTGGTTCACCGGGTAAAGTTGTGAGAGAAGTGACCGAGGAAGAAAAAAAAGCAGTTTGGGAAAATACCAAACATTACCAGGATAATTGGAAAAAATATTCTAAATCAATTTTTTAATAATTTATGAAAAAATTTACATTGATCTTAATATTACTATTTTTTCAAAAGAATATTGCTTTTGCATCAGATTACTCAAACAGCATGTTGAGTTTTAATCTTTGGTTAAAAAATAACGGTTATAGCTATAGAGTGGGATGCGATAATAAAAAGACGCGAAATGTGCTGTGTTATGATGAGAGTGGAAATCCACTATGGGAAGATAAAGAAAATAATTTGAAAGTTAACGCTTACAAAGGAAGGTGGAGCGTACCTTTTAACAAAAATCCTAACAGAGATACATTAGTATATTACAATTACAAAAATTTATTTAGTCATGAAACGGGTGATGGTAGCACTATGCAATGGAAGAAATATTTAATTCCAGCTTCCAAAGATCCTTATGAATTTAAATTCAATAAAATAGAAAATGAATTTATAAAAAAACAATTTAAGAAACAAGCCATCCTAAGTTATCTTTATTTTCAAGATGGTCAAATTATAATAGATGAATTATCACCGTTTGAACGATTTGGTGAATTTGTAAATAATGATACAAAATTAAGATCAAATTCAATGGGAAAAAGTTTGGCATCGTATGTATTGGGCCACGCAATTTGTGCCGGATACATTAAGGATGTAAATCAAAGAATTAGTGATTGGCCTTTAGTAAAAGATACACTTTATCAAGATGAGAAACTAATTGATTTGTTAAATATGAATGCTGGTGATCAAAAATATGTTTATGACAGCGTAATTTTAGAAATGGGAGATGTAGAGTACCAAACAGTAGAAGGTGAGGCGGACACTAATACTATTGCTTTTTACATGGGTAATTATTTTAAAAATAAAAAAAAATCTGATCGCAAATATAATTACAACGTAATTAATACTCACTTAATATTTAATTATGCAATGTTTAAATCTGGAGATAATTGGCAAAAACTTTTAAATAATATTTTTCAGGTTAAAGCTAAAGTAAAAAATAGTGTATATTTTTTTAAGGTTCCTAATAAATTTGCTGAAAATGGTGACGCTCAAAGTATGTTTTATGCAACAAGATATGATTATTTACGAGTAGCTAAGGCAATTATGGATGATTGGCAAAATGATACATGTGTCGGAAAATATTTAAAAACTATTTACGATAATAGAATTGAAAAGAAATTAACTAATCCAAAGAGAAGTTTATTTCGTGTTGAGGAAGCCACATATAGTTATGGAGGTCAATTTCATTTAGATATTAAAGGAATGAAAGATAGAAAAATTCTTGGTATGGGAGGACATGGAGGTCAGCAAATTTTGATTGATGTAGAAAATTCAAGGATTGTAGTTTTAAATACAATTCACGTTAATAGAAAAAAGTATAACTATAACTGGAAAAAAATGGTTTATGAGATCATTAAAGATGGTGTTTAGATTCATTAAGGAACCAACCAATAATTCTTATTAGTTTCTAAATCAAATTTTGCTCTTCTATGCCCCTTAGCCGCAAGATATAGCCACTCAATAGATTTAATATTACATTTAATAACTGTAAAGTTTTTATAACCTTCCTCACTTTGTTCCATTGTGTAATCAAAATCTTCTAATTTAGATATCATTCCAGAAGTTGGATTTTCTGAAGTAGTTCCAGGAGGGCTATCAGTTAAATAACAACGTCTACTTATATGTTGAGTTTTCTTCCATGACTCTTCAGTTGTAGAATTTTGAATATTAACTTCACATTCTACTTTTACTCTTAATTGTATCTTTTCTTCTTTATCGTAGAAAACTAGAGAGGCATTTTTATTTTTTTTTAGAATATCGACTTTAGGGGATCTTAAGTCTGTATGAAATTGTAATAGATTGTTTGCTCTATCTGATTTACGTAAAACAACAATTCTACCATCTACTTCGTTTTGATGGGCACAAATAAAAACTGGAATTCTAAATGGTGAACCTCTGTTAGTCACAGCATCATCTAACATAGACCAATACTTATTTTGAATTTCTACAAAATCTTCATAGTATGCTGGCTGCATACTTTACTTTCTAAATCTTTTTATTAAGCTTGAAGTATCCCAACGATTGCCGCCCATGCTTTGAACTTCCCCGTAATATTTATCTACCAGTTCAGTGACAGGTAATAATGAACCATTATTTTTTGCCTCATCCATTGCAATTTTTAAATCTTTTCTCATCCAATCCACCGCAAAACCAAAATCAAACTTATCATCTATCATTGTCTTATATCTATTTTCCATTTGCCATGATTGAGCTGCACCTTTTGAAATAACTTCAATTACATCTTCCATATTCAGTCCAGCTTTCATACCAAAGTTAATTGCTTCAGATAAACCCTGAACTAAACCAGCAATACAAATTTGATTAACCATTTTGGCAAGTTGTCCATTACCAGCACTACCCAGTAGCTTCATCTTTTTACTGTAACAATCTATTTTATCTTTTGCTTTATCAAAATCAGCTTGATCACCACCGATCATTACTGTTAGTGCGCCATTCTCTGCACCAGCTTGCCCTCCAGATACAGGTGCATCTAATGCGCCGAAACCATTTTTTTTTGCGTAATCATAAATCTCTCTTGCAATAGTTGCAGATGCAGTAGTGTTATCGATGTAAACAGCTCCTTTTTTAATTGTTTTGAAAGCACCACTTTCACCAAAAGTTACTTCTCTTAAATCATTATCATTTCCAACACAGGTAAAAATATATTCTGCATCTTTAGCTGCTTCAGCTGGAGTTTCAGCCATTTTACCTTTGTATTCACTAATCCATTTTTCTGCTTTTGATTTTGTTCGATTAAAAACAGTTACATTGTGTCCACCTTTTGATATATAACCAGCCATTGGATACCCCATGACACCAAGACCTATGAAAGCAACATTACAACTCATAATTTTTTATGTTTAATAGTTTAAGTTTAAAAGTAATCATATTTGGATTTATCTTTACATTTTTTTCTAGTTTTGGACAGAGTTTTTTTTTAGGCCTTTTTAATTCCAGTATTAGAGAAACACTTTCTATAACTCACGGACAATTTGGCTCAATATATGCATCAGCTACTTTATTAAGTAGTTTTCTTTTAATTTGGGTTGGAAAAAAAATTGATGATATCAATATTTTTCAATTTGCATTTTATGTTACTCTACTCTTAGCATTTTCATGTTTCTTTTTTTCAAAAATATCTTCAATTATTTTTTTATTTATAGCTGTTTTTTTGATGAGATTTTCTGGACAAGGATTAATGTCTCACACTGCAACCACAACAATTACAAGGTATTTTACAAAATCCAGAGGGAAAGCCTTAAGTGTAGGTTGGTTTGGTCTTTCAACAGCTGAATTTATTTTACCTGTATTAATCGTTTATTTACTTTCAATTACAGCTTGGCAGAATATTTGGATATCTATTTCGATTTTAGTTTTGATTTTTTTACCTTTGATATCATTTTTTTTAATTAAAAAATTAGATTTTGATACGAGAGAACAAGTAGACCCAACTGACTCTGAAACAAAAGAAATTAAACAATGGAAAAGAATTGAGGTTATAAAAGATTACAGATTTTATATCGTATGTTTAAATATGTTAGCAATGCCGTGGATTGCGACTGGTGTATTTGTTTATCAGTCTTTCATTACTGAAGCTAAAGAATGGGGCTCATTTGTAATTGCTCAATCATTCATGGTTTATTCAATATTATCTGTACTCACTTTGTTAGGATCTGGATTTTTAATCGATAAATTTACCAGTAGAAAACTATTAATCTTTATGAATATACCTTTGTTGATTTCTACTATAGTTTTATTTTATTTTAATAGTCCAATAACATCTTTTATTTTTCTTGGATTAATAGGTATTTCCAATGGTTTAGCCAATGTTTTAGGTTCATCAACATGGGCTGAAATTTACGGTGTAAAATTTATTGGCTCAATCAAAGCTCTAACTACAGCTTTAATGGTTTTTTCAACTGCTTTTGGAACAGCTTTATTTGGTTTTTTGATAGATAGAGGCTTTTCTATTGAACAAATAGCCATGGTTTCATTTGTTTATATTTTAATCTCTTTAATTTTATTATTTTTTGTAAGAAATAAGCTAAATCCACAATATACATAAAAAATCCCCTTGATTTTTTTTTAGTCACTGTATAGATACTGCGCATGGCTAGAGTTACCGTTGAAGATTGTATCGATAAAGTTGAGAGTCCCTATGAGCTTGTATTAGTTGCAAAAGAAAGAGCAACTCAATTGAACTCTGGTATTGAGCCAACTTTAGATAGAGATAATGACAAAAATACAGTTATTTCACTCAGAGAAATAGCTGAAGAAAATATTAAAGTTTCAGATTTAAGTGAGAGTGCAATCTATAAATTAAGAAAACATGTAGAGCAAGTTGATGATGGAACAGAAGATGATGAAGAAGTAGGTGATGATTTTGAAAGTTTATATAAAGGCGAAATTTCAAAAAGTGGTGCTCCTATATTACCATCAAAAAGAGCCAGAAAAGCTCCAGAAAAAATTCAAGTTTCAAAAGATGATTTAGCCGAACTATCTCAAACAGCTAGTCCTGACGTAGACTCTCAACCATCAGAGGAAACGGAGAGCGACTCTGATGATGTTTCTCTTGATGAAGTTTCAGAAGCAGAGGAACAGGTAAGTCAACAAGATACCGAGTCATCTGAAGAAAATAATTAATTATTAAATTCTTCTAAAATTTTTTGTCGATGCTCATCCAAATCAGGAATATCACCTCTAGTCTTTTCATCCTTATATGATGACATTTTGATTGGGTTTCCAGCTAATTTGAAATCCCCCACAACTTTATGAAAAGCTTTTACAATCATGTTTCTTGATTCTATTTGAGGATTTTCGACAGCCTCTTTTATGTTGAAGATTGGACCACATGGAATTTTATCTTTTTCCATTTCTTTAACCCACTCATCTGTATTTTTTATAGATAATTTATCTTCTAAAATTTTTTTAAGCTCATCCATATTTTTAGCTCTGGATGAATTATTTGAAAATTTTGGATTTTGATTTACTTCACTTATTTTTAAAACATTACATAGTTTTTCAAATAATTTATCGTTACCTGCTGCAATTATTATATAACTATCTTTTGTTTTGAAGGCTTCAAATGGAGCAATTGATGGATGACGTGATCCCATTGGTTTTGGAATTTCATTCTTTGAAAGATATCGTGCAATAGCATTTTCTAGAATAGCTATTTGACAATCAAGCATCGATACATCTATGTACATTCCTTTGCCAGTTTTTTGTCTATCATAAAGAGCAGCATTAATTCCAATCGTAGTAAAAAGTCCTGCAGTTATATCTCCTATAGATGTTCCAACTCTTGTAGGTTCAGAATTTGGTTGACCAGTTACACTCATTAATCCCCCCATACCCTGAACTACCATATCATAAGCTGGTAACTCTTTAAGGGGACCTGTTTGACCAAATCCTGAAGCTGAAGCATAAATTAGTTTGGGATATTTTTTGGAAACATCCCTCCATCCATATCCCCATTTTTCTAAAGTTCCTGGTTTAAAATTTTCGACTAAAATATCTGCTTTAGATAAAATTTTGTCAAAAATTTTTTTATCTTCTGCATTTTTTAAATTGAGAGCAATACTTTCTTTTCCTCTATTTAAAGACATGAAGTAAGCAGAGTAATCATTTATAAATGGTCCGAAATTTCTTGAATCATCACCGATTTCTGGGGCTTCAACTTTTATCACCCTCGCACCTAAATCTGATAATATCATTGTGCAATAAGGCCCAACTAATACTCTTGTTAAATCAACAACTAAAAGGTTTTTTAAAGGTCCATCCATAAATATAGTTTTATATTAAGTGCTTTTACCGACTTGACTCTTATTAATAAGTTCACTTTAATTGAATTATTAAAAATAACAATAGAGGGAAAAATAATGTTTAAAAAAATATCTTTATACTTAACTTCATTAGTTTTCGTTTTCACAACTATTGGTTCTGCTTTTGCTGTAACTCTAAAAGCAAGTCACCAATGGCCGGGAACACCAAGAGCTGATGGATCTTTTGACCCTCGTCATGAAATGGTGCAAATCATTGCAGACGAAGTCAAAAAAGCAAACGTTGGAATAGATATAAGAATTTATCCAGCTAAATCATTATACAAACCAAAAGAACAGTGGAAACCAATGACAACAGGTCAGTTGGATATTTCTGCTTTTCCATTAGCATATGCATCTAAATTCCATCCAGAATTTGACGCAACTTTAATGCCAGGAACAGTTAAAAATCATGATCATGCATTGAGATTTAATAAAGGACCAATGATGACAGAAATTAAAAAAATTATTAATGATGCTGGTGTTGTAGTTTTATCTGATGCTTGGTTGGGGGGTGGTTTTGCTTCAAAAACAAAATGTATCAAAAACCCTAGTGATGCAAAAGGTCAAGTTATGAGAGCTGCAGGTAAAGCATTTAACCAAATGTTAGAAGCAGCAGGAGCGGGTATACAAAGTATGCCATCATCTGAAATTTACACAGGTTTACAAACTGGTGTATTAACAGGTGCTAACACTAGTTCAGGAAGTTTTGTAAGTTATAAAATTTATGAACAAGTTTCATGTGCAACTCCTCCAGGAAAATTTGGTCTATGGTTTATGTATGAACCAATCTTAATGTCAAAAAAGTCTTATGATGCATTAAGTTCAAAGCAACAAAAAGCTTTAATGAAAGCTGGTAAAGTTGCTGAGAAATACATGACAGCTCAAGTAGAAAACTTAGATAAAAAGTTTGAAGATGCTTATAAAGCTGCTGGTGTAAAATTGGTATACATGGATGCAAAAGACCATGCTGCATGGGTAGAGATTGCGAAAAAATCTTCTCATAAAGCATTTGCTGATAAAGTTCCAGGTGGCGATAAGCTGATGGAAATGGCTTTAGCAGTTAAATAAAATAATATATAAAGAACCCCTATTTATTCTTATTAAATAGGGGTTTTTTTATGAAAAAAAAATATCTGCAACTTTGTGACTATATAGCTAAAGCATGTGGTGCTTTCGCTGTATTAGCATTGCTCTTATCAATCTTAGTTATTGTTGAACTTGTTTTTGAGAGATATTTTTTTCAAAGAGCAATTACATGGCAAACGGAACTTGTAACAATGTTGTTAGTTGCTTCAACTTTTATAGGAAGCGTGTACGTTTTAAGTGAAAAAGCTCATGTTAGCATGGAATGGATTTACGATTTTTTATCAAAGAAAAATATAATTAGATTAAAAATTTTTACATCATCAATAAGTTTACTTTTTTTCTTAATTTTGTTTTATTTTGGATTTTTAATGTTTGAGGAAGCATTTACCAAAAATTATTCAACGGGAACTGTTTGGGATCCACCACTATGGATACCATATTCATCGATGATGTTGGGGGCTTTGTTAATGATATTACAGTATATCGCAGAAATTATAAAATTAACTGACGACAAGGATTTTAAATAAATGGATCCATTGATTATAGCATTAATTGTTGCGATTTTTACTTTATTGGTACTTTTTTCTGGAATTCCAATTGCTTTTGGTTTGAGTTTTGTTTCGATTGCTTTGTTAGTTACATTTGAGGGAGTTCAAATGCTTGACGTATTTGCTGAAACATTTTTTGCAGGATTAAATTCTTTTGTTCTTCTTTCCATACCAATGTTTATTTTAATGGGAATGGCTGTTGCCAATTCTCCTGCAGGAAAAGATTTATACACAGGCTTGGATAGATGGCTTTGGAGAGTACCAGGTGGATTAGTAATTTCTAATATTGGTGCTTGTTCAATTTTTGCCGCTTTAAGTGGATCGAGCCCTGCAACTTGTGCAGCAATTGGAACAATGGGAATACCTGAAATGAGGAAAAGAGGGTACTCCGACCAAATCGCAACAGGAACTATTGCAGCTGGAGGAACCTTAGGAGTTTTAATTCCTCCTAGTATTGTTTTAATTGTTTATGGAATTGCAACAGGCACATCAATAGGTAGATTATTTTTATGCGGTCTTGTACCTGGATTCATGTTAGCAGGTATGTTTGCGATTTGGGCGCTAATACATAGCTATTTCATTGATAAGGATGCAGCAAAAGCTTTAAGGAATAGAGTAAGACCAACTTTAAAGGAAAAACTTGAAGTATTACCAAGAATTCTTCCTTTCTTAGCTATTATTGCGGGTGTTTTGTATGTTCTTTATGGAGGGGTCGCAACACCATCCGAAGCATCTGGAGTAGGGGCATTCTTAGTTTTTGTATTGATTGCGGTAGTTTACAAAATTTATCAACCAAGCAAAATATGGAACATTGTTAAAGTTTCAATGAAAGAAAGTGTGATGATAATGTTTATCATTGCTGCATCATATCTTTTTGCTTTTACTCTCTCACAACTTTATGTAACTCAATCTTTAGCACAGAGTATGGTTGAATTAAGTTCAAACAAATGGGTTGTGTTCATTTTAATAAATATATTTCTTTTAATAGCTGGTTTTTTTTTACCACCAGTTGCAGTCATTGTAATGACTTCAGCTATATTATTACCAGTAATTACCACTTTAGGGTTTGATCCATATTGGTTTGCAATAGTATTTACAATTAATATGGAGATTGGCTTAATTACACCACCAGTTGGACTAAATCTTTATATTATTAAAGGAATTACCCCAGACGTTAGTTTGTCAGAAATTTTAAAAGGGTCTATACCATTCATGATAATTATGGCTTTAGCTATAGTAATTTTATGTATTTTTCCTGAGATTGTTACATGGTTACCTGATAAAATAATGGGTAAAGACCTTGGATTCTAAAAAAGAAATAAATAGAAAAATATCAGTTGCTCCAATGATGGATTGCACAGATAGGCACGATCGATTCTTCTTAAGATTGATGAGTAAAAATGTGATGCTCTATACTGAAATGGTAGCAACAAAATCAGCAATTCACGGTGATAGAAAAAAAATTTTGTCTTTCAGTCCCGAGGAAAAACCTCTTGCCTTACAGGTTGGTGGTTCCAATAAAGATGAACTAGCAGAAGTTGCTAAAATTGGAGAAGACATGGGGTATGATGAAATAAATATTAACCTTGGATGTCCTAGCAAAAAAGTTCAAAAAAATAAATTTGGTGCATGTTTAATGAAAGAACCAGAGTTAGTAGCTGAGTGTATAAACTCAATGGTAAATACTTGCAAAATTCCAGTAACTGCTAAAACACGTATTGGTTTTGATGATGTAGAAGATTTTGATTATCTAAATAATTTTATTAGACAAATGAGAGATGCAGGAACACAGACATTTATTTTGCATGCAAGAAAAGCAATGCTAAGTGGATTATCTCCAAAACAAAATTTGAATATTCCAAAGTTAAACTACGATATGGTTTACAAAATTAAAAAAGAAAATCCAAATTTAGAAATTATAATTAATGGAGGCATAACCAAAGTAAGTGAAATAAAAGATCATTTAAATTATTGTGATGGTGTAATGATTGGTAGATCTATTTATCAAAATCCATATTCTCTCGTGGAAATAGAAAAAGAAATTTTTAATGTCGTCAATAGCCCCACAAGAGAAGAAGTTGTTCAAAAACTTTTAGAGTATTTAGATAAAGAAGTTAAAGAGGGTACCAAAGTTAATCACATAATGAGACACACAGTTGGACTATATCATGGTCAAGTTGGATCTAAAGAATGGAAAAGGTATTTAAGTGATAATATGATGGCAAGAGACTCTGATTTTCAAAAAGCAAAACATATTATGACTATTGTTCAAAATAATGAAAAAGCAAATCAAACAAGTCAGTAATGGAAATAATTGATTTAGGTGAGTTAATAAACTTATTATTTGTCTTAGGTGTTGCAGCAGCAGTCGCAGGTTTTTTAGCTGGCTTACTAGGTGTTGGTGGAGGAATAATTATGGTTCCTGCTTTATACTATGCTTTCACAGTTTTAGATTTTGATATTGTAACAAGAATGCATTTGTCAGTTGGTACTTCTTTAGCAATAATAATTCCAACTTCTATTATTTCTACAAAAACACATATGGAATATGATGCAGTAGATTTTAAAATGGTTAAATCATTTGGTATTTTTATTTTATTTGGAGTAATCGCTGGAACTTTCTTAGCTGTGAACTTAAAAACTGCAGCTTTAGTTTTATTCTTTTCTATATTTGCCTTTATTGTAGGTTTATTTTTTATTTTTTTGAGAGAAAAACTTCTTGAAAATCCAAAAGAGATTTCTGATTTAGTAAAAAATATTTCCGGGATTGTAATAGGCTTCATTTCAGTGCCTCTTGGAATTGGTGGTGGTTCGTTAATGGTGCCTTTTATGAGAACATTTGGTTATGATATTAGAAAATCCATTGGAACAGCCGCTGCAGTAGGATTTTTGATTGCTGTAAGTGGTAGCATAACAATGATTTTAGGGGGTAAAATAATTGATAATGTTAATACTCCTTTTAGTATTGGTTACATAAATTTATTAGGTTTTCTTGTATTTGTACCAGTAACAACAGTCATGGCTCGTATAGGTGCTAAAGCAGTTTATCGAATTGATAAAAAATTATTGAGTAAAATTTTTGGAACTTTCTTAATTATAGTGTCTATTAGATCATTTATTGAGTATCTGAATATCAGTTAAAATTTATCTTGATCAGTGCCCCATTTAATTTTGTTCCAAATCCTTTCGTGAAAATAATAGAAAAAAAGTGGTATTATCGATCCAACTCCTAGTATTCCTGCGACTTTGAAAGAACCTGTAAAAATATATCCAAACAGCATCCAGTATACAAATATAAGAAATCTCCAAGAAAAAGTTTTTGCTACTGACCTTATTTTTTTGTCTGCCATTTAACAGTATTTAATTCTGCTTAAAAGATGGGGTAAGGGTGGTTTCAGTCTCCCTCTGCCACCCTTGATAAAAATGTATTTGATTCTTAAAAAAACATAAAACTCGTAATAATTGAATTTATTAGTTGTTGATAAATAGATTAGAGAAAGATTATATTTTTTGGTCGTATTCTCCAATTTTACCAGTTTTTTGTAATAATTTATCAATAAATTCAAATATCTTTTTTTTTCTTTCATCAGAAGTTGGGCTCTCAGTAACAACCACTAGCGAAGGTTTATTTGATGAAGCTCTAATTAAGCCCCAGGATCCATCATTAAATGAAAATCTTACTCCATTTACAGTAATAATTTCTGTTATTTCTTGTTGGTCGATTTTAGTTTTATTATTTTTTATATTTTCAATTTCCTTTACAAGTTGATTTACCACCTCATACTTTTCATTATCTTTGCAAAACGGCGCCATTGTAGGTGATTGAAATGTTTTTGGTAACTCATCCATTATTTCACTAATTTTTCTATTATCGTTATCAAGTAAGTGACACACTTGGATGGCTGAATTGATACCATCATCATATCCATACCCTAGAGGTTGATTAAAAAAGAAATGCCCACTTTTCTCAAAACCGGCTAGCGCTTTTTCATTATGAACTTTTCTTTTAATATGGGAATGACCTGTCTTCCAATAAATCGTTTGGCATTGATTATCTTTTAATATTTTGTCGTTAGAATATAAGCCTGTTGATTTGACATCTACAATGAATTTAGAATTTTTATGAGTATTAGAAAGATTTCTTGCAATTAAAAGACCAATTTTATCTGAAAATATCTCATTGCCTTTATCATCTATCACTCCCAATCTATCACCATCGCCATCAAAACCAAAACCAATATCAGCATTATTTTCTTTTACAAATTTTGATATTTCATGAAGCATTTCTAAATCTTCTGGATTTGGATTATATTTTGGAAATGTCCAATCTAATTTACAGTCTAATTCAATTACATCACAACCTATTCCCCTTAGAATATCAGGTGCGAAAATACCTGCAGTACCATTTCCACAGGCAACAACAGCCTTTATCTTTTTTTTAATTTTATTTTTTTTTATTAAATCGTCTTTATATACTTGTTGAAAATTGCTTATTTGTTTTTCACTTCCACTGCCTGTCAAAAAGCTTTTATTTAATGTAATTTCTTTTAACTCTTTCATCTCATCTGGTGCATGGGTTAATCCTTTTTTGATGCCCATTTTAACACCAGTCCAACCATTTTCGTTATGGCTGGCAGTTATCATTGCAACTGCATCTGAATTTAAATTAAATTGAGCAAAATAAACCATTGGAGATAATGACAATCCTACATCTTCGACATTACATCCTGTTAAAATAAGACCCTTCTTAAACGCTTTTTTAATTTCTTCACTGTAAGATCTATAATCATGACCCACTATTACTCTCGGATCATTTTTTTTTGTGTGTTTTATAATTTGTGATCCGAATCCTTTCCCTAGACTCGTCATTCCATCCAAATTTATATCTTTCTCATACAACCATCTGGCATCATATTCTCTAAAACCGTAGGGACTTATTTTTAAATTTTCAGACATAATTGTTAATTACTTACATTTTTTTAGATTTTTTTATTGATAATTTTTTTGCCACGTTCTATAAATGTTCTATTGATTTGTTGTTTATATAGTATATTAACACCAAACGCACACAACATATAGTTGTTTTCGTTAAAATAACAAATATAATACATTTATTTATGAATAAAATAGTATCGCTAGCAATAAAGAAAGCTGTCTCTGAATATAACCCTAAGGTTGAAAAAGTCGAAAGTGATAACAGGCCAGATCTATTCTCACTTAATAACGAAACTGAACTTTTTCAAAATGATAGAGGTATCATAATTAAAATCGACCGATCAAGAGATGCAAATCTAACTGATTTTGGAAAAGCAACTTTAAAAGATAGATATCTTGGTCACAACGAGTCTTTCCAAGATTTATTTGCAAGAGTTGCTAGCACTTACGCTGATGATAATTTACATGCTCAAAGAATTTATAACTACATAAGTAAATTGTGGTTTATGCCAGCAACACCTGTTTTATCAAATGGTGGCACAAAAAGAGGTTTACCTATTTCATGTTTTCTTAATGAGGCTTCCGATAGTTTAGGAGGTATACTTGACCTTTGGAGTGAAAATGTTTGGTTAGCTGCAAAAGGTGGTGGTATTGGTAGTTACTGGGGAAATTTAAGATCTATCGGAGAAAAAATTGGTAAAGTAGGAAAAACTTCTGGAATTATTCCTTTCATAAAAGTTATGGACTCTTTAACTATGGCAATAAGTCAAGGTTCATTAAGAAGAGGATCAGCAGCTTGTTATCTTCCAATTGATCATCCTGAGATTGAAGAATTTATGGAAATGAGAAGACCAACAGGTGGTGATCCAAATAGAAAAGCTCTTAATTTACATCATGGTGTTTTAGTTACTGATGCATTTATGAGAGCTGTTGAAAACGATGAAGAATGGGCATTGAAAAGTCCAGCTGACGGGTCCATTCAACAAACAATTTCTGCAAGAAATTTATGGATAAGATTATTAACAGCTAGAATTGAAACTGGAGAGCCTTATATTATTTACATCGACACAGTTAACAGACAAATCCCACAACATCATAAACTTGCAAACTTAACGGTTAAAACATCCAATCTTTGTAGTGAAATAACTTTACCCACAGGAGTGGATAAAGATGGAAGAGACAGAACAGCTGTTTGTTGCTTGTCATCTTTAAATTTAGAAAAATACGATGAGTGGAAAGATGAACCAAACATGATTGCAGATGTAATGAGATTTTTAGATAATGTTTTATCTGACTTCATTAGTAAAGCTCCTGAACAATTCAAAGATGCCAAGTACTCAGCAGAAAGAGAAAGAAGTGTAGGTCTTGGTGTAATGGGTTTTCATTCTTTCTTACAAAAAAAGAGAATCCCACTTGAGTCAGTAATGGCAAAATCTTGGAATAAAAAAATATTCAAACAAATCGATGAACAAGTTAATAAAGCTTCTAAAGATTTGGCGGAAGAAAGAGGCGCTTGTCCAGATGCAGCTGAGTACGGATACATGGAGAGATTCTCAAATAAAACTGCAATAGCTCCAACTGCATCAATTTCAATTATTTGTGGAGGTGCTTCACCAGGCGTTGAACCAATTGCAGCAAACAGTTATACTCACAAAACCTTGTCAGGGTCTTTTAATGTTAGAAATAGATATCTTGAAGAGATACTCGAAAGTCATGGTAAAAATGATGATGAGACTTGGTCTACAATTACTACAAACCAAGGTTCAGTTTCCCACTTAGATTTTTTAACTGATCTTGAGAAAGATGTTTTTAAAACTGCATTTGAATTAAATCAAAAATGGATTATTGAACTAAGTGGAGATCGAACTCCGTATATCTCTCAAGCACAATCAGTTAATTTATTTTTGCCAGCGGATGTTCATAAAAAAGAATTACATAGAATTCATTTCGATGCATGGAAAAAGGGTCTTAAAAGCCTTTATTACTGTAGATCGAAGTCAATTCAAAGAGCTGAAAATATCAATAATGCTAACTCAACTGATATTACAGCCAATGTATATAAATCAAAAAAAAAACAATCTAACGAACAACCAGAATACGAGGAGTGTTTATCATGTCAGTAGCAGAAAAAAATAAGGTGGAGAAAAAAGAAATTATACAACCAAAAAAAATGGGTTTATTAGTAGAAAACCCCGTATACAAACCATTTAGATATCCATGGTGTTATGATGCATGGTTAACACAACAAAGAATTCACTGGTTACCAGAAGAAGTACCACTTGGTGATGATGTACGTGATTGGCAAAAAAATTTATCACAACCTGAAAAAAATTTGGTCACTCAAATATTTAGATTTTTCACTCAAGCAGATGTTGAAGTTAACAACTGTTATTTGAGACACTACACAACGGTATTTAAACCAACAGAAGTATTAATGATGATGACAGCTTTTGCAGCAATGGAAACAGTTCACGTAGCTGCATATTCACATTTATTAGACACAATTGGGATGCCTGAGTCAGAGTATTCAGCATTTATGAAATATAAAGAAATGAAAGATAAATATGATTACATGCAAGGTTTTAATGTAAACTCAAAAGAAGACATCGCAAAGACAGTTGCAGTTTTTAGTGCTTTTACTGAGGGTCTACAATTATTTGCTAGTTTCGCAATTCTTTTAAATTTTCCAAGACATAATAAATTAAAAGGAATGGGACAGATAGTAACGTGGTCTGTTAGAGACGAAACTCTTCATTGCAATTCAATGATTAGAATTTTTAAAGAGTTTATAAAAGAGAATCCAGAAATCTGGACACCAAAGCTAAAAAAAGAACTTTATGAAGCTTGCAGAACAATTGTTGAGCATGAAGATGCATTTATAGACTTAGCTTTTGAAATGGGTCCAATGGAAGGTTTAACTGCACAAGAGGTTAAAGATTACATAAGATTTATTGGAAATAGAAGATTGGTCCAATTAGGTTTAGAACCAATATATGATGTAGAAAAAAATCCACTTGGATGGCTTGACACAATGCTTAATGCCGTTGAGCACATGAACTTCTTTGAAGGTCGTGCTACAGAGTATTCTAAAGCATCAACACAAGGAACTTGGGTTGAAGCTTTTAGTTAATTTTTAAATAAATTACTAGATAGAGGGCCATAAATTATCTAATATAGTTAGATGATTATCTCACCTTGTATAAGTATTTGTAAAACAGACCCTGTAACGGGTTATTGTTATGGGTGTGGAAGGACTAATGAGGAAAAAAAAAATTGGAAACTCAGTGAAACAACTGACGAATGGAAGAAAAAAAATCTTATAGAAATCAAAAGTAGACTTAATGGCTGGCAATTAAAAAGCTTTGAGGAGTCGTATAAAAATAAAGTTGAAAACGGTATTTCTCTTTTTAAAAAAGAAATGCTTAAATAAATTAATTTTGACCAAATTATACAATTTAAAAACTAACAAATTTACTAATGAAATATAAGAAATATTTTAGAAAGACAAGCCTTAAGCAAAAAGGCCATGGAGATTTTCTTTTAAACGAGGTTAGAAAAGAAAAACCAAAAATTTTTTTAGAGATAGGAGTTTTTCATGGAGTTACTGCAAGGAATGTATGTGAACTACTTTATCAAATTAACAAAGATGATTTTAAATATATTGGCCTAGATTTATTTGAAGAAAATAATGAAAATATAAATGAAGTTATTCCAAATAATACATTCACCAATCCTTTTAAGAATATTTACTTTAAGTATATAAAAAAACAGAATCCATACAGTTTAGTGTCTGTTAAAGATTTACTTAGAAAATTTGAAGAAAATGTCCACCTGATCAAAGGAAATTCAAATAAAATTTTAAAAAAAATTAATATGAGCAAAATAGACTATGTATTTTTAGATGGTGGTCACGAATATAATACAGTGAGGAATGATTTAGAAAATTGCATTGATGTTATCAATAAAGGTGGAACAGTTTTGTGTGATGACTATAGTTTAGTTACTACTCCAGATGTTAAAAAAGCTGTTGATGAATTTATAAAAGAAAATCAATATAATGTTGAAATATTATGTGATAACCGTTTTGCGAAAATTCAAAAATAAAAAATTATCTCTGATTTAATTGTAAAACTTTTCTGTGTTTATTACCTTTATAGCTTGCAAGAGGCCTAATTAACTTATTTGCAGCATGTTGTTCCATAATATGAGCTGACCAACCTGTAATTCTTGAAATTACAAATATTGGTGTAAAAAAATCTGTATCAAATCCCATTAAGTGGTAAGTAGGTCCTGTAGGATAATCTACATTTGGGTGTATATTTTTTCTATCGATCATAACCTTTTCAACAATATCGTAAATTTTTTCAAATTTTTTGTCTTTTTTAATCTTCGCGACTTTGGCAAAGTATTTCCTCATAGTTGGGACTCTTGAGTCGCCAGATTTATAAACTCTATGGCCAAAACCCATCACAACTTCCTTATTAGCGAGCGCATTATTTATCCACTTTAATGCATTTTTAGGACTTTTAATTTTATTCATCATATGCATAACTTCTTCATTAGCTCCACCATGAAGAGGACCTTTTAAACTTGCTATTGCACCAGTTATAGCACCATGAATATCTGATAAACTACTTGTTATAGTTCTCGCTGTAAATGTTGAAACATTGAAACTGTGTTCAGCATATAAAATTAAAGATACATCGAAAGCTTTTACAATTTCTTTTTGAGGAACTTTTCCAAAGCACATATGAAAAAAATTCTCAGACATATTTAAATTTTTTTTAGGTTTGATTATACTTTTACCTTTTCTTATTCTATAAAATGCTGCCAAAGCAGTTGGTGTTTTTGCTAAAATTCTTATCGCCTTTCTCATGTTTGCTTCAGGTGAAGAGTCTGTCGTCTCTTTATCCTCTAAACCCATGATACTTACCGCAGTCCTAGCCACATCCATTGGATGAGACTTTTTAGGCATTTTTTTAATAAATGAGTATAGATCTTTAGAGAGGTCTCTATTATTTCTCTCCTCTTTTTCAAATTTTTTTAATTGTATTGAGTTTGGTAAATCTTTATTTAAAATTAAATATGCAACTTCTTCAAATTTACAATATTCGCATAGATCTTGAGCTGCATAACCTCTATATGTAAGAGAATTTATTTCAGGCATAACTTTTGAAACTTCTGTCTCATCAACAACTATTCCAAGTAAACCTTTTTTTATGTCGTCACTCATTATTCGTGTCCATCAGTATTAAAATTATAAATATTTTCGTCTAAACTATTGTATTTTTCATAATCTACAAGCTCGTATAACCTCTTCCTTGTCTGCATTTTATCAATAATATTATTTTGGTGTCCATTTGCATAAATGTCTCTTAATCCATCTTCAACGTTTTTCATTGCCAATCTTTGAGTGGTGACTGGATAAATAACTATATTATAACCAAATTGTTCCAATTCTTTAAAATTGAACAACTTAGTTTTTCCAAATTCTGTCATATTTGCTAACAAATAACACGAAAGCTCTTTTCTTACTTTTTCAAAATCTTTTTCATCATGAAGAGCTTCTGGAAAAATAATTTCAGCCCCGGCATCAACATAAGCTTTACATCTCCCAATCATCTTGTCTATTCCCTCTACACTTTTTGCATCCGACCTAGCTATAATCTTAAAATTTTTATCTTTTCTAGCAGAAACACACTCTTTAATTTTTTTAACCATAGCATCAGTAGAAATCAGTTCTTTATTGTCTAAATGACCACATCTTTTTCTCTCTATCTGATCCTCAAGATGTACGGCTGAAATTCCAAACTCCTCAAAAGTTTCTATTGTCTCTTTGCATGACTTAAAACCAGTATCTATATCAACAATGGTTGGAAGATTTGTAACTCTGGATATTAGATATGATCTTGTACTTACATCTTGCAATGTTGTTAATCCAATATCAGGAAAACCAAGATCATTGGCCATAACACCACCCGAAACATAAACTGCATCATACCCAATTTCCTCGATAAGTTTTGCTGTTAAAGGATTATAAGCACCAGGAACTCTTAAAATTTTATTTGATCTTAATTTCTTATCTAAATCTTCTCTTTTTTGATTTGGTTCTTTCTCAACAAAATGCATTAAAAAATTCCTTTTTTTAAGTTTCTCATTAGTTTATTTTTTTTCACCTCTATATTCAAATTATCTAATTGACCCGATTTTAATTGTTTCAAATTTTGGACAACTTTTAAAAATCTATCACTCTCTTTTTTTGTAAGTAAATTTTCAGTTAAAGTTAAAAATTTATTTATATAATTTTCTCTTTTAAAAGGTCGAGATCCATAGGGATGGGCATCAGCTTTATCTTGTTGCTCTGAAATTTTTTTACCGTTTTTTAAAGTTATAACTACCCTTGCACCGAAAGCTTTCTTTCTAGGGTCTGGATTATGATATTTTTTAGTCCATTTTTTATCTTCATGAGTCTTTATAGATTTCCAAATTTTTATTGTGCTTTTTTTCTTAGCCCTAGATTTAGTGTAAGATTTTATGTGGTGCCAATTTCCATCTTCTAAAGCAACAGCAAAAATATACATTATTGAGTGGTCTAAAGTTTCTCTACTTGCGTTGGGGTCCATTTTTTGAGGATCATTTGCACCAGTTCCAATTACATAATGAGTATGATGACTTGTATATATATCAATTTTACTTATTTGATTTAAATCTTGCACTTTCTTTTTTAGCTTTTTTGCTAAATCAATTAATGCTTGTGATTGATATTCAGCTGAATATTCTTTTGTATAAGTTTCAAGTATTGCTTTTTTAACTTCCCCTTTTTTTGGAAGTGGCACTTTATATAATGCTTTTTTACCATCTAGTATCCTGGCTATCACACTATCTTCACCCTCGTAGATTGGACTTGGAGCACCTTCTCCCCGCATAACTCTATCCACAGCTTCTATTGCTAGTTTACCAGCATGAGCTGGTGCATACGCTTTCCAGCTTGAAATCTCACCTTTTCTAGATTGTCTCGTAGAAATAGTGGTATGCAAAGCTTGTTGAATAGCCTGATAAATTATTTCAGTATTTAACCTGAGCATCGATCCTATTCCTGCGGCAACGCTAGGTCCTAAGTGAGCAATATGATCAACTTTGTGTTTGTGTAAACATATTCCTTTAACTAAATTAACTTGTACCTCATAAGCTGTAATTATTCCTCTCAGAAGATCTAATCCATTTTTTTTGTTTTGTTGCGCTACACTTATTAATGGAGGAATATTATCTCCAGGATGACTGTAATCTGCTGCTAAAAAAGTATCGTGGAAATCAAGCTCTCTAACAGCTGTTCCATTTGACCATGCAGCCCATTCACAATCAAATTTTAATTTTTTGTTAACGCCAAAGAGTGTGGCTCCACTTTTTCTGGAATGTTTTAAAGCCATTTCTCTAGATGAAACTACAGGTTTTCTGTTTAGTGATGCGATTGCAACAGATGCGTTGTCAATAATTCTGTTAATCACCATTTCTATAGCATCTTTATTCAATTTTGCATTATCACTAGCTATTTCAGCAATTTTCCAAGCAAGTTGTTTTTTTTTAGGTAAGTGAATTTTAGATGGATAAACTTTTACTTTATGTAATATCAAAATAACTCCTAATTATCGAGATTGTTTGTAATAGTTAAAAAAAAATAATCAATATTAAAGATATTTAGATACTATTTTTTCTATACCTATGAAGTCTTTTACCAAGTGATTGTGGTAAATTTCAGTCGTATTTTTTTCTGTATAACCATCTTCCATCAAAATAACTGGAATGCCCGCACTTTTCGCTGCATTAGCATCTGTCTCACTATCTCCGATCATTAATGATTTTTTTAAATTTCCATTAAGAATTTCTATTACAGATGTTAAGTGTCTTGGGTCTGGTTTACAATAATCAAAGGTATTATGCCCTGCTACATATTCAAAAAAATCATAAATTCCAATTTTTTTTAATAAATCGACGGCTAAATGTTCTTGTTTATTTGTACAAACCGCCATTGAAATGTCATTTTTTTTTGACCAAATTAAAAAGTCTTTAACACCATCTATTAAAGTACTTTCATTGACAATATTTTTTCCATAATAGTCTACGAAATCCTTGACCATTTCTTTTTTTATTTTCTCATCCTGAACTTTTCCAAATTCTTTTTTTGCCTGGCCCCAGATTGATCTTCCAAGCATCGCACCAGCACCTTGTCCAACAAGATTTCTAATTTCCTCAGTTGATTTTGTTGGGTAACCAAATTTACTCATGACATGATTGTGTGCACGCATTAGATCTGGTGCAGTATCAACTAATGTTCCATCTAAGTCGAAGAGAATTGTAAATTTTTCTTTCATAATCAAAAGTATTTTTAAGAAATATTTTGTGAATTAAGAAACATATATACATAATATAAAGATTTTCATAGATGAAACAGTTAAATTTACAAAAGCAACAGAATAATCTAAGAAATAAATTTTTAAAATCTGGTGTAAAAATGGTTGGTCCAGAAACAATTTACTTTTCAAAAGACACAAAGATTGGAAAAAATGTTACTATCGAACCATATGTTGTTTTTGGTGCAAAAGTTAGAATAGGCAATAATGTGACTATAAAATCTTTTTCACATTTAGAAGATTGTAAATTAGAAAATAAAGTTGAAGTAGGACCTTATGCTCGAATTAGACCTGGTTCAGTTTTAAAAGAAAATTCAAAAATCGGTAATTTTGTTGAAGTTAAAAAGAGCACAATAGGTAAAAAATCTAAGGTAAATCATCTGACTTATATCGGAGATAGTGAAATAGGTAAATTTGTGAACATTGGAGCAGGAACGATCACTTGTAATTATGATGGTATTAAAAAACACAGAACTAAAATAAAAGATAAAGTTTTTGTTGGATCAAATTCATCACTCGTAGCTCCACTAACAATAGAAGAGAATAGTGTAATTGGTGCTGGATCTGTAATTACAAAAAATGTTAGAAAAAAAAGTTTAGCCTTGACAAGAAGTGTGCAAACTGAGATTAAAAATTATAAAAAGAAATAATTATGTGTGGAATAATAGGTATCAATAGTAATAAATCAGTCTCAGCTACAATTATAAATTCTTTAAAAAAATTAGAATACAGAGGTTATGACTCGTCAGGTATTGCAACTCTTTCTAATGGTTTGATCAATGAAATTAAGTCTGAAGGTAGAGTAGATAATTTAGAAAAAAATTCTTTGGTGCAGAACATGGAGGGAACAATTGGGATTGGTCATGTAAGATGGGCTACTCATGGGTTACCAAATAGTACTAATGCGCATCCACATTCTTCTCAAAACGTATCAGTTGTCCACAATGGGATAATTGAAAACTCAACATTGTTAAAAAAATTTTTGTTAGGCAAAGGTCATAAGTTTAAATCTCAAACAGATACTGAGGTCATAGTTCATTTAATTACTGAAAATTTAAAGACAGAAAATATCATTAACTCAATAAAAAAAACTTTAAAAGCTCTACACGGAAGTTTTGCTTTAGGAATAATATTTAAAGACAAACCAGACCTAATTGTTGGTGCAAGAAGAGGCTCTCCTTTAGCTGTTGGTTACGGTCCCAATGAAAATTATTTAGGATCTGACTCTTATGCGCTAAAATCAATGACTAACAAAATAACTTATTTAAATGATGGAGAATTTTGTATTATTAAAAAAGACCATGTAGATTTTTTTAGCGAAAATGGAACTAAAATTAACAAAAAAGTTTTAGAGTTATCAAGCGAAGAGGAAAAATATGATAAAGGAGATTACAAACACTTTATGGCTAAAGAAATTGAAGAACAGCCAACAACATTAAAGAATGGTATTAAAGAATATATAGACACATCAAACAATGACATAAATATTTATAATATTCCTTGGAAAAAAGATGAAATTTCCTCTATTACTTTAATTGGTTGTGGAACTGCTTATCATTCCTGCTTGATGGCAAAGTATTGGTTTGAAGAATTAACTTCATTAGATGTAAACGTAGATATTGCGTCAGAATTTAGATATAGAAAAAATAGATTTAAAAAAGACTGTTTATATATTTTCGTTTCACAATCAGGAGAAACTGCTGATACCTATGCAGCGCTAGATTTGTGTAATAAAAATGGCATGAAAACTTGTGCGATAGTAAATGTTATTGAAAGTTCAATAGCAAGAGATTCTAAGTTTGTTCTACCAATTCATTGTGGCACCGAAATTGGAGTCGCATCTACAAAAGCATTTTTAGGCCAAATTCTTATTTTGTATATTTTAGCGTTAAAATTAGGCTTACAAAGATCTGATTTAAAGAAAAAAATATTTATAGATAAATTAAAAGATTTGAAAAATTTACCAAAATTAGTTGAACAAACTTTATTGTTAGATAATAAAATACAAAATATTTCTAATACTTTTAATGAAGCTAAAGGCTCTATGTTTTTAGGAAGGGGCTTTTCATTTCCTATAGCATTGGAAGGTGCATTAAAATTGAAGGAGTTATCCTATATACATGCTGAAGGTTATCCAGCTGGAGAGATGAAACACGGACCACTAGCTTTGATTGAAGAGGGTATGCCAGTTGTAGTATTGGCACCAAGAGACAATTATTATAAAAAAACAATTTCAAATATGCAGGAAGTAATTGCAAGAGGTGCAAAAGTATTATTGATCACTAATAAAAGTTCTGATGAGATATTTTCTGAAAATATATGGGAAACAATAGAGGTTGAAAAGACAAATGATGATTTGCTACCGTTTCTTTTGACGATTCCACTTCAAAAACTTGCTTATTATTCAGCATTAAAAAAAGGTTATGATATAGATAAGCCTAGGAATCTCGCTAAATCAGTTACTGTAGAATAATTTAAAAAAATGTCGAATTTATTTTTTTGTGGCGGGTTACCAAAATCTGGTACTACTCTTCTTCAAAGAATTTTAGATTTACATCCTGAGGTAAGTTGTAACTCTGAAGACAATTTAGAATTATTAGCACAAAATTTCCAAGATCTACATAAAAAGTATAATCGTTCGCTTTCATTATTTGCATCAAGAACAGGTGCTGAAAAACACAAGGAGGTAGACAGGGAAGTTTTCATAAAAAATTTTTATTATCTAATAAAAGATATTGCCATAAATAGAAATGATAAGGTAAAACTTATTGGCATAAGTGATAATAATTTTTTATTAAAAAATTTAGTAAATTTGTCAAAAATTTTTATAAACAGTAAAACAATTATAATTTTTAGAAACCCAATAGATATTGCTTTATCAGCCTGGGATCATAATCATCGTTTATTTGAAAAAGAAAAGTTTGATGAGCATTTAAATATTATGAAAGTTAATGGAGACTTGAATCTAGATAAGTATATTATACATAGATCTAAAGTATGGAATAACCAAGTCAAAAATTTATTTCTACAAATTAATAATATGCCTGAAAAGTTTTTAGCAATTAATTATGAGGATTTATGCGTCAAAAAAGAAGAAATTATAAAAAAAATATTTCAACACATTGGTTGTAGCCATGAAGAAAAAATTATTACAAAAATTGTAGAGGAATCCTCCATTGAAAAAATGAGAAAAACAAGTTCAGATCCAGATTTTTTTAAAAAGGGCAGAATGAATTTTGGAAGTAAAGAGTTGGACATATCACTAATTAAATCTGCAATTGATTTTTCAAAAGAGGGTCTAAGTTTGACGAAAATAAAACTACCAATATAAAAGCCATACAAAAAATTGGTACATATTGAGTAGTGTTTACCCATCTGTGTTGATTATTTGATGAAATTAAATAAATATGAAAGAATTTTTAGGGGATTTAACTGTTTTTGATGCCTGGTATGTATCTGAAGAAATATTAAAAAATTTAAATTTTTAATATTATTAGATCTTTATTTCTAAGTTGATTACTCACAAAACTCTGATACAACAATTTATAGTTGTATATGAAAAATTGGAAAATTAATAGTTGGAGAAAATATCCGGTAAAACACATTCCGGAATATTCAGATAAAAAAGAATTAGAACAAGTTTTAGGTAAGATAAAAAACTTTCCACCACTTGTCTTTGCTGGTGAGACGAGACACTTAAAACAACAACTTGCTGAAGTGGTGGATGGTAAAGCTTTTTTACTTCAGGGAGGAGATTGTGCTGAAAGTTTTGCTGAATTTAATCCAGATAATATTAGAGATACTTTTAAACTAATTTTACAAATGTCATTGGTCTTAACCTATTCAGCATCACTGCCAGTAATTAAGCTCGGAAGAATTGCAGGTCAGTTTGCTAAACCAAGAAGTGCACCAACCGAAAAACAAGGGAATTTAGAACTTCCAAGCTACTTAGGTGACAATGTAAATGGTATAGAATTTAATAAAAAAGCAAGAGAGCACGATCCGAAAAGACTTTTTAGAGCTTACTCACAATCTGCATCAACCTTGAATTTGCTAAGAGCATTTTCAAAAGGAGGTTTTGCAGATTTAAATAAAGTTCATTTGTGGAATTTAGACTATATCAAAAAAAGTCCTCAAGCTAAAAAATTTAAAGATTTAGAGGATAAGATTGCTGATGCTTTAGCATTCATGTCAGCTTGTGGAATTACATCAGATTTTAATAACAGATTATATACAGTCAATTTTTGGACATCACACGAGGCTTTACATTTACCTTTTGAGGAAAGTATGACTAGAATAGATTCTACAACTGGAGAATTTCATGACACATCTGCTCATTTTGTATGGATTGGTGATAGAACGCGACAACTAGACGGGGGTCACGTTGAATTTTGTAGAGGTATAGAAAATCCAATAGGAATAAAATGTGGACCTACGAGTAAATCTGAGGAAATAGTAAAAATTTGCAATTTAATAAATCCAAAAAATGAAAAGGGTAAAATTACATTGATTTCAAGATTTGGACATGACTCAGTTGAAAAATTTTTACCCAAACTTGTAAGAACTATTAAGAGAGAGGGTTTAAACGTAATCTGGTCTTGTGATCCAATGCATGGAAATACGATCAAATCTACTACTGGATTTAAAACTAGACCATTTAATAGGGTTTTAAAAGAAGTAAGAGATGTATTTGCAGTTCACCAAAGTGAGGGTTCATACGCAGGAGGTTTACACATTGAAATGACTGGTCAAAATGTGACAGAATGTACTGGAGGTGCAAGAAAAATTTCTGATGCCGATTTGTCAAGCAGATATCACACTCATTGTGATCCTAGGCTAAATGCAGATCAAGCCTTAGAATTAGCTTTTTTAATATCAGATGAGATCAAAAAGAATAGCAGCTATTCGAAAAATTCTATTCAAGTGGCATCTTGATCTATTGCTTTAAATTGTAAGATTGTTAAATATAATTTTATGAATCCTAAAGAAAAAGTAAAATATATTTCAAATTGGATCAAATCATACGTTGATCAAATGCCATCTAAAGCTCAGGCTTTGGTAATTGGTATATCAGGAGGAATCGACTCATCTGTATCAAGCACACTAAGCGCGATGACAGGTTTAAAAACTATTGTTTTGACTATGCCCATTAAGCAAATAGAGAACCAACATGATTTGAGTTTAAAACATCAACAATGGTTAGTAAAAAATTTTAAGAATGTAGAGGCGCATACTATAAGTTTAGATAAATTATTTGAGACATTTTCATCAACATTAAATAAATTTGACAACGAACACGGATTTGCAAATTCAAGAGCAAGATTAAGAATGACAACTCTTTACCAAGTAGCAGCAGCCAATAAAGGAATAGTTGTTGGAACAGGTAATAAAGTAGAGGATTTTGGAGTTGGATTTTATACAAAATATGGAGATGGAGGTGTTGATATTTCACCAATAGCAGATTGTAACAAAACTGAAGTTTGGGAAATTGGAAAAGAACTTGGAATATTACAAGAGATTATCGATGCTGCTCCAACAGATGGTCTTTGGGATGATGGAAGAACTGATGAAGGTCAGTTAGGTTTTGACTATCAAGCTTTAGAAGATGCAATGAAGAATCCTAATTCTCCACATAAAGCAGAATACGAAAAAATTAGAAAACAAAATATGCATAAAATGGAGCCTATTCCAGTATGCAAAATTCCTAATTAATCAATTAGATTAACAAATCGTCAAATAAGGTATATTTCTTAATCAATTGAAATGGATATTTTTTTAACAAACAATTTAACAAATAAAAGAGAACAATTCATCCCGATACAAAAAGAAAATATTGGTATGTATGTTTGTGGACCGACAGTTTATGATGATCCACATATTGGGAATGCAAGACCACTAGTTATTTTTGATATTCTTTATAAGATTTTAAAAAATAATTTTTCAAAAGTCACATATGTAAGAAACATCACAGATATTGATGATAAAATTATTTTATCTTCACAAAAACTCAAAATATCAACAAAAGAATTAACTGAAAAAATAACTAAAAGTTTTTTTGAAGACTGTAAATTTTTAAATTGTGAAGATCCCACTCACCAGCCAAAAGCGACAGAGCATATAGATCTAATGATTCAAATGATTAACCATTTGATTAAAAAAGGTTATGCTTATGAGAACAATAAACATGTCTATTTTGAAGTAAAAAAATTTTCTGAGTATGGAAAATTGTCAAATAAAAAGTTAGAGGATTTAATTGCAGGATCAAGAGTTGAAATAAGTGACAACAAAAGAAACTCTGAGGATTTTGTGTTATGGAAGCCATCAATTAAAGATGAACCTTCTTGGGACTCTCCTTGGGGACCTGGTAGACCAGGTTGGCATTTAGAATGTTCTGCTATGTCAAAAAAACTTTTAGGTGATAAATTCGATATACATGGTGGTGGTATTGATTTAATTTTTCCTCACCACGAAAATGAAATTGCTCAATCTAGATGTGCTAATGACACAGAAGTTTTTGCTAACTTTTGGATTCACAATGCCTTTATAACAATGTCGAATGAAAAAATGGCTAAGTCTCAAGGTAACATTTTAAAAATAAAAGATTTTAGAAAAAAAATGAGTGGTCAAATAATCAGGTTAGCACTGATGAGTGCACATTACAGACAACCCTTAGATTGGAACGATAAATTATTAATTGATTGTGAAAATACTTTAGATAAGTGGTATCGAATAAAATTAGATAATTTCAAAACTGTAAAAATCCCTGATGAAATATTGAAACCTTTATATGAAGATTTAAATACTCCAGGTTATATTGCCAATCTTCATGGCTTGTATGAAAAAGCAATTAAAGACGATAACAAAGATTTATTTATTTCAGCATGCAGATTTATTGGTTTATTAAATGAATCAAGTGAGCAGTGGCATAACTATAAAAAAAATAGAGTTTCTTTAAGTGAGCCTGAAATTGAAAAAATGTTAATCTTAAGAGATAAAGCTAGAGAAAATAAGGAATATAAAGAGGCAGATCGAATTAGAGATGAACTTTCAGACAAAGGTGTTTTAATAGAGGACAAAGATGGTAAAACACTGTGGAAATTTAAATGAGTAAAGAAAGATTATACATATTTGATACAACTCTTCGAGATGGTGCTCAAACCCAAGGTGTGCATTTTTCAATTGATGAAAAAACAAAGATTGCACATGCTTTAGATGATCTTGGTGTAGATTATATTGAAGGAGGTTGGCCAGGTGCCAACCCGTCTGATACAGAATTTTTTCAGAAAGGTTTAGAATTAAAAAACTCTACCTTTACTGCTTTTGGAATGACAAAAAAAGCAGGACGAAGTGCTGAAAATGATCCAGGTTTGTCAGCAATTTTAAATTCTAATACTAAATCTGTTTGTTTAGTTGGAAAGTCTTGGGATTTTCATGTTGATGTTGCTTTAGGAATATCTAAAGAAGAAAATTTAGACAACATTAAAGAAACAACAAAGCATTTTGTAAAAAATAATAAAGAGTTCATGTTTGATGCAGAACATTTCTTTGATGGCTATAAGGCAAACCCCTCATATGCTTTAACTTGTATCAAAGCTGCTTATGATAATGGAGCTAAATGGATAGTTTTATGCGATACTAATGGCGGCACACTTCCACATGAAGTAACAAAGATAGTAAAAGAAGTTTCAGAACACATACCTGGTGAAAACTTAGGTATTCATGCACATAATGATACTGGTAATGCTGTTGCAAATTCAATAGCAGCTGTTTTATCAGGAGCGAGACAAATTCAAGGTACTATAAATGGCTTAGGTGAAAGATGTGGTAATGCCAATTTAATGTCTATTATTCCAACTTTTCATCTTAAGAAAGAGTTATCAGATAAATTTGAAATTAGTATAAAAGAAAAAAATATTAAACATATTACACAGTGTTCTAGGTTGCTTGATGAGATATTAAATAGAAAACCAAATAAACATTTACCATACGTTGGTGCTGCAGCATTTTCACACAAGGGTGGTTTACATGTATCTGCTGTTCAAAAAGATCCTAAAACTTATGAGCATATAAATCCTGAAGATGTTGGTAACAACAGAAATATTGTTGTTTCCGATCAGTCAGGTAAATCAAATATCCTGTCAAGACTTAAAACAATTGGAATTGATATTAAGGAAAATGATCCTAAAGTAAAAAAACTATTAGAAGAAGTTAAAGATAGAGAATTCATTGGTTATAGTTATGATGGAGCTGATGCATCTTTTGAATTATTAGCCAGAAGAGTGTTGGGAGAAATTCCAAGATATATCTCAATTAAGGAATACGACGTTTCAGTCTCGAAAAACAATCAAGATAAAATAGTTTCTAGAGCAAAAGCAAAATTAGAAGTTGATGGTGAGCAAATAGTTTGCGAAGGTGAGGGTAATGGACCCGTTCATGCTTTAGATAACGCTATAAGAAAAAATATTACTAAGTTAGAAAAATATTCTGAATATTTAAAAGATTTAAAACTAGTTGACTATAAGGTAAGAATTTTAAATACAGGAACTGAAGCGACCACTAGAGTATCGATAGAAAGCACAGACTCTCAAGGAAAAAATTGGTTTACAATCGGCGTATCACCAAACATAATTGATGCATCATTTAAAGCTCTTATTGACAGTTTAGATTTTAAATTATTCAAGGACAAAGCTCCTGCAAGTAAATAAATGAAAATTAAAAAGTTCTCTTTGAAACCTGCTGATATTGAAAGCAGGGTAGGAGCAGATCCCGTAGTTTGTTACCCAAATGATAATATAAATAATAATCTTGAAAAATTACATGAAGCGAGAAAACATATTAAAAAAATTGATGAAGTTATAGTCCCTCCAAGAGATGCTAAAACTTTCAATGTTAAATCAGGTAATTTTTTTAGAATTGAAAGTATTGAAGGTCCACAAGTAGGAGATTTAAATATATTTCAAGCTGATAATTTAAATGAAAAGTTTTATTCTGGAAAAACTAGAGCTCTCTACGGAACACATATTTCAGTTGGAGACAAAATGTTCAGCAGTTTCCCATATTTAAGATCATTGGCAACAATTACGTGGGATACGTTAGATTGGTATGGTTATGATAAGGATGGGGGCTCAGTTCATGATGTTATTGGTACTAGATGTGATCCTTATACTTACAAGCTAACATCAAACAACGATTACCATTATTGTTGTCATTCAAATTTAACTAGAGCTTTAGTTAAGGAAAAGAACATTAAAATAGATGAGGCAGAAAAAATTGTGCACGATGTATTAAATGTATTTATGCTTACTGGTTTTACCAATGATACCAAGCAATATTTTATGAAATCAAGCCCGGTAAGACCTGGCGATTATTTAGAATTTTTTGCTGAGACTGATCTATTAGGAGCTTTATCTGCATGTCCCGGTGGTGATTGTGGTTCTGAACATTCATCTGATGTAGCAAAATGTTATCCACTAAAAGTTTCTATTTGGGATGTAGATAAAAAATTTTTGGAAGGTATAAAAAATTCTAAGATATCATCTTATAATAGAGACCATGGTTTGACTGATTAACATGTCAAAAAATAATATTTCATTTATTTTACATAAGCCACAGTTGTCAGAAAATATTGGTGCATGTGCAAGAGCAATAAAAAATTTTAGCTTTAAAAACTTAATTTTAATAAATCCTAAGCCTATTTTTCCAAATGATAAAATTTTTGCTACATCAGTAGGTGCAAAAAATATTATTAATCAAAGTAAAGTGTATGAGAATATTGAAAAGGCACTTAAAGATATCGATATTGTAATTGCGACTTCAGCGCGATTTAGAAATAAAAATATAAAACATATAAATCTAGACGATTTGAAAAAAATAGATTTTAAAAAAAAAGTCGGTTTTTTATTTGGATCTGAAGCCTCAGGTCTTTCAAATGAAGAGGTGAGTTATGCTAATTACACTTTACAAATTCCAACTAATCCAGAATTTAAGTCATTAAATCTTTCTCATAGTTTAATTATTATAGCTCAAGTAGTGTCTAGTATAATTAAAATGAGAACTAAACCATTTCAAAAATCAAAAAAAGTTAAACCAGCATCAAAAAAAGAAATACAATCAATGATAAACTTGTGTTTAAGTAATTTAGAAGACATCAATTTTTTTAAACCAAAGGAAAAGAAACCAGTAATGTTACAGAATTTAAGAAACATTTTTTATAAAATGGAATTATCCGATAAAGAAACACGTATTTTATCAAGCGTATTCGCAAGTTTGGGTAAAAAACGTTGATTGACAAAATAATGTGTAAGTTTATAAGACCCAATATTAAATGACAAAAAGATTAAACTCTAAACACAAAGTTGATAGACGATTAAAAGTTAACCTTTGGGGAAGACCAAAAAGTCCTTTTAATACCAGAGCTTACGGACCAGGACAGCACGGTCAAACCAAAACATCTAAACCTTCAGACTATGGTATTCAGCTTCAAGCAAAACAAAAATTAAAAGCTTATTATGGTAATATCAACGAAAGACAATTTAGAAATATTTATAAAAAAGCTAGCATGTTAAAAGGGGATACAAGCGAAAACCTAATTGGTTTGTTAGAAAGAAGATTAGATGCGGTTATATACAGAGCGAAATTTGCAACAACGATTTTTTCTGCACGTCAACTTATTAATCATGGTCATGTAAGAGTAAATGGAAAAAAAGTCAACATTTCGAGTTATTCAGTTAAGGAAGAGGATACGATTGAGATTAGAGATAAGTCTAAGCAATTAGCAATAGTTGATATAGCTTTAGCAAATAAAGAGAGAGAAACTCCAGAATACATTCAAATGGATGAAAAGAATAAAAAATTTAAATTCATAAGAGTACCAAAGTTTGAGGAAGTTCCTTATCCAATAGTTATGGAACCAAATTTAGTAATCGAATATTATTCTAGATAGATTTACTTTTTATATTTTACGCCTTTATCATCAAAGACTTTTTTTAATTCACCATTTTCATACATTTCTTTAACGATATCACAACCACCAACGAATTCTTTTTTAACATATAATTGTGGTATTGTTGGCCAGTCACTGAAAGTCTTTATACCCTCTCTTAAAGATTGATCTTCTAAAACATTAACTCCTTTATAATTTACTTCTAAAATTTTAAGTAAATTTGCTACTGCCATCGAAAATCCACATTGTGGAGCATCAGGTGTTCCCTTCATGAATAAACAAACATCATTATTATCGATATGATTTTGAATTAAATTTTTAATTTGATCGTCCATTATTGCTCCTTTGTTTTTATCGCTAAGGCGTGAAGTTCATTTCCCATTTTACCTTTTAAAGAATTATATACCATCTTATGCTGCTCAATTTTACTTTTACCACTAAATTGAGATGAAGTAATAGTCGCAGAATAATGGTTTCCGTCACCAGCTAAATCTTGTATCTCAACTAATGCATCCGGTAAAGCTTCTTTTATATGCTTTTCAATCTCTTTTAAATCCATTGCCATAATCAATTCATGTAGTTAGATAACCAATTAGTATTATAAGCTTTTAATTCGTCAATTGTAACTTTTGTCTTCTCATTGATAATCATATTTTTATCAGTAATTTTACCAAATTTATCAAAGTGAACAGAATTTTTGTTTAAAATACTCTCAACTTTTTTTAAATTTTTAGGCTCGATTTCTATAACATATCTACCTTGATCTTCAGAAAATAAATATTCAATTTCACTCATAAAATATTTAGGTTTATCAAATTCAATACCTATATTTCCTTTTATACACATTTTACTTACAGCTGTAATTATTCCTCCAATAGATACATCATGAGCACTCCTAATAAGATTACTTTTGATAAGTTGGAGAACCGTTTCACCATTATTTTTTTCATTGAAGAGATTTATTTCAGGTGGGGGTCCATTCTTTTCATTTAATATATTTCTTGCAAAAAGACTTTGATCGATGTGACCTTCAGTTTTACCAATTATTAAAACAAGATTATTAATTTCTTTAAAGTCCATAGTAATCATTAGTTTGTAATCTTTTATCAGACCCACACCACCAATCGATGGTGTTGGTTTAATCCCAATTTCTTTTGTTTGGTTGTAAAATGATACATTTCCAGAAACGACTGGAAATTTTAAATATTCGCAAGCTTCACCTATTCCCTGAACACATTCAACAAATTCCCCCATATTTTCTTCTTTCTCTGGACTTCCAAAGTTCAAACAATTTGTTATAGCGATCGGAGTTGCTCCAACAGAAATAAGATTTCTCCAGCTTTCACAAACAACTTGTTTTCCACCTGTAAGAGGATGCGCCCAACAATAAATAGCTGAAGAGTCAACAGTTGCAGCTACTGCCTTATCGGTTCCATGAACTCTCACCACGCCAGAGTCCCCACCCGGTTTTTGTATTGTATCACCCATCACGGTGTGATCATATTGTTGCCAGATCCATTCTTTACTACAAACATTAGGATTTGATAAAATTTTATTTAAAACTTCTTTGATTTTAAATTTTTTAAATTCCTCTTTTTTGATTAAATTTTTTTTAGGTAGCTTTGTTTTTTTCCATTTTCGATCATACATTGGAGAGTTTTCAACTAAAGTATTAATAGGAATACAGGCTACTTGTTTTTCATCATAATATAATTCAATATTTCTTGTATTAGTTGTTTTACCAATGATAGCAAAATCTAAATCCCATTTATCAAATATTTTTTTTGCTATATTTTCTTTTCCATTTTCTAGCACAATCAACATTCTTTCTTGGCTTTCGGAGAGCATAATTTCGTAAGGTGTCATTTTGCTTTCTCTACATGGGACTTTATTTAGATTTAATTCAATTCCCAAATTACCTTTTGACGCCATTTCGATGCTTGAAGATGTAAGACCTGCTGCACCCATGTCTTGTATTGCAATAATTGAGTCTCCAGCCATCAATTCTAGACAAGCCTCAAGTAAAAGCTTTTCTGTAAAAGGATCTCCAACTTGAACAGTTGGTTTTTTTTCTTCAATTTTTTCATCAAAACTAGCAGACGCCATACTTGCTCCATGAATACCATCTCGTCCAGTTTTTGAACCAACGTAAATAACAGGTTTGTTAAGACCAGCAGCTTTTGAATAAAAAATTTTATTTTTCTTAACCAATCCAAGAGTCATCGCATTGACTAAAATGTTACCATTGTAAGAACTGTCAAAAGAAGTTTGTCCGGCAATTGTTGGTACACCCATGCAATTTCCATAACCCCCAATTCCATGAACAACTCCTCTTAAAAGATTTTTTGTTTTTTTGTGTTGTGAAGATCCAAAATGAATCGAGTTTAAATTTGCAATCGGTCTTGCACCCATTGTAAAAACATCCCTCATGATACCACCCACACCAGTAGCTGCTCCTTGATAAGGCTCAATAAAAGAAGGATGATTATGACTTTCAATTTTGAAAACGATTGCATCTCCATCCTCAATATCAATCACACCTGCATTTTCTCCTGGTCCTTGAATTACTTTTTTTCCAGACGTTGGTAGTTTTTTTAAATGAAGTCTCGATGATTTATAGGAACAGTGTTCATTCCACATTGCAGAGAAAATTCCAAGTTCAGTTAAATTGGGAACTCTTTTTAACAGATCACAAATTTTTTTATATTCATCTTTTTTTAAACCGTGATCTATAGCTATCTGTTCGTTAACTTCCATTATTTAATATTGTTAACTTTTAATTTTGTTCTATCTTTATCTATACTGAACCCAGCAAAGAATATTGTATGGGATGGAAATTGATATCCTTCAGGATAATTAGCACCGCCGTATTCAGGATGTGAATACGAACCATACTTAATTTCAACATGACTATGTTTTGATGTTTGAAAGCCTGTTCTATTTACTTTTAATTCATCATTAACATAAACTTTTACAAAACCATCAATCTTTTTTGAATATCTAACATGCCATTCAACCTTGTGCCACTTACCTTTTAAGTTCTCTTTATCAATTGCAGGCATTCCTCCAATAGAAAGTTTGCCGTTGTATATAGAAGCAGAAAATTGAGGTGCATAACCACCTCTATTTTGACCACCCCTTTTATTAGAACCATAAAATTGCGTTATATAAGGTTGCAATAAAGGATCTGTAAAATTATTTGGCGTGTCAGGCACATAGAAATAATAACCTACCCATAATTCTCTTGCCTTTTTACCTGTTCTAATATCTTTGTTCATAGCAAGTTCGAGTCTTAATCTATTACTATTACAATCTGTTGTTCCTCCTCCTATCTTAATTTTGGCTCCTTTCCAAAAATGACCTGCTGTTCCACAAGAACCTTTGATAGGACTAAAATCTTCAATTATATTAATAGGCGATGAGCCTGTTGGGTCTTCCTTAATTGTATAATTTGCTAAATGCAATTCATCTTGCATAAAGTTTGCAAGGTGCCATTTATATTTTGTAGCATAACCCCTATCTAATAAGTTAGGATAACCATAAGAACCTTTGATAGTTCTATCATCACAAGGTACATTTTTAGCATAACAGGCCAATGATACGCCTGACATCATAAAAAAAGTTAACAATATATAAAATAGTTTTAATTTAATTTTCATTTAATATTATTTAAAAGATTTTTAAAAAATAGAGATCCATCTTCACCAGATAAACTTTTGTCTATCATTCTTTCAGGATGAGGCATCATTCCTAAAACATTTTTTTCCTTATTAAAAATACCAGCAATATTCTTTAATGAACCATTTGGATTAAATTTTTCCTCTGTTTTTCCATTATCACTGCAATAATAAATTGCTACCTGATTATTATCCACTATTTCTTTAAGTTGATCATTGGTGCAAAAATAATTTCCTTCATTGTGAGCAATATGAAGCTCAAATACCTCTTTATCTAAATTTTTAAAATATGGGTTATCCTTATTATTAATTTTTACAAAAACATTTTTACAAATAAATTCTAAATATTTATTTCTCAACAAAATTCCTGGAACCAATCCACTTTCAACCAAAATCTGAAATCCATTACAAATTCCCATTACTAACCCACCTGATTTTGCAAAATTGATTACTGATTGCATTATCTTTGATTTAGAAGCCATGCTCCCACATCTCAAATAGTCACCATATGAAAATCCTCCTGGAAGTACTACCAAATCAGATTTAGGTAATTCATTATCATTATGCCAGACCATTTTATTTTTAAAACCAAACTTATTCAGTGCGACGTGCATATCTCTGTCACAATTTGAACCTGGAAAAGTAATTACTGCTGATTTCATTAATTATTGTATCTCAATAATTTTATAATTCTCTATTACAAGATTCGCTAAGAGTTTGTTACACATTTCTTCAACAATTTTTTGAGCTTTTTGGGGATCGTTTTCTTTTACGTCAATTTCAAAATATTTACCTTGTCTAACCTCATTAACATCTTTAAATCCCATTCCATCTAAGGTCTGGTGAATAACTTTTCCTTGCGGATCAAGAACATCTTTTTTTAAAGTGATAATTGCAGAAACCTTCATTTACTCTTTTTTTTTACTGAAGATAATTTTGTAACATTGACCGCAGTAACATTGGATTGTTCATGTAAAATTCCTAGTCTTTTTGCGACTTCAGTATATGCTGGTATTAAATCTCCTAAATCTTTTCTGAATCTATCTTTATCTAATTTTTTTTCTGTAACAGAGTCCCATAATCGACAAGTATCTGGACTAATTTCATCAGCTAAAATAACCTCACTCTTACCATTTAATTTTATTCTGCCAAATTCAAGTTTAAAGTCTATCAACTTGATACCAACGCCTCTAAACATACCAATCATAAAGTCGTTAATTCTTAAGATCATTTTTTTTACTTTTTCAATTTCTTTTTTTGAGGCCCACTCAAAAGCATAGATATGATCTTCTGCTATTAAGGGATCTCCAAGTTCGTCATCCTTTAAACAGTATTCAATTAGGGGTTCTTTAAGAACCGTTCCATCTTCAATTCCAAGTCTTTTCGTTAAAGAGCCAGTAGCAACATTTCTCACAACAAATTCAATTGGAATAATTTCTACTAATTTTATTAATTGTTCTCTCATATTTAATCTTTTTACTAAATGATTTTTAATTCCTATTTGAGACAGATTAGAAAGTATGTGTTCTGAAATACGATTATTCAATACACCTTTTCCCTCTATAGTGCTTTTTTTTTGATTATTAAAAGCAGTAGCGTCATCTTTAAAATATTGGATAACTAAATTTTTATCAGAAGAAGCATAAATAATTTTTGCTTTACCCTCATATAATTTTTTACCTTTTTTCATTATCTGAATACTCTTTTAAATATTAAGTTCACATTCTTAAAATGTTTAGCGTAACTAAAAATTGATTGTAATTTTTTTGTTGAAATCTTACTCATTATGTATCTATCGGTCTGAATAACGCTATACAAGTCTAGATCTTCTGCAAAACATTTTTTTGCATAATTTTGAATCATTCTATAAGATTTTTCTCTACTTAATCCAGTTTTCGTTAATTCTAACATCAATTCTTGAGAAAAAATCAATCCTTTTGTTAAATTTAAATTTTGTAACATTTTTTTTGGATAAACAATCATATTATCCAATATATTAGCCAGTCTTACTAAAGCGAAATCAAGAGTGATGTTTGCGTCCGGTCCTATATTTCTCTCTACACTTGAATGTGAAATATCTCTTTCATGCCATAAAGCAATATTTTCTAAAGCAGGCACAACCGCACTTCTTACCATTCTTGACAGGCCTGTAAGATTTTCACTTAAGATAGGATTTTTTTTATGTGGCATCGCTGAGGATCCTTTTTGATTTTTTGAAAAGTATTCTTGTAACTCATAAACTTCAGTTCTTTGAAGATGTCTTATTTCAGTCGCAACTCTTTCAATGGATCCAGCTATAATACCTAAAACTGAAAAATAAAAAGCATGACGATCACGAGGAATTATTTGAGTTGAAATTGGCTCAACTTTTAATCCAAGCCTTTTAGCAACATGTTGTTCGACCTTCGGAGAAATATTTGCAAAAGTCCCAACAGCTCCTGATATTGCACATGTAGAGACCTCATCAATTGCATCGATTAATCTCTTTTTATTTCTTTTAAACTCCTCATAAAAAGATGCGAATTTAAGACCAAATGTAATTGGTTCAGCATGTATACCGTGACTTCTTCCCATACAAGGAGTAAATTTATATTTACGTGCTTGTTTTTTTAGCACTTTTAAAATTTGATCTAAATCTTTGACAAGAATTTTTCCCGATTGGACTAATTGAATATTAAAACTTGTATCTAAAACATCAGACGATGTCATCCCTTGATGAAGATACCTTGCTTTAAGTCCAGCTTTTTCAGTTACAGACGTTAAAAAAGCAATCACATCATGTTTAACCTGACTTTCTATTTGATGAATTCTTTTGACATTAATTCTTGCTTTTTTTCTAACCGTTGAAGAAACTCCTTTTGGAATTTGGTTTAATTTTTCCATTGCTTGAGCTGCAGCAATTTCTACATCAAGCCAAATCTTATACTTATTTTCTTCAGACCATATGTCTGTTAATTCTTTACGAGAGTATCTTTTAATCATTAATTGTATGGTGGTTTAGTATATCCTTTAGCAGATTCTGTAAAGATTTCATAACCATTTTCAGTTATTCCTATTGTATGCTCGAATTGTGCAGATAAAGATTTATCTTTTGTAACAGCAGTCCAACCATCGTTCAAAACTTTAGTATCAAATTTTCCAGCATTTATCATTGGCTCTATTGTAAAAGTCATGCCTGGTCTTAATTCCATACCTGTATTTTTGTTACCATAATGTAAAATATTAGGTGCTTCATGAAACACTGTTCCAATTCCATGACCACAAAAATCTCTTACAACTGAAAAACCTCTTTGTTCGACATAGGATTGAATTTCATGTCCAATATCACCAAGTTTAATACCTGGTTTAAGAATTTTAATTGCATTCATCATTCCCTCATAAGTAGCATCAATTAAATTATTTAATTTTACTGAGGTTTTGCCAATACAAAACATTCTACTAGTATCCCCATAATGATTATCAATGATTGCAGTAACATCTACATTTAAAGCATCGCCATCTTGTAAAATTCTATCGTCCGAGGGTATACCATGACAGACAACATGATTTAAAGATGTACATAATGATTTTTCAAAACCTCTGTAAAAAAGTGGAGCAGAGTGACCCCCGTTATCTCTTATAAATTCATAGCCAAGTTTATCTATGTAGCTTGTTGCAACACCTTCTTTAATATTTTCAGTGAGCATATCTAAAGTTTTTGCAGCAAGGTTTCCTGCAATTCTCATTTTTTCAAATTTTTCAGAATAATTATTCATTAATAATTCTTAATTTTTTTTCGATCAAAATTTTTTTTGAACTAATTTTACATCTATACGCTAAAAAATTTACTCCTGCTTTTTTAGCAACCTGATAATTATTATAGTATTCTGGGTCTATGTCTTTTGCTATTTTAAAGTTTTCCATATTTTGTATTTGCACTAGAAAAATTAAGTACGTTTTATAGCCTTTTTTTATGGCATCAATAAGGGTGAGTAAATGCTTTGATCCTCTTGAGGTAATTGCATCAGGAAATTCAGCAGTCTTCTTATCACGAAAAAGCGTTACGTTTTTTACCTCTATAAAGATTTTTTTATTATTTTTTTCAGCTAAAAAGTCGAATCTTGTCTCTTTATTGAAAAACACTTCTGGTTTAATTGTTTCATTATTCTTTAACTCACCTATAAGGTTTTTCAAAAGACCATTGTGAACAATTTTGTTAGCTAAATGAGTATTTACACCAACAAGATTTCCCTTAGCTTTTAAAATTTGAAGTGTGTATTTTAACTTCCTCTTTGGATCATCATTTTTTAAAAGATAAGCCTCATTTCCCTCATCTAATAAACCTTTCATAGATCCAGTGTTAGGACAATGTGCCGTAACCACTTGATTATCTAATTTAACATCAACAAAAAATCGTTTGTATCTTTTGATTAATTTGCCTTTTATTAAAGACTTGGTAAATTCCATTTTCAAATTATACATATAATAATGAGTAAAAACAAAAAAGTTAACGCTGCAATTTTGATAATTGGTAATGAAATTTTATCAGGGAGAACTCAGGACACAAATACTAGTACACTAGCTCTTTGGCTTAATTCAATCGGCATAAAAGTGAATGAGGTAAGAGTAATTCCTGATGTAGAGCAAACAATCGTCGATACTCTTAACGTTTTAAGAAAATCTAATGATTATGTTTTTACAACTGGGGGCATCGGTCCAACGCATGACGATATTACAGCACAGTCCGTTTCAAAAGCTTTTAATCAAAAATATAAAATACATAAAGAAGCTTTTAAGATTTTAGATTCTTATTATAAAAAAGGGGAATTCAATGAAGGTAGACAAAGAATGGCGTGGATGCCAGAAAATGCAGAATTAATTTTAAATCCAACAAGTGGTGCTCCAGGATTTAGTGTTGAAAATGTATTTTGTTTACCAGGTGTACCATCAATAATGAAGTCTATGTTAGGAGGATTGAAGAATAAATTAGCTGGCGGAGAACCAATTTTAAGTCATACAATTAATTTAAGAACAGTTGAAAGTGAAATTGCTAATTCTCTAATGAAAGTCCAAGATCAAAATCAAGATGTTGAAATTGGAAGTTATCCTTTTTTTCATGCTGGTAAGCTAGGTGTATCGATTGTTTTGAGATCTGAAAATCAATCTAAAATTGACTACTGCAATACTCAAATTCTAAAATTTATAAAAGAAAAAGATATCGAAATTGTAGAGAGATAAATGCTTTACTTTGCTTACGGTAGTAATCTTCATCATGTTCAAATGAAAAGAAGATGTAAGGATAGCATTTTTCTAAAAAAGATAAATTTAAAAGATTTCAGATTAACTTTTCGAAGTAAATATAGAGCAGCTGACATTGAACCCAAAAAAAATTCAATGGTCCCAGGTGGTTTATTCGAAATATCAAAAAGTGATGAAAAAAAACTAGATGTCTATGAAGATTTTCCTATTTTATATAAAAAATATTATTTTTTATATGAAGGAAAAAAAATAATGACTTATACCATGACTAAAAAAACACCTTTTAGATTTCCAACAGAAAGATATTTAAACGTAGTCAAGCGTGGGTACAAAGATTGTAAACTTGATTTAAAATTTTTGGAAAAAGCACTTATTAAATAAATATTTTTCAACCAACAATTAAAGTATCTTTGGATCCGCCACCTTGTGAACTATTTACAATAGTACTACCTTTTCTTAAGGCTACTCTTGTTAGTCCCCCTGAAGTTACATAATTTGATTTTCCTGTTAAAACGAATGGTCTTAAATCAACATGTCTCGGCTCGATATTATTATTAGTTATAGTTGGACCAGTTGATAACACTTCTAGTGGTTGAGCAATAAATTCTCTTGGATTTTTTAAAATTTTCTGTCTTACCTCTTCAATTTCCTTTTTGGGCGCTTTGGGTCCTATCATTAAACCATAGCCACCTGAGGCATTTGCAGGTTTTACAACTAATTTAGATAGATTTTCTAAGACATATTTTTTTTGATCTTCTTCATGACATAAATATGTTTCTACTTGGTTTAACAAAGGTTGTTCACCTAGATAATAAGTAATCATTCTATTTACATACGAATAGACAACTTTGTCATCTGCAACCCCAGTTCCTATTGCATTTAAGATACCAACATTTTTTTTTAACCAGCATTTAAATAAACCTGGAACTCCAATCAAAGAATCTTTGTTAAATACCTTAGGATCTAGAAAGCTGTCATCAAGTCTTCTATATATACAGTCAACTTTAAGAGGACCCTTAACAGTTTTCATATAAACATTATCATTTTCAACAAAAAGGTCTTTACCTTCAACTAAAGCAATTCCCATTTGCTCTGCTAAGAATGAATGTTCAAAGTAAGCCGAATTATAAATTCCCGGAGTTAAAACGACCATGTGAGGATTAGCTGTCTTTTTTGGAATACACTCAACCATACAATTGTATAATTTATTTGTGTACTGGTGAATTGATGAAACTTTATATCTAGAAAATAGTTCTGGAAAAACATCCATCATAACCATTCTATTCTCAAGCATATAAGAGACACCTGATGGTACTCTTAAATTATCTTCAAGAACTAAATATTCTCCGTTTTTATTTCTTATTAAATCGATCCCAGATATATTAGACCAAGCTTTAAACTTTGGTGAAAAACCTTCGCACTGTTTTACATAAAAAGGTGATTTAAGAATTATTTCTTCAGGCACAATTTTATCCTTAAAAATTTTTTTTTGATTATAAATATCATCAATAAAAAGATTAAGAGCTCTAGCTCTTTGTTTTAAACCCTTGGAAATTTTGTTCCAAGCAGTTTTAGGAATTATTCTTGGGATGATATCTAAAGGCCATTTTTTTTCTTCAGCTCTATTATTTGCTGCGTAAACTCTAAAATTTATTCCTCTTGCACTAATCGTACTTTGACAATTTTTTTCAATTTCTTGTAGTCTATTTTTGCCATACTTTTCTAAAATACTTGATATTATTTTTGCATGTTTTCTTAATTTATTGTCCGCTGTAAAATAACCATCATATGCATTTTTGGCGTTATAATCTTTCCATAATTTAGAAGCCATGTAATATTCTCAAATTTTAAATCAATTAATTCAATTGTATAATTGTTATACCTGTTATGTAAGAAATAGATTATACATTATGCAAATTTAAAAATATTGCTTAAAAATAATGACTTATTGTATTGGTATAAAAGCAAATGATGGTCTAGTTTTTGCATCAGACTCAAGAACTAATGCAGGATTAGACAATGTAAATATTTATTCTAAAATGTTTACGTATGATGTTGGTGACAGAACAATAGTTATTGTTACATCTGGAAATTTAGGCACTTCTCAAGCTGTATATAAGTCTATTGAAAAAGATTTGAAAGACACAACTGGAATAATGAATCTAAATACCTGTAAAGATTTTGATCAAATAGCCTCTTATGTTGGATCTCTTAATGTTGAGCACTCAATGCCAAAAGGGATAAACACTGATACAGTTTTATTAGGATCAACTTTTATAGTCGGTGGACAAATTAAAAATCAACCGATGGAGCTTTATTTGGTTTACCCACAAGGTAATTATATCAAGCCAGCGGATAGTAAACCTTATTTAGTAATTGGTGAGGTAAAATATGGTAAACCAATTTTAGATAGAGTTATAAAACCTGATGTATCTATAGGAGATGCTTCTAGATGTGCTTTGATTTCAATCGACTCTACTTTAAAAAGTGATTTAACTGTTGGGCCACCAATAGATTTCGTGGTTTATAAAAAAGATGGATATAAAATTCTCTCACAAAAATGTTTGAATATTGCTGATGATGAATATTCCAAAGTATGCAATCAATGGTCAGATGGTATATTTAAAATTTTTAATTCTTTTCCAAGATTTGATTGGGAAAAATAATTTATCTATTAGATAACCATATAGTTTGACAAGGATCTAGTTTAATTCTTTTATCAAGTGTAAAAAATATCTTACTCCCTAATAAGTCTTTATATTTTAAAAACTCTTGATTTAACCTAAAATATTGCATTTTTGATGAGAGATTTGTTATGCAAATTATAGTTTGTTTTTTATCAATACTTTTTCTTTTAAAAGAAAATATTTTTGGTCCAAGATTAATATTATCTCTACTTGCGTTTGGATGAAATGCTTTTTGTTTTTTTTTGATACTCAGTAGATTGGAAATTTTTTTATAAAAATAATTCTCTTTAGAGTCTTTATTATTAAGTTTGTTTGAAATATTTTTTAAATTCCATTTATATCTATTAACATCTCGATTATTTCCAGTAATCACAAATTTTGCTTCATCATTAGATGTACCAAACATGGAGTTGAAATAAATCGCAGGCACTCCTTCGAACGCAATCATAATTGAATGAGCAGAAATATATCTTTCAAATGCAAACTTGCCATTATCATAATTAGTTTTTTTTAAAGCATCGAATATCGTTATATTTGCCTCGTAAACCTTTTTTGATTTATTTTGAATTTTTCTATAAGAAAACTTTGATCCATTTTTTTTTAACCTGTTAAGAAAATCTTTTAAAACTTTGTTGCTTAATAATCCTTCAGTGGGTCTCATTCCAATTCCATCATGAGATGCAATGAAATTTAAATAACAGTTTCCATTTTTACTTTTTGGAAGTTTTTTACTCCAACTATAAAGATAAGAGTTGTTTTCAAATAAAAAAGCATGGATTAATAAAGGTGGTAAGGAAAAATTATATATCCAGTTAGCTTCATCATTTTTTCCAAAGTAACTTAAATTTTCTTTTTCAGGCAAGTTTGTTTCTGTAACTATTAAGGTTTGGGTATTAAGTAAGCCAGAAATCATTCTTAGGAGTTTTATGATTTCATGTGTTTTACTTAAGTTAATACATTTTGTTCCACTTTCTTTCCAAAGATAAGCAATTGCATCTAACCTAAAAATAGTTATTCCATGATTAATTAGATTAATCATGATCTTTATAAAGCGCAATAACACTGCTGGGTTTTTAAAATTTAAATCTAATTGGTCAGGACTGAAGGTTCGCCAAAGATAATCAGTTCTGTTAAAAATATTTATTTTTTTTAAAAGTTTATGATCTCTTGGTCTTACAACTTTTGAAGTATTAAATTTTGAGTCTACAGTTAAAAAATAATCTTTACCGGGTCTTTTTGCTTTTAAAAAATTTTTAAACCACAAACCTCTTGCAGATGAATGATTTATGACAATATCTGCCATGACATCATTTTTTTTTGAAAAACTTTTTATATCCGACCAATTGCCAAGCTTACCATCTATTTTGTAATGATCTTTTACTGCAAAGCCACTATCACTGCTTGATGGATAAAACGGTAAAAAGTGAACAGTGTTAAAATTTTTACTTAATCTTTTTTGAAAGAAGTTTTTAAATACCTTAATTGAATGTTTTTGATTTTGTGCAAAAATGCTATCACCATAGCATATAAGCATTGAAGTTTTTTCAGATATATTTTTTTTCTTTTTTTTATTTCTTCGGTTGAATTGGTTTAAAAGCTCTACAATCTCGCTAGTATAAAAATTAACATCTTCTTTATTGCAGTGTGATTGATAAATATTATTTAGTTTAGAGGAGATCTTTTTTTGGTTTGTTTTGGATAACATTAACTGTATTTTTTGTTATCCTCATTAACAACTTTTTCTAATCTTCCTAAAAAATCAGGTATCGCGCTTTTAACTCTACTCCATGTAGGTATAAAAGGTGTATCCATTGGATTGAGAACAAAGGCTTCTCCAGCTTTCATTATATTTATAGCAAATAATTCAACAGCTTTTTCTTCTGTATGAGAGTCAAATTTTAATCCGTTCATATATGCATCACTTCGATAAATATCGATTAAATCTAAGGCAGATCTATAATAGGTTGCCTTTAAAGATCTGAATTTTTCTCTACCGAATGTATTTCCTTGAGTAGCTAATTTTTTAATAAATGTTTTTATTATATCAATGGACATTCTAGATAAACCTTTAGTTTCATCGTCACTAGATAAAACTTGATGTTTATGATCATAAGTATCAGCTAAATCAACCTGACAAATATTTTGTGGTGAAAAACTTCTTTGCATTTCAGACAAAATACCAACTTCAATTCCCCAATCAGAAGATATTCTTAATTCTGGTAGAACATTCCGTCTAAAAGAAAACTCACCAGCTAAAGGATATTTAAAAGACTTCATAAATTCTAAATAGCTACTCGGACCAATAGTTTTCTCAAGCGCAGTTAATAAAGGAAAAACAAGTAATCTTGCAACACGCCCATTCATTTTTCCATTAGCAACTCTTGGATAGTATCCCTTACAAAATTCAAAGTTAAAAAGAGGGTTCACAACTGGATAAAAAAGTTTAGCCAACATCCTTCTATCGTAAGTTTTGATGTCACAATCATGGAGAGCAACTGATCGCGCGGTATCTCTTGCAATAGACATTCCAATACAATACCAAACATTTCTGCCTTTACCGAGTTCACTTGGTGCCAGATCTTTTTTTTTTAATTCTTTATCAAGTTTTTTTAACTCAGGTCCATCATTCCAAAGAAGAGAGAAGGGTGTTTTGAGTTTTTTAAAAAATTTCCAGGCTTTTTTTGCTTGTTTCTCATTGGCTTTATCAAGACCAACAATAATATGATCTAAATATTTTGTTTTACTAATTTCCTCTACAATATTAGGTAAAGCGTTACCCTCTAGCTCTGAATAAAGACAGGGTAAAATTAACTCCATCTTTCTCTCTTTAGAAAATTTTAATAAGTCTTTCTCAATTTCTGTCGTAGATCTTGTCCCAAAATCATGCAAAGTCGAGATTATTCCATTTTGAGAAAATTCACTCATATTAAATTTTAGACATTATATTTTAATTTATCTAGAGCCTTTTTAATCACATCAGCCCAGCCTTCAGGAGATGGCTTATTAGAAAATATAAGATTATCAATATTAATTTGGTCAAGTTTAAATTGATCATTAAAAACTAAGCAAGGCACATCACAATTTTTTAACATATCTAGATCATTATAATTATCACCAACAGCAATTGTTTTTATTTTGTCTTTGGTTTTTTTTAGAATTCTAATAACTTTATTCATTGATTTCACTTTATTGACGTTATCACAAAGATTTGAAACACGTCCACCTTCCTGTAGAGTTAATGAGTTAGAACTTAAAATTTTTAATAATCTATTTTTCTCTTTTTTTTCTCCGCTAAATAAAAATGGTAAAGTATATTTTCTGTTCAAAACATCCTTAAGTTTAGCATCCTTTTGTCCAAAAATTATTTCCTGTCTTTTTTTATCTAGTTTAGAAATTAAAAGACATTTATCCCTTATCTTCTCTGGTATTTTTAAATTAAAAATTTTTAACAATTCTTCTTTTTCTCTGCTCAAAATGATTTTGTTCGGAAAATTAGAGTTGATTAAGTTTAATCCATGTATTGAAGAACCATTCTCTGAAATATAAGGAAGCTCAACACCTAGCTCCTCATTAAATTTTTCAATTTCTTTTTCAGTTTTGCTAGAATTTGGAATGATAATTATTTCGTTGTTAATAAGTTCTTTAATATAATCTTTAATTGGATCAAATTTAAATGTTTCTCTGTGTAATAGAGTACCATCAAGATCAGTAAAAATTATTAGTGAATTCTTCTTTTTCAATGAGACTATCTTATCCTTTTTTTTGATTTATCAAAAAATAATACTTTATCTTTTGAAAAAGAAATTTTTGATGACTGTCCAGTCACATTTTCTGAAGATTTGATTATGATTTCATTTCCAGAAATTTTTGTATAAATAATTTTTTCAAAACCTAAATTTTCAATTAAATCTACTTTTACATCTAACTTGATTTCATGATCATTGTTTATGCTTATATTTTCAGGTCTAACTCCTAAATAAATTTCATCTTTAAACTCAAAATTTTCAAAAGTTATCTTATTTTTAAAGAGTTCTATTGTGTTTGAATTGATAATCTGATCTTTGTTAATTTTGATAATATTCATTTTTGGAGAACCAATAAATTCGGCTACAAAAATATTATTTGGATCTGAATATATATCATTAGGTGTTCCAAACTGTTCAATAATTCCATTATTAAGAACCACAATTCGGTCAGCTAATGTCATCGCCTCTATTTGATCATGAGTTACATAAATAATATTTGACTTTAATTTCTTATGTAATTTAGATATCTCAACTCTCATTTCAGATCTTAAAGCTGCATCCAAGTTTGATAAGGGCTCATCAAATAAGAATACTTTTGGATTTCTTGTAATTGCTCTTCCAATTGCAACTCTTTGTCTTTGTCCGCCGGAAAGTTGCTTAGGTTTTCTTTCTAACAAATCTTCTATTTGAAGTGTAGCAGCTGCACTTTTGACTTTATCATGAATTTCATTTTTTGGAATTTTTTCCATTTTTAGTCCAAAAGACATATTTTCAAAAACATTCATGTGAGGATACAAAGCATATGATTGAAAAACCATTGCAATTTCACGTTTAGAAGGAATTAGATTATTAATTAATTTTGTATCTAAGTAAATTTCTCCTTGATCAATACTTTCTAATCCTGAAATCATCCTTAATAAAGTTGATTTTCCACAACCTGAAGGACCTACTAAAACAATAAACTCTCCATCGCCAATGTTTATGTTAAAATTTTTTATAACTTTATTGTTGTTAAAAGATTTTTCGAGATTTTTAATTGTAATTTTAGACATTTATTAGATTTAAGAGGATTTTAACTAACCATTAAATGTTGTTAAAAATTTATTACACTGCTAGATTTATCGCAATGAAAAAATCTCGAGTGTTTGGGGAAATAATAAAAGAGGGGGTACGAATGATTAAAAAAATCATAATTAATATATCTGTTCTAGTATTTTTAATTTCTAATACTAGTTTTGCAGATATCAAATTTTGGACCACAGAGGTTCAACCAGCGAGAATGGCAAAACAAGAGGAAATGGCTAAAGCATTTGAGGCAAAAACTGGAATTAAAGTTGAGGTCATACCTATTGAGGAGAAAGATCTTGGTACTAGAGCTACTGCAGCAGCAGCAGCTGGAGATCTTCCAGATGTGATTTATCACACATTGCAATATGTTTTACCATGGGCTGAAGCAGGCATATTAGATGTTGATGCCAATAACGCTGTAGTTAAGTCTTTAGGCAAGAAAACATTTGCACCAGGCGCATTAAATATGGCCAAGAAAGGTGGAAAAATTGCAGCTGTTCCAGTTGATGGCTGGACACAAATGGTTGTCTACAGAAAAGACCTATTTGAAAAAGCTGGTTTAGAGGCACCAACTTCTTACGCTAACATAGTTAAAGCTGTTAACACATTGTCAAGTAATGACATGTTTGGTTTTGTAGCTGCTACGAAAACAGACGAAAATTTTATGAGCCAGGTACTTGAACATGTACTTTTAGCGAATGGAGTAAATTTTGTTAAGAAAGGTGGAACTAAAAAGCAAGGTAAAGCTTTAAAGAATTCTTTAGAATTTTACAAAGTAATTGCAAAAGCCAGTCCTCCAGGGGAATTGTTCTGGAAACAATCTAGAGCATTATACTTTGCGGGAAAAACACCAATGATTATTTGGTCACCATTTATTATGGATGAATTAGCAGGTTTAAGAGACTCTGCTCCACCTACAATAAACAGTGATCCAACATCATCAGAGTTAGCTTCTAAAACAGGTTTCATTACTAATTTTAGTGGACCTAACAATAGAAAAGGAGCTGCTTGGGCGGATGTAAGATACTTTGGAATAACTGCGGATGCAGATACTGATGAAGCTAAAAAATTCATAGAGTACTCTATGAGTGAAGGTTATACGGCTACATTAGGAATCGCTCCGGAAGGAAAATTTCCAGTGAGAAGAGGAAATAAAAGTGATCCTAGTGCTTACACTAAAGCTTGGAGTAAATTACCTGTAGGTGTTGATAGAAAAGCTCCTTTAACGGATCTTTATTCTGCAGATGTTATTGATAACATCGTTGCAGGTCTAGATACTGCCAACAGATGGGGTGTTAAAGAAGGTGAACTATCTCGAGCATCAAAAATCATTAATTCTCAATTCTTAAACAGAATCACTAGAGAATATATTGATGATCAAATCTCAGTTGATGAAGCAGTTAAGAAAATTAACGCTGAATTAGCTAAGTTTTAAATAACAAATTTATAAAGAGCGGATAATATTTTATTATCCGCTTTTTATTATGAGTGATTCATTATCAAAATTAGAAAAAAGAACTGCTTACACTTTAGTCTTACCTGCAGTCTTATTAGTTTTTGCCATTGTATTATTTCCTATATTTGCAAATGTCTGGATTAGTTTTAAAGACATTGAATTAAAAGATATTAGAATTCCAGAACCTAGAGCAAAGAAAATTGTTAAATCAATTTCAGAAAATCAATCAGAATTAAAAATTATCTATAAATTAAGAAATAGTTCATTAATTCAAGAAATAAGAAATGTTAAGTTTCAAGATAAAGTTCCTACAAATGTTTCACCAATTAATCTTGATCCAAGATGTAATTTTCAATCTAAAAAGATTGTTTGTAACTTTGGAAATTGGCAGGCGAAATATAGGGAGAATTTTGAAATAACTGTAGTAAATAACAAAGGTGAAATAATTGACAAAAAAATAATTAAATCTCAAAAACCAATTTTAAGTGGGAAAGCGGATAATCCACTACTGACTACAAATTTTACTTTAGAAAATTTTAAAAAAGTTTTTTATGAAAATAATTTTGTTGAATTACTTTTAACAACATTTTACTTCACTTTTTTTGGCACAGTAGGTGCAATTATCTTTGGAATTTTGGCAGCACAATTAGTTAATCAAAACATTCGAGGTCGAACCTATATGCGAGGTATTTTACTTTTTCCGTATGTGGGCCCTGTAGTTGCTTTAGCTTATACTTGGACTTTATTATTAGATCCTAATAGTGGAACTTTAAATGCATTATTAATTAATTTTAATATTATTGAACAACCAATAAATTTATTAGGCCAAAAATACATAACCATGAGTATTTTAGGATTTGAATTTAAATTAAGGTTGGCTTTAACCACAGTTATCTTTTTTGAAATTTGGCGCTACTTTCCACTCGCTTTTCTTTTTATTCTAGCAAGATTGCAGGCAATACCACAAAGTTTGTATGAAGCAGCGGAGGTGGATGGAGCAAGCCCAATTCAAAAATTTATCCATATTACTCTGCCTCAAATTACAGCCATCATTTCAATTTTATTTATGATTAGGTTTATTTGGAACTTTAATAAATTTGAAGATATCTTTTTATTAACGGGTGGGGCATCAGGTACAAGAACTTTACCTATCAATGTTTATCAACAAGGCTTTGCAGTATCAGATATTGGGATGGGCTCTGCTGTTTCAATAGTTATTGTGATGTTACTTTTAAGTTTTATGGTTATTTATTTTAGATTAATTGGAAAGAGGGCTAATGAAGTTTAAGTCTCTTGCAATATTTTTGATTATTTCATCTTTTTTTCTGACATGTATTTTGTCAATTTGGAAAATCATGGCTACACTGCAAGGTTTAAGTTTTACCAATTTAAACGTCACTCCTATTTTTTTGATTGGTATTCTATTGTCTTTAGCATTTGTCTTAATTGGCAATAAGATTAATCACTTAATAAAGATTTTTTCAATATCATTTATATTTTCATTTTTGTATTTTTACTTAAATGAAGCATCTCCATACTGGTATATTCTTGGAGTTTTCTTAATCACTTTATTTTTTACGAACAAACTCAAAAAATATAGTACGCAATCTTTAAAGGAAGATTTTATATCTGAAAAAATTATTTTCGATTTTATTACCTTATTTGGCATCGTTTTCTTTGCATTTGTAATCTTATTCCCATTTTACATTATGCTAGTTACCAGTTTTAAAACTCAGATCGCTTTATTAGTTAATCCTTTAGATTTTAGTCTAGATTTTACCAAAAGCTTAGCTGAGTTATTTAAATCTTATTTTGTAATCTTTGAAACTTATAATTTTGGTAGATATATCTTAATAAGCTCAGCAGTTTCTATCGGAACTGTTATTGTCACATTATTATTTGCAATACCAGCAGCTTATGCCGTTGCTAGATTAAATTTTTTCGGCAAAAACTTTTTATCAACTTCGATCTTAATTATTTATATGTTTCCAGCTATAGTGTTAGTGATCCCTTTATATACAGTGTTTAGTCAACTTGGATTAAGAAACTCAATCTTTGGTTTATTGATAGTTTATACAGCCACAACCTTACCAGTTGCTATCTATATGCTGCAAGGATATTTCAAAAGTATTCCCAAAGAAATTGAAGATGCTGGCATCATGGATGGTCAAAATTGGTTTGGTATAATTTTAAAGATTATTATTCCTTTAAGTTTGCCGGCTATTGCATCCGTTGCACTCTATGTCTTTATGATAGCTTGGAACGAGTTTCTTTTTTCATTGATGTTTTTAGATAGTCCTAAGTCCTTTACTTTATCTAGAGCCATTCAATATCTAAGCGGGGATGCAGAAACACCACGTCAATACTTAATGGCAGGTTCAGTAATTGTAACTTTACCTGTACTTTTTATTTTCATATATTTTGAAAAATATTTAGTCAGTGGTCTTACAGCTGGCAGTGTAAAAGAGTAATTTATGATTGAACAACTTAGTATTTATTTAATAGCAATGATTTTAGGGATAATGTTATTTTTCTCGTTTGTGATTGCTCCAGTAGTATTTACTACTTTAGATGAAGATAATGCTCGAAAGTTTATTAGAAGAATATTTCCTTTTTATTATAATGTTAATTTAGCGATTAGCTTTGTTGTTCTACTAATATTTTTATTTTTAAGTAAATTAGGCGTCGATTTTTATCTAATCTTATTGATAACAATCTTATTCGCCACATCAAACTATTTATTAATGCCATTAATTAATAAATATAGAGACGAAAAACAGGATAAGAAATTTAAATATTCACACTTTATATCTGTAGTAATTAATTTTGTTCAAATGATTTGTTTGGTATTCCTTTTAATTTAAAAGTTTTTTTTCTTTTTTACTTTTAACTTCATTTTTTTGATCACAGTATTTTTTAAAAACATAAGCCGTTGATACCCCACCAATTAGTATTAATTTTAATATCTTTAATTTAAAAAGTGTTTTTATCATGATTTAATATCAAACCTTTCTAATAAAAATTGGATTACTAAATTGTAGAGAAATACAAAACAAAAAATATAAAATAAAAAAATTACTTCTTTAGAATTAAAGAGGTATCCAGTTGCGGTTAAAAGCACGAAAAATAGGCTAATTGATAGAGCAAGCTTTGCCTGTGACTTTTTTTTTAAATGAGATTTAACAATATTGCTTTTCATTAAATAATAATAACTATTAAAGATGTTTATTCATCATGAATTTTGTCCTACCTAGACATTTCAACTGTAATGTTTTAAATTTTAACGCTCATTTCTCTAATTTTTATGAGGTATTGATGATTAATTGTTGTGAAAAATATTTATAAAATTCATTACATTGTATTTTTTTTAGCTTTATTTTTTTCAAAAGCTATAGCGGAGCCAACCTTTGTGCAAAGCAAATCAATCGAGGCATCCACTTATTTTGGATTAACGTTCAATAATGATGGAACAAAAATGTATACTTTAAGAAGTGAATTAAAAGTCGATGCAGTTATCGAACATACATTAACTACCGCATATGATATTTCAACGGCAACCGTAAATAATACTAAAGTAGTACATGTAAGTGGAGGTAATGACTCTCATGTACCAACACAAGTAGTGTTCAATAACGATGGAACAAAAATGTTTATTGTTAACCATGGTGGTAGAAGGTCAGTAGATTACTGGTCACTAACCACTGCATTTGATGTTTCAACTGCTTCATTTGATGGCTTTTATAGTCTCATTGGTAAAGAACAAAGAGCTAATTCAATTGCATTTAATAATGATGGTACCAGAATGTTTATTGCTGGTGTAGGAAATAATTCACAAGTGCGTGTTAATGAATTTTCACTAGATACAGCATTTGATCTTAGCTCCACAGTTACTCAACTTAATACTGAAGACCTAATTTCTTTTCAAAATCACATAGATGGAGTTACTTTTAATTACGATGGTACTAAAATGTATACCATTACATTAATGAATTCCGAAGTTCCATCTTTAGCACTAGATTTGATGTATCAGTTTAAATTAACTACACCTTATGATGTTTCTACTTTATCACTTGAAGGCACTTATACTGTAAGTTCTGTTAGTGGAGATTCAAGAGAAGTTGTGTTTAGTAATGATGGAAGTAAAATGTTTATCATTGATGATGATAATGATAAAGTTCATGAATTTAACCTAAGTTGTGATTGGAGTGTAATTGATGATGCTTGTGATGATCCAATAACCACTTCTGATGAGGGTAAAGATATTTTAAGCTCAATCGAGTCTCAAACTGCAACAGCAAAGCAAATTGCTATTCAAGCAAGTACTCCAGTCCTTAACCGTATGTATTGGTTAAGAAGACATAGAAATAATGATCAATTAAGTAACCAAAATATTAGATTAAATTTTTCTAATTCAATGATGGCATCTCTTTCTAACATTATTCCTATATCAAATAAAACAAATGAAGTTCTAGACAAATTATCAGATCATTGGTCATTTTGGAGTGAGGGTAGTGTAAGTATTGGTAGAACTGGAGATACATCTACTTCATCATCTAAAAAAATTAATACCAAGGGCATTACACTTGGCATGGATAAAAAGATAAGCAAAAATAGATTATATGGTTATGCTCTTAGATTTGGTAATGATGATGTTGATGTCGGCACATCTGGGACTAATTTAGATACTGAGTCTTTTAGTTTATCTGTTTATGGAACTTTTCCTCATGATGATGAAAAATTTACTGAAGGTATCATTGGAGTGAGCACTTTAAAGACTGATCATATTAGAAAAGGAGGAGGTAGTACTAGAACAGGAGAAAGAGATGGTGCACAAATATTTGGTTCACTTAACTACTTAAAAACATATAAAAAAGAAGATTTGAATATTACTCCTAATTTCAGAATTGATTTAAGCTATACAGAATTATCCGAATATAGAGAAAAAGGTCCTGCAGCCTTAGTTTACAAAGCTCAAACAATTGAAACTGGAATGATATCTGCTGGTTTTACCATAAGTGATATTTTAGATTATAATTCTTTCACGTTTAAACCAAATGGTGGATTAGAGCTCGGAGTAGATTTTAGTCCGTCTTCAGACGCTACTTATCGTTATCTATCGGAAACTACAGAATATACAAAATCAATTGATCAAGACTCTAAAAATTTAAGAGCAAATATTGGATTTGATTTGGTAACCGATAATGGTTTTTCTATAATGACTATTTATGAGAGAAATCAAAGTGATAATGCTCATAGCGATACTTTATATTTAGGATTTAGTTTTATACCAACAGACGATATTGAATATGCTATGACTTTAGATAATGACAAAGCATCCTTAAGTTACAAGAGAGATTTAAATGGTTTTGATATCAGAATGAGTTCGAATTATAGCTTGATGAATCAAATACCTGAATATGGTGCAACCCTAGAAATTGTAAATACATTTTAGTAAATTCACTAAAACTTTATAGGATAATATGGGATAACTAGAACTAGACTAGAAACTAGGGAGATAAAATAAAAAAAATTTACTTATTCATCTTGTTCAATTATAAATATTGGCATAAACACTCATGAAATTCATTAATGCCCTCGTGGTGAAATTGGTAGACACAAAGGACTTAAAATCCTTGCCGCTTGCGGAGTGCCAGTTCGAGTCTGGCCGAGGGCACCATGAATGAATGAATTTAGTAGAAAGATAAGAAATTTTTTTAGAGTTATTAAAAAACCTTTTTTAAAAAAAAAGGACTTTTGGATAGACAATATTCCTGAAATAGATGACGAAAATAAAAAGTTGATTAATTTTATCGATGAGTACTCATTAACACCTTTGGTCAGAAGATGGACTCTAATTAAATCTGTTCATTATATTAATAAAAATCAGATAGAGGGTGATATTGTAGAATGTGGAATATGGAGAGGTGGTAATTTATTTTTGGTGAAAAAAATTCAAGAAAAATATTATAATAATATAAAAAGATCACTTTATGGATATGATACTTTTGAGGGAATGTCTCAACCTTCGGTACATGATGGTTTAAAAGCCAATGAGGTTTATAATGAATTTAAGAATAAAAACGAGCCTTGGACAAAAGCATCATTAGAGGATGTTTTAAATTCTTCAAAAAAATTATTTTCAAATACAGACGATTTAATTTTTATAAAAGGTAAAGTTGAAAACACCTTGATAGAAAAAGATAATTTACCTAAAAAAATATCAATACTTAGACTTGATACTGATTTTTATGAAAGTACAAAAATTGAACTTGAAACTTTTTACCCACTTTTGTCACAAAAAGGTGTTTTAATAATTGATGATTATGGAGATTTTCCGGGTTGTAGAAAAGCTGTGGATGAGTACTTTTCAAATAAAAACGTATTAATGATTGGTGTTGATAAGTCTTGTAGAGTGATTATTAAAGATTAACTAAATGAAAAAAAATATTCAAATAATAAGTGATAAAAACCAGAAATCATTAAGAATAAAATCTATATTATTAAAAAAATTAAAATATTTTTCACCAAATAAACTGAATATTATAATCGTTATAGGTGGTGACGGTTTTATGCTTCAAACATTAAAAAGAAATATTAATTCTAAAACTTTTTTTTATGGAATAAACTCTGGAAATTATGGCTTTTTAATGAATAAGTTTTCTTCAAAAAATTTTTTAAGAAACTTATCAAAAGCCAATATAGTTTCTATTTCTCCACTAGAAATGAAAGTTAAAAATAAAAATAATTATATAAAAAAGTCATTAGCAATAAATGAGGTTTCAATTTTAAGACAAAGTAGACAAGCAGCTACTATATCGATAAGTCAAGGTTCTAGATTAATTATTAAAAAGTTGGTTTCAGATGGAGTTTTAGTCTCAACTCCAGCTGGAAGCACAGCTTATAATCTCTCAGTTCATGGACCAATTCTTAGTTTGAATTCTAAAAAATTATCTATTTCACCCATAAGTCCTTTTAGACCAAGAAGATGGAAAGGGAAAATTATTAAGGATAATTCAAAAATAATTATTAAAAATTTGAATTCAAAAAAAAGACCAATAAGCGCAGTTGCCGATAATATAGAAGTTAGGAATGCAAAAAATATTACAATAAAAACAAACAAAAAAATTAAATTTAACCTTTTATACGACCAAAATAATAGTCTTCAAAAAAAAATTAAAATAGAACAGTTAAGACGAGAAACATAGATAAGAAGTCAATGTTAGGACACATGGTTAATTAAATTGATAAAATTTTGTATTATTTTAAATATATTTTAAATTTTTCTTTGTTAGAAATTAAATAATCGGGAAGTAAACTCAAATCAATTTTTTTCAATTTTTCATTTGTATCCATAAAATTAATTTCTTCTTTTAGACATTTTGAAATATATTCATTATTTTTAAACTTATTATTATTAAACTCTAAATGTGCAAAAGAATTCAGCTTTTCAATTATTTCATTTATATTTCTAATCCAACTAAAATGCCAACCACCATTTTCTATTATTTTGAAATTATGAGTGTAATTTTTTGAAAAAAATTTATCGATACGCAGGTAGCTATATCTTTTATGGACCTTTAAAGATCTTAACCATTGTGGAGATTTAAGTTCCTTTAATTTGCAGAGTCTGGAGCCATACCAATTATAATCTCTTACAAGATTAAATTTGTACATAATATTGATTTGTTTAAATACATAAATAAAATTATTTAAATCATTTAAATTAATTTTAGTTAAATTAGGTATCTCATCTAAATCTGAGATAATTACAATATCATCATTATCCGCATCATATAAACCATTTTGAATATAATTTCTTTGATAATTCTCACGTTCCCAGGAACTCATATTTTCATTAAATTTTTCTACATAAAAATATCTAATTTTATTTTCAAATTTCTTTAAAATTCTTTGGTCAATTTTCTTTCCTTTTTTTTTCCCTTGGTGATTTTCTCCAAATTCTACAATTACAAAAAAATCAACCCATTTAGTCATTTCATTCAATCTAATTTCTAAAATTGAGTTCTCATCATTAAAGGTAAAACAATC
>CACMKP010000007.1 GCA_902614355.1 uncultured Pelagibacteraceae bacterium
TGACCAACACCCCATTCTTTATTTGCTGGATTTTTTACTTTATCTCCAGGCTCAAAATCTAAAATCATTCTATTTTATTTATAGTAAAAATGAGTATAAATACCAGCAAATGAATAAACAATTAAACTCTATTGGCTTAAACAAAAAACCATCGGATACGAAAGTCGTTGTTGCTATGTCAGGTGGTGTAGATTCCTCAACGGTTGCGGGTATGATGAAAAAAGATGGCTATAATGTTATTGGTATCACTTTAAAACTCTATGATGACAGCAAAGAGGTAGCAAAATCAAAACAATGTTGCTCAGGTCAAGATATTATGGATGCTAAAAGAGTTGCTAATAAGCTTAATATTGAACACAAAGTTTTATATTTTCAAAATAAATTTAAACAAGGTGTTGTTGATAATTTTGTAGATAGCTATTTAAAAGGTGAAACACCAATACCATGTGTGCAATGTAATCAAACGGTGAAATTCAAAGATCTATTTGAATTTTCAAAGGAATTAAACGCTGATGCCTTAGTTACAGGTCATTATGTAAAAAGTGTTACCGCAAATAACACTACAAACATGTATAGAGCAATTGATGAAAATCGAGATCAAAGTTATTTTTTATTCAATACCACAAGAGATCAACTAGACTATTTAAGATTTCCCTTAGGAGTCTTGCACAAGAGTGAAACTAGAGAAATAGCACAAGAGTTAGATTTAAATGTTGCAGATAAACCCGATAGCCAAGATATTTGTTTTGTTCCTAATGGCGATTATACATCTGTTATACAAAGATACAGACCAGGCTCTTTCAAAAAAGGTAACATTAAAAATTTACAAGGAAAAGTTATTGGTGTTCATGATGGAATAATAAATTTTACTATAGGTCAAAGAAAGGGTATTAAGATTTCGAATGATGAACCACTCTATGTTGTTAAGATAAATTCCGATAAAAATGAGATCATTGTAGGTCCAAGAGAGTTTTTAGGAAAAAAAGAAATTTTATTAAAAGATGTTAATTTATTATCTGAACAACAGGAATTTGAAAAAAATATTTATGTAAAAGTCAGATCTACTGGAAAATTATTAGGTGCTAAAGTTAAATTAGCTAAGAATAGTAGCGCAAATGTAAAGTTAGATATATCTGAGGATGGTATATCTCCAGGTCAAGCGTGTGTTTTTTACAACAAAGACTCTCAGGGTTATAAAGTTTTAGGAGGAGGTTGGATAAAAGAATAAGCTATTTTTTCTTATTCTTTTTTCGAGCTCTTCTCTTTTTAGAACCCATTTTTCTTCTGCCTCTATGTTTCTTTGGGTAACTCATTAAATCCTTTTCATTAATTTATTGAATTTTTCATACGGATATAGCATTGTCAACTTATCATATCAAATTTTTTATGGTTAAATCTTTTAAAACATTCTTAAAGCACACAGCAAAAGATTTTCATAATCAATCAGTAAACCCTCCAGTGGTTAGAGCTTCAACAATAATCTTTAAGTCAATGCAACACATAAGAAAGACACAAGTTAAAGCTCAAAAAAAACCTACAGGCGGTCACTTTGATTATGGAAGACAAGGAACATCAACAACTTATATATTACAAAGAATATTGACTAAGCTTGAAGATAGTTATCACGTTTTCACAACTCCCACAGGTTTTGGATCAGTTTTTTTGGCTATATTTAGTGTCGTTAGACCTGGAGATGAAATGTTAGTTGCTGACCCTGTTTATAGTCCAACAAGAATTCTTACAGAAAACTATTTAAAAGAATTTAATGTAAGGACTATTTTTTATAATCCTCATGATTTAAAAACATTAGAGAACAATATAACGAAAAAAACAAAATTAATTTTTGTAGAAAATCCAGGAAGTAATACTTTTGATTTTCAAGATTTAGGTAAAATCATTTCAATCGCAAAAAAACATAAAATATTTACGGCGATCGATAACACTTGGGGAACTCCATATTACTTGAAACCAATGAAATTAGGTTTTGACATGTCAATTGTTTCTGCAACAAAATATTATTCTGGTCACTCTGATGTGATGGGAGGTAGTTTGGCTGTAAATAAAAAAGTTTTTAATAAAGTAAAAGCTGCAGAAAAAATTACAGGTTTAAGACTGGGTCCGGATGATGCTTATTTAATTACAAGAGGTTTGAGAACTCTTGATGTGAGATTAGATAGACATAGTGAGAATGCAAAAAAAATAGCAGCTTTTTTATCAAAAAATAAAAAAATTCAGTTACTTTATCCATTTAGAAAAAATTCAGAGAATTATAGAATGTGGAAAAAATATTACTCAGGTGCGTCAGGTTTAATGGGTTTAAAAATAAAATCAAGTAGTGCCAAATCAGTCAAAAAATTTGTAAATTCGCTTAAACTATTTGGCTATGGATATAGCTGGGGTGGATTTGAAAGTTTGGTATTACATCAAGAATTTAGAGAAACAGGAAAAAGAAAATATATAAATTTGTTAAAAGATGAACATTTAGTCCGATTGCATATAGGACTAGAAGACCCTAAAGACTTAATTCAGGATATCAAACAAGCGTTAAGATATTTAAGATGATTTCTGAAAAATTTTTTCAATCTAAAACTGCAATTGTAACTTTAATAGCCGCATGTTTCGTTGTTTTAATTTCTTTAGGAGTGAGACAAACTTTCGGACTATTTTTTATGGATTTTAATGAAAGTTTAAAGATCAGTAATACCGCCTTTGGTTTTGCTATAGGAATGCAAATGCTTATGTGGGGTATCACAGGCCCTATTTTTGGGGCAGTTGCAGATAAATATGGTGGACATATTGCTATAATTACAGCGTTTATTTTTTATACATTAGGTATTTATTTTTTATACACGGGGCCTAACACTGGAATATTTTTTCAAATTCATATGGGTTTATTAATTGGAATTGGACTTGGTGGTACAGCGATCAGTATTCCAATGTCAATTGTTGGAAAACATTTTCCATTATCAACAAGAACAATTGCTATGAGTTTTGTAACTGCAATAGGGTCATTTGGTTATTTTCTTTCACCAATTTTTACAAATTATTCATTGAATGAGTTTGGATGGAATTATACGTTATATATATTCAGTTTATTTCTATTATCAGGATTAGTTGCGGCATATTTTGTAAGATCTCCATCAGATTCAGAAAAGGTTGAAGAAACCTCTGACCAATCATTTAAAGAAGCTCTTTCAGAGGCATTTAAAACCAAGAGTTATATTTTACTCGTATCAGGATTTTTTGTTTGTGGTTTTCATATAACTTTAGTTGGAACTCATGTTCCAAAGTATGTAGTTGATAGAGGATTAGAGGACTGGACAGCTGCAGCAATATTATCTCTAATCGGAGTTTTTAATATTTTTGGTTCATTATTAAGTGGTTATCTTTCAGCGAAGATGAGCAAAAAAATTATACTGAGTGCGATCTATTTTTTAAGGGGTATTTCGATTGCACTGTTTATATTCCTTCCTGCAAGTAATATTAATGCATTCTTATTTGGAGCAAGTTTTGGTTTCTTATGGCTTTCAACAGTTCCAGCTACAAGTGGAATAGTAGCTCATTTATTTGGTACTAAATATTTGGGTCTTCTATACGGTATTGTTTTTTTAAGTCATCAAATTGGATCTTTTTTTGGAGCTTATTTGGGTGGATTATTTCATGATACATATGGGTCATATGATTACGCGTGGTATTTAGCAATTGCTTTATCCATATTCGCTGCAATAATCCATCTTCCAATTAGGGAAGAACCAGTTTTAAGATTAAAAACAGAATAAATTGAGCAAATCAAATCAATTAGCAAAATTAGATCAATCGGGGAAACCTTATATTATATACAAATCTCAAACAGGATTTGATCTTTACACAAATTTTTCAAAAAAAATTGTTTTAAACAATAAAAATATTCAAAGTTTTTTGAAGAAAAAAAATAAAAAAAAAATAAAAAATACTGATCTTTATATTGGTTTTTTTGGCTACGAACTTTTGAATAATTTAATTGATATAAAATTACCTAAACAAAAAGATTTAAATTTTCCGAAAGGTATTTTTTATAAACCAGAAAAAAAAATCACATTAAGTAACAACCTTAGTCATTTTAAAAGAGATTTTGAGTCTGGAAGTTTTAAAATAAATATAAATAAAAAAAACTATACAAAAATATTTAATAAATTTAAAAAAAAAATTAGAAGTGGAGAAACGTATCAAATTAAAATTTGCACCAAATATAAAACTAAATCTAAAATAGATCCATTAGATTTTTTTTCAAGGTTATCTAAGACAAATTTAGCTCCAGAGGCTTTTATGATTAAAGACAAGAACTACTCAATAGTTAGTTGTTCACCCGAGAATTTAATAATAAAAAAAGGCTCAGAAATATCTACAAAACCAATTGCTGGAACAGTAAAAAAAACAAAAAATCTTAATAAGTCAAAAGCATTAAATTATTTTAGAAAAAACCTCAAAGAAACCAAGGAACATAATATGATTGTAGATATGGAACGAAATGATCTGTCAAGAATTTGCAAGATTGGCACTGTAAGACTATCAAAGCAAAAAATTGTTGAGGAATATAAAGACTTATTTCATTACGTAAGTCTAATTAAGGGAAAATTGAGAAAAAATATCAATAACGTGGATATAATTAAAGCGATGATGCCAGGTGGTTCAGTTATTGGATGTCCTAAGATAAACACGCTTAATCTTTTAAATAATCAAGAAAAAGAAAATAGAAATATTTATACAGGTAGCTTTGGTTATATAAAATTTAATGGTGATATGAGATTTAATATTATTATTAGATCAATTTTAAATTTTAAAAATATGTCAGAGATATCTGTTGCTTCAGGTGTCGTAGTTGATAGTAATGCCAACCATGAATTTAATGAAAATTTTTTAAAGGCCAAAGCACTAATTGATTTATTCAAATGATATATGTGATAGATCATAACGACTCATTTACTCACAATGTGGTTCACCAATTTGCTTTATTTGATAGAGTTGAGTGTGATAACTATAATGAGATTAGTGAAAAAAAAATCCATCAAGCTTCATCAATAGTTTTTTCACCAGGGCCAGGTAGCCCAAAAGATTATCCAATAACCTCTAAAATCTATAAAAGATTTAAGGGAAAGAAAAAGATGATTGGCATTTGTCTAGGTTTTCAACATATTCTTTTTTGTGAAGGTGGAAGGATTATTGAACAGAAAAAGATATATCATGGTTTTCAATCAAATATAAAAGTAGTTAATGATAAATCTTTATTTCAAAAAGGAAAAATATTTAAAGTTGGAAGGTATCATTCTTTAAAGTTACAAGAACCTTTTAAATCTAATAATTTTGAGATAACTATGAGATGTTTAAATTCAAAAGTCGCAATGGCATTTGAAAATCAAAAGGAAAAAATATATGGATTTCAATTTCATCCAGAATCTTTTTTAACTATCAATGGCAAAATACTTATTAAAAAAATCTTATCAGCTTAAAAATTTAGAGGAAATAGAATTTCATAACCTTTGGGGAGATCATGGAATTTTCACGACGATGTGGATTTTTGGTAGGCCAGGAAAAATTTTATTTTTTAAAAACCATTTAAATAATTTAATTAAATCCTTAGAAGAATATAAGATCACTAAGAAATCTTTACGAGCTGATATTTTAGCTATTATTAAAAAAAATTTATCCAAAAAGAAAAGATATAATCATTTATTAAGAATTGCCCTAAATAAAAAAATAATTTCGATATCTTTAAGAAAAAGAATTAAACCAAAATTAAATTTTAATTTGAAATTAGTAAAATTAAAACGAGAAAAACCTGAATATAAAAACCTTAAATATAAAAAGATATTATCATATTTATCTAAAATGGATAATTCCCAATCAGACATTGGATTGGTATCTAATAAAAGATTATTGGAAACTGGAACCTCAAATTTATTATTTGTGAAAGATCAAAAATTTTTTACCCCTAGAAAAGGATATTATGAGGGTAATACTTATAAATTTTTTAAAACAAAAATAAAAAAGATAATCAAAAAAGATATTTTCCTCAAAGAGATAAATAGTTATGATGAAATATTGTTATTAGGTTCTGGTAAAGGTGTTACATCGGTTAAAACAATAAATGAGATTAAATGGAAAAGAAAAAATTTAGAAAAATTTAGGTTTCTTTCAAAACATTATAATACAGCTATAAATAAATGTAATTCATATAGATTTTAAGAGAATGAAAGATCCAAACAAACCTTGTTTATTTTGTAATGTTAAAAAAACAGGATACACTCATGATAACAATCTTGCATATGCTAGTTATGATTCTTACCCAGTTTCAGAACACCATTGTCTTATTATTCCCAAAAGACATACGATAGACTTTTTTGATCTATCTAACGACGAATTGATAGCCTGTAATGATATTATTAAAATAATTAAGAATGAAATAATGAGAAAAGACAAGTCAGTTAAAGGATTTAATTTAGGAACAAATATTGGAAAAGTATCCGGGCAATCTATCTTCCATTGTCATTTTCACTTGATTCCCAGACGAGAGGGAGATGTTGATAATCCTCAGGGTGGTGTAAGGTCAGTAATTCCAAATAAACAACATTATAAAAGAAATAATTAATTTTGTATAATAAAGACAAATTGACCTTAGTTTGAGGTTGAACTATTGATTCACAATATATAAAATTTAAAATAATTCTAAAAATTTAACAAAGGCGGAAATGTTAAGTAACAATCCTTTTTCAATTTTATCAGAGTCAATTTCACCGTTGGCAATGCAATCTTTTATTGTCGCTATGATTTTGTTGATTGTCATCGGTACAGTTATTCAAATGATACATCATAAAAATCTGACTTATTTTTTTAATAATGCAAAAAAAGCAAAACTTTCAGCAACTAAAAAACTAGGTGTAGGAGAAAGAGTCTCTGTTATTGCTAAAACAACAGTAGTGGATATTGGAACAACTTCAGAACTTGGTTTTGGAAAGAGGAGACTTGCTCATGTTCTAGGAATGTATGGTACAATTTTATTTTGGGTATCCTCAGCTATATTAGTTTTTTGTTATACAGGTACTGATAAACCAAGTTCTCAAACTTGGTCAATGCTTTGGCATGTCGGAGCAATACTCACATGCTTAGGAGGATATTGGTTTTGGTTTTTTTTAAGAGTTGACGTTTCTGCTGAAGCTCATCCTTGGTACAGAATCATTAAAGCTGATTTGTTTGTCTTAGCGTTACTTGCTTGTTCAACATTCGGGTTGGCTTGGTCTTTCACACAATTTAATGGACAAATAGGTCTGTCTTATTTATTTTTAGTTTTATTTATTGCAGCTAATTTAATTCTATTTGGTGGTGTATATTGGTCAAAATTTGCACACATGTTTTATAAACCTGGAGCTGCTATTCAAAAAAATTTAGCTGAAGCTGATGGATCAAGAGATAATTTGCCTCCACCAGCTGATGCGCCTGAACAATTTGGCTTAGGTATAAAAAGAGAAGAGCCAAAACACTATTAATATGTTACATAGAAAGGATAATTAAATTATGTCAACTTTTGTATACATGACAAGATGTGATGGTTGTGGTCATTGTGTAGATATTTGTCCCTCAGATATCATGCACATTGATGAAAATATTAGACGTGCAAAAAATATTGAACCAAACTTTTGTTGGGAATGTTATTCGTGTGTTAAAGCATGTCCTAATCATGCTATTGATGTGAGAGGGTATGCTGATTTTGCCCCAATGGGTCACAGTGTTAGAGTTAGAAGAGAAGAAGAAAAAGGAACTATCTCTTGGAAAATAAAATTTAGAAATGGAACAGAGAAAAACTTCGTCTCACCTATAACAACTAAACCTTGGGGAAAATTTATTCCTAAGCTTGCAGAAGGGGACACACCCAATCAAGGAGAAATTAATTCACAAAGGTTATATAGTGAGCCAGAGGGTTTAAATACTAATCAAGAATTACCATCGGTCCCAAAAGAGTCTTTTAAAAAAGGAGTTTATTATTAATGGCCAAACATAAGACCCATTATGAAGAGTGTGATGTATTAGTTGTTGGTGGTGGAATGGCTGGAACGGGAGCAACTTTCGAAGCTCGTCATTGGGGTAGAGATTTAAAGATTGTTTGTGTTGAGAAAGCTAACATCGATAGAAGTGGAGCTGTTGCGCAAGGATTATATGCAATCAACTGTTACATGGGTATGCAGTGGGATGAAAATCAACCTGAAGACCATGTAAGATATGCAAGAAATGATTTAATGGGAATGGTAAGAGAAGACTTAGGATATGACATGGCTCGACATGTAGACTCAACTGTTCACATGTTTGATGAATGGGGTCTTCCAATGATGAAAAATGAAAAAACAGGAAGATATTTAAGAGAAGGAAAGTGGCAGATCATGATTCATGGTGAGAGTTATAAACCGATTGTAGCTGAAGCAGCGAAAAAATCTGCCGATAAAATTTACAATAGAATAATGGTTACACATTTATTAATGGATGAAGCTCAAGAGAACAGAATTGGTGGAGCAGTTGGCTTTAATATGAGGACTGGAGACTTCCATGTGTTTAGAGCAAAAGCTGTTATCGTTTCCGCAGGTGGAGCATCACATATATTTAAACCAAGGGCTGTAGGTGAGGGTATGGGTAGAACCTGGTACGCGCCATGGAGTAATGGATCAGCATATGCTTTACCCATAGCAGCTGGTGCTAAGATGACTCAAATGGAAAACAGAATTGTTTTATGTAGATTTAAAGATGGTTATGGACCTGTTGGTGCATACTTTTTACATTTAAAAACATATACTCAAAATGCGAATGGTGAAAACTATGAAAAAAAATGGTATGACCAAACTAAAGAGTTAGTAGGTGAGTATATTGATCATCATCCAACTCCAACATGTTTAAGAAATCATGCTTTTATTCAAGAAGTAGCTGCGGGAGGTGGACCAATTCACATGGTGACTAAAGAGGCTTTCCAAGATCCACATTTAGAGACTGTGGGTTGGGAAAATTTTTTAGGTATGACAGTCGGGCAAGCTGTTGTTTGGGCTTCACAAAATATTGATCCAAAATATACTAATCCTGAGTTAACAACCTCAGAGCCTTATGTAATGGGATCACACGCAACTTGCTCTGGAGCTTGGGTGAGTGGACCAGAAGATTTATCTCCACCTGAATATTTCTGGGGTTACAATCGAATGTTAACAATCGATGGTCTTTTTGGAGCAGGAGATACAGTTGGTGGAAGCGCTCATAAATTTTCATCTGGTTCTTTTACTGAAGGAAGACTAGCAGCCAAAGCAGCAGTTAAATACATTCAGGACAAAAAAGCAGACGGAATTAAAGTTTCGGACAAGCAATGTGATGACTTCAAAAAAGCTGTTTATAAACCTCTAGATACTTATACTGTTGCTCAAAATGAAATAACCGGGGGAACAGTTTCACCGAGTTATATTTCACCTATTCAAGGTCTACAAAGACTTCAAAAAATTATGGATGAATATGTGGGAGGAATTACCTCTAACTATATGACAAATGGAAACTTATTAAAAAAAGCTCTACAATTGTTAGACTGGCTTCAAGAGGATTTAGAAAAAGTAGGAGCTGAAGATTATCATCAATTAATGAGAGCTTGGGAATTAAAACATAGGGCGTTAACTTCTCAGTGTGTGACTGAACATACATTATTTAGAGAAGAAACTCGTTGGCCAGGATATTATTATAGAGGTGATCATATGAAGTTAGATGATGAAAACTGGCATTGTTTGACGGTATCTAGAAGGGATCCTAAAACTGGTAAATTTAGTCTTGAGAAGGTCCCCGTGTATCATATTGTTGATGAAAAAGAGAAGAAAAAAGCTTCTTAATCTAATATTATTAAAGAGTAATCAATGGATCTATTATCTAAATCAGATGAGGAGATATTCGAAATTGGTAAACCCTTCTGGGAAAACTTAGTTAGATCCTCCAATTTGAAAGATTATGGCGGTTTTACCAGAGATTTTTCCACTCAAATGCTTTTCGGAGCTAATGAGGTCGAATTAGGTAAACAATGGGCTAATAACAAACTAATTGTAAACTTAAATGAAACATATGAGCCATTTGGCACTCTAAGAAGAGGTGATCATATAACAGTATTAATAAAGCAGACAAACAAAGAAATCCAAGGTGAATTCTTAGGCAGACTTGTGCTTGGAGTAGAGGATGGCGAGGTTAAAGTTTTTGGTGCAACTATCTACTAAAAAAAGAATTAATTTTTCAATAATAGTTTGACAATTTATCTACCGGGTGTATGAGAAATATAGATGCACCTTCCAAATATAAAAATACTTCAAATACTTTCTGAAAAAAAAACAACATTAATTAAAACTGGAATTTTTTCAGCGATTATAGCTTGTTGGGGTGTGATCTTATTTGGAACTTTTATAACTTTTAATTAAGTTATATTTAAAGTTTTTTTAGATGGATGTTTTTTTACCTATAGCCCAAGTATTTATTAACCCTGTCGAAATACTTTTAATAAGTGCTATAGTTGGAGTTCTCTCTGGTTTATTTGGTGTAGGAGGTGGTTTCTTAATGACACCTTTTTTAATCTTCATGGGTGTTCCCCCAGCTTACGCAGTTGCTAACGAGGCCAACAATATCTTAGCAACTTCTGTATCTGGATCCACCACTCATTGGTTAAAAAATACTTTAGATTACAAAATGGGATTAATGATTGTAATTGGTGGAACCATAGGAACTGTAGTGGGTATTTTTACTTTCACATATTTTAAAGATATCGGTAAAATAGATACGGTAATTTCTTTAGCCTATATGTACATTCTTGCAATAATTGGGACTCTGATGTTAGTAGAAAGTTTGGGTGAAATTGATAAAGCCAAAAAGAACATTGTAGAGAAAAAAAAATTACATGTTCATTATTGGATACATGGACTTCCTTTTAGAATGAGGTTTCCAAAATCAAAACTGTATGAAAGTATATTCACACCCATCATAATTGGATTAATTGTTGGGTTTATAGCAGCTATAATGGGGATCGGTGGTGCATTTATATTAGTGCCTGCAATGATTTATATTATTAAGATGCCAACAAAATTAGTTCCTGGAACTTCGTTATTCGTAACAATTTTTGTTAGTGTCATAGTTACATTTCTTCATTCAATTAATTATGGTTCAATAGATCTAATGTTAGTTCTAATGTTAGTTATAGGCTCAATAGTTGGAGTACAAGTAGGCCAAAAACTTGGTGAGCAAATTGATAGTTCTGGATTAAAAGCATTATTAGCAATTTTACTATTAATTGTAGGAATAGTAATTGCTTATGATACTTTTTTTGCAGAAGAAATACTGAATGGCACAACACCTATAAGCTCAAATGACTTAAATTTCTTCTCAAAATTTATTAAAGAGTTTTCAGAGGATATGCCATTCTTTTATGGATTATTTTCTATTTTATTTGCTGTTATTTTGGGAATTGCAGCTGCATTTATTAGAAGATCAATTTCAAAGTTTAGAGAAAAATATTTTAAGAAACCAGTTAAACAAACTAAATAAAAAATTTTATATAAGTTTCCATAGTTATAATACTCACAAGTCCTACAGTTAACATTGCCGTAAATCCAACAACAAAAGGTTTATAACCCATATTTCTAATATCTTTTAAGTTTGTTGATAAACCTATAGCAGCCATAGCCATAGTTAGGAAAATTTTAGAACTTGCTTTAATAAAATCTATAATTTCAATCCAATTATTATTAGTTAAGAAAACTTCATCACCAACATTTCTTAAAATTATCATCCCAATAAAACCTAAAATAAAATAAGGAAATATACTTAAAATGGAGTAACCCTTTTCTTTTACCTGACCTCTATTATAAAGAAAGGCAAAAAGAGGAATCATCACTATCAAAAAAGTATTTCTTAAAAGCTTTGTGACAGTTGCAATATTTAATGTTTCGGGACTATTATACTGTTGATCATATATTAATCCTGCTGCAGCAACTTGTGATGTTTCGTGTATAGCTGTTCCTAAAAAAAGACCTGCAAATAATGAATTTCCATCAAAATAGAAATTTGAGAAGTAAGGGTAAAACAACATGGACAATATTCCAAATAAAGTAATATTTGCGATTGCATAAGAAATTTCACTTTTATTTGCTTTTATTACAGGCGCGGTTGCCATGATAGCAGTAGTACCACAAACGCTGCTTCCAATTGATATTAAGTAAGCCATCCGAGTTGGTATTTGAAGTTTTCTGATTAAAAGCTTTATTACGATTAAGACACTAACTATACAAATTAATATCAATGGAATTGCAATTTTTCCAAACTCTAAAAATTCAAAAGGCTTTAATTGTATACCTAAGCATATTATGCCAAGTTTTAAGATATAATCTCTAGTAAAATCTAATCCTTTTTGAAAACTTTCTCTAATTTTAAAAAAATTACCAAAAAAAATACCCAGTAGGATTGCTACCATCGCTGTGGAGATAGGACTTTTGCTATATCCTAAAAGCTCAATACCAATAATGTTATTAAAACCTTGGGAAAGAGAATAAAGAACAAATGCAAGTATTATGCCTGGTATTAACACCAAGTAATTTTTAAAAAACATACTTTAATTTAATGATTATGCGCTTCTATAAAGTTTGGTCATAACAAATTCTTTATGACCTAAAGCTTCTGCACAAGTTAGTCTTCCATTAGCCACTCTTAGTGTTGTCTCAATAAGCTTATCTCCCGCCTCAGACAAGTTCATTTCTCTTGAAAGAATTTTTGATACATCGCAATCAACATGCTCACTCATACTTTTAGCTGTTAATGGGTTAGCAGTTAATTTTACAACAGGCTCTATAGGGTTTCCGACTATATTTCCCTGTCCTGTTGGAAATAAATGAATATTAAATCCACCAGCAGCTTGAAGAGTAATACATTCTGCAGCTGCTGAAGATGTATCCATAAAATAAAGTCCAGGACCTTTTGCTGGTTCTTCAGCAGGCTCAAGTACATCAATAAATTTTAAGCTTCCTATTTTTTGAAAATTTCCAAATGCTTTTTCTTCAATAGTGGTTAAACCACCTGCAATATTTCCAGCAGTTGGTTGACTTTCTGAAAGATCATTAGTTGCTTCTTTCAATATGAAATCATTATAATCATTCCAAGTTTTCATAAATTTTTCAGAAGCTTCTTTAGTTGCTCCTCTTGCGGCACAGACATTTTCTGCCCCTGTAAGTTCAGATGTTTCACCAAAACATAAATGAACACCTAATGGCTCTAATTTTTCCATTAAATTTCCAACAGTTGGATTTGATGCTAATCCTGATGTTGTATCTGACTCTCCACATTTTACTGAAATCCATAAATCACTCATAGGACATTCTTCTCTTTGTTTCTCAGATGCCCATTGTGAAAATTCTTGCGCTTTTTTAGAAGCTTTCATGACAGTTCCAATATCCCCAGTACGCTCTATGTGGAAACCCTCAACCGGTTTTCCTGTTTTAGCGATCCCATCAACAATTTTTTTAGTCCATTTAGGCTCAATACCAATCACAATAACAGCAGCTACATTTGGGTTACTGCCTGTTCCAATCATTGTTCTAAAGTGTAAATCTAAGTCTGCTCCAAATTGTAGTCTTCCGTAAGAATGTGGTAATGCAATCGTCCCTTTTATATTATTAGCGACTGCTTCTGCACATGCATTGGAAATATCATCAACAGGTAATATAATTACATGATTTCTAGTTCCCGCTCTGCCGTTTTCTCTTTTATAACCTAAAAAACTTTTTGGAATTTCCATCATTTACCACTTTTTAGTTTTTACATTATGAACGTGAACATGTTCACCTTTTTTAATTGCCTTAACAACTTTTCCAATATCATGACCATACTTTAAAATGGTATCACCCTCTTTTAAATCGACCATCGCAATTTTATGACCTAGAGGTATTTCATCTATTGATTGAATAGACGCCGAGCTATCATTTTCCATAATCCAGCATTTACAGTCTTGTTTTGGGGTGATTTTCTCTATCACTACTACACCTACATTATCTTTTTTGTCGTGAATTATGATATCTGTAGCCATATATAGTGTCGAAATGTTTATTTGAATTTCCAAAAATCTTATATATTAATCGCGTCTATTAAGAAATAGTTTTATAAAAAAAGTATTACATATACTGGTTTAGAAAGGCTCTATTAATGACAAAAATGACAACAGAAGAAGCTTTTGTAAAAGTTTTACAAATGCACGGTATTGAACATGCTTTTGGTATAATTGGTTCAGCATTCATGCCAATCTCAGATATTTTTCCTGATGCCGGAATTACTTTTTGGGATGTTGCTCATGAAACAAACGGTGGTTTGATAGCAGATGGTTACACAAGATCTACTGGAAAAATGTCTATGGTTATCGCACAAAACGGGCCAGGTATTACCGGATTAGTAACCCCGATTAAAACAGCTTATTGGAATCACACACCATTATTGTTAGTAACACCTCAGGCAGCAAACAAAACAATGGGTCAAGGGGGTTTTCAAGAAGTAGAACAAATGAATTTGTTCAAAGATATGGTTTGTTATCAAGAGGAAGTTAGAGATCCTTCTAGAATGGCAGAAGTTTTAAATAGAGTAATAGAAAAGGCAATCAGAGGTTCAGCACCTGCACAAATTAATGTCCCAAGAGATTACTGGACACAAGTGATTGATATTGAACTACCTCCAATAGTTAGACTGGAAAGACAAGGTGGTGGGGCAGAAGCAATTGATAAAGCTGCAAAACTTTTATCCAATGCAAAATTTCCTGTGATTTTATCTGGTGCAGGAGTTGTTATCGGTGATGCAATTAATGAGACTAAAAAACTTGCAGAAAAATTAGACTCACCTGTTTGTTCAGGTTATCAGCACAATGACAGTTTTCCAGGAAGTCATCCTTTAGCAGTAGGTCCTTTAGGATATAATGGATCAAAAGCAGCGATGGAATTAATTTCTAAAGCTGATGTAGTTTTGGCACTAGGCACAAGATTAAATCCTTTCTCAACATTACCTGGATATGGAATTGATTACTGGCCAAAAAATGCAAGTATTATTCAAGTAGATATTAATCCAGACAGAATTGGTTTAACTAAAAAAGTAACAGTTGGGATAAGTGGTGATGCAAAATTAGTTGCTCAGCAAATAATTGATAAATTATCTTCAACTGCAGGAGATACTGATAGACAAAAAAGAAAAGATTTAATTCATCAGACAAAATCTGCCTGGTTACAAAAATTAGCAAGTTTAGATCATGAGGATGATGATGAAGGAACAGTTTGGAACAAAGAAGCGAGAGAAAGAGATAAAGACAGAATGTCACCAAGACAAGCTTGGCGAGCAATCCAATCTGGAATGCCTGAAGATGTAATTATTTCAAGTGATATAGGAAATAACTGTGCAATTGGAAATGCTTATCCAACTTTTGAAAAACCAAGAAAATATTTAGCTCCAGGTTTATTCGGTCCTTGCGGCTATGGTTTCCCATCAATCTTGGGAGCAAAGATTGGATGCCCGGATACACCCGTAATTGGTTTTGCAGGAGATGGAGCGTTTGGAATAAGCATGAATGAAATGAGTTCTTGTGCAAGAGAAGAGTGGCCGGCAATTACAATGGTTATCTTTAGAAATTATCAATGGGGTGCAGAAAAAAGAAATACTACTTTATGGTTTGATAATAACTTTGTTGGAACAGAACTTGATCCAGAATTAAGTTTTGCAAAAGTTGCAGATGCTTGTGGTTTAAAGGGAGTAACTGTTAGAACAATGGAAGAAACAACAGAGGCCATCAAAAAATCATGTGAGGATCAAAAAAAAGGTATTACGACGTTCATTGAGGTTATATTAAACCAAGAGCTTGGTGAGCCTTTTAGACGAGATGCAATGAAAAAACCTGTGAGAGTGGCTGGGATAAATAAAAAAGATATGAGGCCACAAAAATCTCTAAATGGATGAAATTAAGATAAGTTCTAATAGAAGCTTTGGTATTGTATTTTTTATAGTTTTTTTATTAATAGCACTTTATCCACTTTTAAAAGGTAATGATTTAAGAATTTGGTCATTACTTATCTCATTTATTTTTCTTGCTCTTGGTTTGATAAATTCAAAGATACTTACACCTTTAAATAAATTATGGTTTAAATTTGGATTACTTCTTGGAAGATTTATATCACCTTTGATAATGGGTATTATATTTTTCGTAGTTGTAACGCCTATTGCAATTATTATGCGGTTACTTAAGAAAGATTTATTAAATTTGAAATACAATAAAAAAGAAACTTATTGGATCGACAAATCAGGCCCAAAAAGTAAAATGAAAAATCAGTTTTAGAATGAGTTTTATAAAAGAATTTTGGGAGTTTCTAAAGGTAAGAAAAAAATATTGGCTTTTACCAATTATAATAGTTCTCGTTTTATTTGGTGGATTAATTGTTCTAACCCAAGGTTCTGCAGTAGCTCCATTTATTTATACAATTTTTTAACGTGACTTCAATTTTAGGTATTTCTGCATTTTATCATGACAGTGCAGCCTGTTTATTAAAAGATGGCAAGATAATTGCAGCAGCACAAGAGGAAAGATTTTCTAGAAAAAAACACGATCCAAGGTATCCACATCATGCTGTTGAATTTGTTCTAAATTATTCAAGAATGAAATTGAGTGAGATAGATCAAATAGTTTTTTTTGAGAAACCTTTTTTAAAATTTGAAAGATTATTAGAAACTTATGTTGCCTTTGCACCGAGAGGATTTGTTTCATTTGCAAAAGCGATGCCCTTATGGATTAAAGAGAAACTTTTTCAGAAAAATCTTTTATTCAATAAGTTAAAAGAACATGATGAAAATTTTAAATCCGATAAAAATATATTTTTTTCAGACCATCATTTAAGTCATGCTGCAAGCGCCTTTTTCCCTTCACCTTTTGAAGAAGCAGTCGTATTAACCGCTGATGGTGTTGGTGAATGGGCAACAACCACTGTAGCAGTGGGAAAAAAAAATGATTTAGAGATAAAAAAGGAAATTCATTTTCCACATTCACTTGGCCTTTTATATTCTGCTTTTACTTACTACACAGGTTTTAAAGTAAATAGTGGAGAGTACAAACTTATGGGTTTAGCACCTTATGGAAGTCCAATTTATGAAGATAAGGTGAAAGAATTAGTGGATATAAAAGATGATGGAACTTTCAGACTAGATCAAAAATATTTTAATTATGCAACTGGTCTTACTATGACTAACGAAAAGTTTCATGAATTATTTGGACAAAAACCTCGTGATCCAAAAAATGAAAAGATTACTCAATTTCATATGGATATTGCAGCCTCAATTCAGAAAGTTACAGAAGAAATAATGATCAAGTTAGCAAAAGCTATTCGTCAAGAATATAATATTAAAAATTTATGTTTAGCGGGTGGTGTAGCTTTAAATTGTGTTGCTAACGGAAAAATTCTTAAAGAAAAGATTTTTGATAATATTTGGATCCAACCCGCAGCTGGAGATGCTGGAGGATCTTTAGGTGCAGCTCTAGCTCTTTGGCATATTGAACAGAAAAAAGAGAGAGTTGTTAATTCAAATGATGACATGAAAGGTTCATATTTAGGAACTGAATTCAATCAAGAAGAAATTGAAAATGAATTAAAGTCAGCAGGGGCTAATTTTGAAAAATTACAATACGAAGATTTGATAAGTAAGACAGCAGAATTTTTATCAAATGAAAAAGCGATAGGTTGGTTTCAAGGAAGAATGGAGTTTGGACCAAGAGCTCTAGGCGCGAGATCAATTTTAGGTGATCCAAGATCAGATAAAATGCAAAAAAACCTTAATTTAAAAGTTAAATATCGAGAAAGTTTCAGACCTTTTGCTCCATCAATTTTAAAAGAAGATTTATCTGATTGGTTTAATATAAATGTAGATAGTCCTTATATGTTGTTAGTAGCTGACGTAAATTCAAATAAAAAAATTGAAATGAAAGAAGAACAAAAGAAACTTTTTGGTATAGATAAATTAAATATCAAAAGATCTGAAATACCAGCAGTAACTCATGTTGATTACTCTGCGAGAATACAAACTGTTACAAAAGAGACTAATAAAACTTATTATGATTTAATCTCAAAATTTAAAGAAAAAACTGGTTGCCCAGTGATAGTTAATACATCATTTAATGTGAGAGGAGAGCCTATAGTTAATTCTCCAACAGATGCTTTTAATTGCTTCATGGGAACAGAGTTGGACTATTTAGTTATAGGAAATTGTATCTTAGAAAAATCAAAACAAGATCCAAATCTCAAAAAAGATTATACTAAGGAATTCGAATTAGATTGATTATTAGGGGCGTTCTGTTGCCAGGTGCACACATTAATGCATATCTGGCCAATTTTTATCATTGAATCTATCAATCTCCTTTTTACTGAAAGGTCTAAATAATACCCAACCAATAACAATTACTAGAGATAAAAGGATTAATGTTTGCATAATTTAATTTATTACAGACATGGGATCGAGTCTAGTCTGAAACCAATTAACTCTAAAATCTAAATGTGGACCTGTAGATCTTCCGGTTGATCCTACCGTTCCAATGATATCTCCTTGATTTATTTTATCACCTACTGAAACCATTACACTTTCAAGATGAGAATATATTGTTGAAATACCATGTCCATGATCCATAATTATTGTCCCGCCAGTATAATAAAGATCGTCCTCTGCCATTGTTACTGTCCCAGAGCCTGATGATTTAATCATAGTTCCTTTTTTAGCTGCAATATCAATTCCATAGTGTGGCCACTTAGGTTTACCATTTAAAATTCTTTGACTTCCGTAAACTCCACTAATTATTCCTTTAACTGGCATTATGAATTGATTTTTAAAAAAAGGTAGGTCGGAATTAATTGCTCTTGCTTTTCCTATCTTATTGTTTTCTTCTTTAATTCTTTTGTAAACCGACTCTGGTGGGGTGACCTTGCTTTCCTCTAGTCCATCTATTCTTTGGATATTATATTTTCTTTTTAAAACTTTCTTTACTATTTTCTCTTTTTTACCATCTTGAATTTTTGTTATGGTTAGGTCAAATTTTCTATCTCTATCAATTCCAAAAGCAAAAAAACCATCTTTTGATACTTTAACTTCTTTTTTATCAACCATAATTTTTGCTGAAGGGTTAGTAATACCAACAATAAAATGACCCTGTAAAAATTTTCCTTTGAATTCAATAGCGTATGAGTGAGTAGGAATGAGAAAGATTATGAAAAGAAATAATCTAAATATTATTTTGCTGTCCATCCACCATCAACCAATAATGAAGTCCCTGTAATCATTGAAGCTGCATCAGAAGCTAGAAATACTACAGCTGAAGCTACTTCAGATAATTCTGCAAATCTTCCTAAGGGAATATTACTTAGCATATCTCTTTTAAATTTTTTATCTTTCAAAAACTTTTTAGTCATAGGAGTTACAACAAAGGTTGGGCAAACAGTATTAACTCTAATGTTATATTTTGCTAAATCTATAGACATTCCTTTCGTCAAACCCTCTAAACCAAATTTATTCATATTATAGACACTTCTTATAGGTCCACCTACATGCCCCATTTGCGATGACATGTTTACGATTGATCCACCTAATTTTTTTCTATTTTTTGATTTTATCATTTTTAACGCACAAAGATGAGCCAAATTAAAACTCGCTATTGTATTAATCTTAACCATATACTCCATATCTTCCTTTTTAACTTTGGTAAAATGGGCTGGTCTATTATTTCCTGCGTTATTAATTAAAATATCTATCCTTGGCTGTTTATTGATAATTTTTTTAACTTCATCGTAATTTGTAATATCACAAACATAAGATTTACATTTTGATTTAAATTTTTTTATTTTCTTAGAAACTTCATTTAAATCTTTATTAGTTCTACTTATAATGATTAAATTTGCTCCAGCTTCAGCTAAAGCGATTGCACAAGCTCTCCCAATTCCTTTGCCTGCACCAGTTACGACTGCAGTTTTGTTTTTAAAATTATAATTTTTTAGGAACATTATAAAAATAATATTTTAATATCAGTGTAAATCAACTCAATAGCAACAATAAGTATCGCTATCAGGCCAGCCCAAGCTATCCATTTATACTTTTTTATCCAATTGGATATTAATGTTGCGGCTGTTGCCATTAAGACAATGGATAAAACTAGTCCAAAAACTAATAGATAATAATGATCTCCAGCTGCTCCAGCAACCCCCAAAACATTATCTAAACTCATGGTAAAATCAGCTAATAAAATTGTCCAAATTGCTTTTAAGAAACTCGAATTATCTACTTTAATGTCACTATCATGATTTGAACCTTTCACCACATCCACGTAAAGTTTATAAACAATATAAAGTAAAAGTAACCCACCAATTAATCTTAAACCTGTTATCTGCAACAAATAAGCTGTCAATAATGTTAAGATTATTCTTAGAACAACTGCGCCACCAATACCCCAAAAAATAATTTTCTTTCTTTGCTCTAATGGAAATTTTGAGGCAACCATTCCGATAATAATTGCATTATCTCCTGCAAGCACAAGATCTATTAAGATTATTTGTGTTAAGATAGTAATTTGTTCTGGCGTAACAAAATCAGCGAACATTAGCTCCTAAGTATCATATCAGCACCTTTTTCTGCAATCATTATTGTCGGTGCATTGGTGTTACCAGAAGTTATATTGGGCATTATAGATGCATCAATAACTCTTAAATTATTTAAACCTTTAACTTTAAGCGTTTCATCAACTACCGCCATATCATCTTGTCCCATTTTGCATGTACCAACAGGATGAAAAATAGTTTGAGCATAATCTGCACCAGCTTTTACCAGCTCTTCATCATCATTAATATTTATTCCTGGTCTATATTCTTCAGGGTTATATTTTTTAAAAGTTTCAGACTCCATTACAATTTTCCTTGTAAGTTTTAATCCCTTTGCAGCAATCATTCGATCATGTTCTGTTGATAAATAATTAAGTTTTACCTTCGCATAAATTCTAGAATCTTTATTGGTAATATTCACGTGACCTCTACTAGTCGGTCTAATGTTTGATACAGTTGGAGTAAACGCATGGAAATCATGATTCTTTGTTGCACCTAAAGTATCCATACTCATTGGTTGTACATGCCACTGAAGATCTGGTAATTCTAAAGAGGGATCACTTTTAGCAAACATACACATTTGACTAGCACCCATTGTCATTGGTCCACTTCTATTGAAAACATATTCAAGCCCAATCATTAATTTACCGAACAAACTATTAATTTTTTTATTTAACGATTTGAGCCCGTGAATTTTATAAATTGGTCTAAACATTAGGTGATCCTGGAGATTTTCTCCCACTCCTTTTAAATCATGGACCATTTCTATACCTAAATTTTTTAGCTTATTAGAATTACCTATTCCGGATGTTTGTAAAATTTGTGGAGAACCAATGGATCCAGAAGACAGGATAACCTCTTTATTTACTATAACTTTTTTAAGCTCGTTCTCTTGCCAATATTCAACACTTTTTGGTGTTTTATTTTCAAAATTAATTTTTTTTACATGAGCCTTGGTAATGATTTTTAAATTTGTTCTATGTTTTATCGGATTTAGATATCCAACTGCAGTACTACATCTAAAACCATCTTTTTCAGTAACTTGGAAATATCCACAACCATGATTATTACCAGTATTAAAATCTTTAGTTTTAGGTATGCCAAATTCTTCTGCAGCATTTTGAAACTCATTTAGTAATGGCAATTGTATTCTTTGATCAGATACAGATAAAGGGCCACCAACTCCATGAAAATCATCTTTTCCACGCTCTTGATTTTCTGCTTTAATAAAATATGGAAGAACATCGTCCCAACCCCAACCAGTGTTACCTAATTGACGCCAAATATCATAATCTCTACTTTGGCCCCTAATATATAACAAACCATTAATCGCTGAACTTCCACCCAAAGTTTTTCCTCTTGGATACCGAATAGAGCGATTATTCATTGTTTCGTCTGGTTCAGTTTTGTAACACCAATCAACAGAAGGGTTGTGCATAGTTTTAAAGTATCCAACGGGAATGTGTATCCAGGGATAATTATCTTTTCCTCCTGCTTCAATTAATAAGACTTTATTTTGTGAATTTTCAGAAAGTCTATTTGCAAGGACACATCCAGCAGATCCGGCACCAACAATTATAAAATCAAAATTTTCCATTTCTAGTTGAATTAATTTTTTACTTAATTTAATTAATCATCTTTACACTCATATCAAACGATTGTCACTTGTATCAGGTTTGTTTTTCTGATTGAATTGATTACGTTAAATTTAACTAACAAGAGGAAATATAATGAAAAAAATCATTTCAATGTTATTTGCATCTGTTTTAGTACTTGGATTTGTATCTAATGCTAACGCTGCAAAAACACTAAAATGTCAGACAGTTCTTAACACTAAAGCTGATGAAGTGAAAATGTTAAAGGACTTTACTGATACAGTAACTGAATTAACAGCTGGTTCGTTAAAATTCGAAATTTTACCTGCGGGCGCTGTTGTTGGAGTTAAGGAAACTCTTGATGCTGTTGATAAAGGACTGATTGATTGTGGTTTCGCATGGACTCACTATTGGTCAGGAGATCATCCTGCTGCTATGTTATTTGGTTCGCCAGTAGCTGGTGGTGGAGTTGGTATCGACAATATCGCATTCCTATCATGGTTCCAATACGGTGGTGGTAAAGAATTATACGACCAACTTTGGAAAGAAATGGGAAGAGACATAAAAGGATTTATGATTCAACCAGTTGGTCCAGAAGCTTTAGGTTGGTTTCCAAAACCAATTAAAGATATGGCTGACTTTAGAAAATATAAGTTCAGAACTCCTCCAGGAATTCCAGGACAAACATATAAAGACATTGGTATAGCTTCTGTTGCAATGGGTGGTGGAGATATTTTACCAGCTCTTGAAGCAGGAACAATCGATGCTGCTGAATGGTGTTGTCCAAAACCAGACTTAACATTTGGTTTCCAAAAAGTATTAAAGCATTATTATTTACAAGGTTTACACCAAGTAGTGGTAAATGCTGACTTTTATATTACTGGAAAAACTTATAATGCTATGAGCGCTCATGAGAAGAAGTCTCTTGAAGTTGCTGCTAATGCTTCATTAGCAAAATCTTTAAGTTACAGAATCTATGAGAATGGTAAAGCTCTTAGAGAGTTAACTACTAAACATGGAGTAATCTTAGAGGACACTCCTTCTGATTATTTCACAGAATATATGGCTGCTGCAAAAGCATCTTTGAACAAGAATGCTAAAGATAACAAATTCTTTAATGAAGTTTATACTTCAATGAAGAATTTTGCTGATGTAGCTGTTCCTTTCTGGAGTGGTGCTCAAATGTCAAATGCGAAGCTAGGAATGGCTCACGCAGCAACATTAAAGTAATCAGTAATTAATCTTAATTTAATTAGAGCGGACTTTTATGTCCGCTCTAGTTTTTTTTATTCAAACTTATGGCAGACGAACCAGGTAAACTAGATATATCAGATGAAATGATTGCCGAAAGGCGAGGTGGTTCGGGAAAAATGCCTGATGACATGCCATTATGGATGGCAAAATCCATTACAAGAATTGATAAATTTAGTAAGTGGATAGGCAATATTGTTTGCTGGATATTAATGCCACTAATTTTTGCAATGACTTATGAAGTTCTTGCAAGAAAATTATTTTTAGCACCAACTATTTGGGCTTATGACATAAGTCGTTTTTTATATGGAGCACTTTTTATGTTGGGTGCCGGTTACGCTCTTTCAAGAGGAGTTCATATAAGAGCAGATTTTTTATATAGAAATTTTAAAACCAAAAACCAAGGTCTAATAGATTTTTGGTTATATTTATTATTTTATTTTCCAGGCCTAATTGTCTTTCTTTATATGACAGTTGGATTTGTTGGAGAGTCAATCCAAAGAGGAGAACGAGGCATGGATACTACATGGATGCCTTATATGTGGCCAATCAAAACTTGTTTACTCATTGGTATAATTTTTTTACTAATTCAAGGAGTTTCTGAGTTACTCAAAAGTTATTGGGCAGCTAAAAAAGGTGAGTGGCCTGGAGAAACTAAATGATTGCTGAGTTTATAGATCCAGCAATCTTAGGTTTTATTCTTGTTGGAGTAATGTTATTTGCAATATTTGTTGGTTTCCCTATTTCATTTACACTAATTTTTTTAGGTTTTGTTTTTGGTTATTTGGGATTTGGAAAGTTAGTTTTTTATTTAATGACTCTCCAATTCTCTATGGTTATGACCGAACAAACACTCGCCGCTGTCCCACTCTTTGTCTTTATGGGAATTATGATGGAACAAGCTGGCTTAATGGAAAGATTATTTTCAGCATTCCAAATGATGTTAGCAAAAGTTAAAGGATCTTTATATTATGCTGTTTTATTTGTCTCTGTAATTTTTGCAGCTGCAACGGGGATTGTTGGAGCATCAGTGACAATTCTTGGAATTATGGCTGCAAAATCCATGAACAGATCTGGTTATGATGTGAGGCTTGCAGCTGGTACTATCACAGCGGGAGGAACCTTAGGAATATTAATCCCACCAAGTATTATGTTAGTTGTAATGGGTCCTATAATGGAAATTCCAGTAATAGATTTATTTGCCGCTGCGATTTTACCAGGAATTCTTCTTGCAAGTTTATACGCAGGTTACACAACAATTAGATGTATGATTAATCCTAAATTAGGACCAGTCATTCCTGATGATATGAGAGCTGCGAGCATGAAAGATGTTTGGATTGAATTTTTTTTAGGTTTAGTACCACCCGCGGCTTTGGTATTTGCAGCATTAGGAAGTATTTTATTTGGTTTTGCAACTCCAACCGAAGCTGCAGGATGTGGGGCTATGGGAGCTTTACTTCTTTCATTAGCTTATAAAAAATTGACTCTTCCAAAATTACAAGAAGCATTAGTCAAAACATTAGAGATAACTGCATTGATTATGGTTTTAGTTGCAGCTTCAAATTTTTTTGGTGCTGTTTTTGCAAGATTAGGAACGCCGACTTTATTAACTGAGTTTTTGTTAGGTCTTGAAATGAATAAGTATCTCATTTTAGCAATGGTTATGGTAATGATTTTTTTATTAGGATGGCCTTTAGAATGGGTACCTATAGTAATGATTATTGTTCCAATTATATTGCCATTGATTGAAGCATTAGGATTTAATTTAACTTGGTTTGCAATATTAGTAGCTGTGAATTTACAAACCGCCTGGTTATCACCACCTGTTGCGCTTTCAGCTTATTTTTTAAAAGGCGTTGTACCTGAGTGGGATTTGAAAGATATTTATTATGGTATGATGCAGTTTATGGTGCTGCAAGTATTTGGTTTAATTTTAATTATTATATTTCCAAAAATTGCATTATGGTTACCAACTCTCTTATATGGACAGTAGATTGTTAAAGTTCTATATTGTCTGAGTGAATCAGCAAAAATCACATAAAACACTAATTAATTGGGATTTGGTGACAGTAAATCCAAGTAATAAAAATTGGAACTGGAAAGATTTATTTTGTTTTTGGGGAGTAGGCATTCAAAGCGTAATTGGATTTTCTTTGATTGCATCTCTTTATGTTGTGTATGACTTAAATACTTTTGTAGTATTTTTTGGAACAATTTTTGCCTCTTTATTGGTTTATTTTTTTTCAAATTTAATTGGTAAGCCATCTCAAAAATTTGGATTACCGTTTGTAGTTTTATTGAGATCCTCAATGGGAGTAAGAGGAGCACAGTATATCGGATTTTTAAGAAGTATAGTTGGTATATTTATGTTTGGAATTCAAACATATTTTTTATCAAAGGCACTAGGATATTTATTTAGAATTTTAATTTTTTCCATTGATAAAACTCTTTTACAACAAGAAATTTTTCTTATTTTTTTCATTGGATTAAACATCATAGATTGGATTTCAATTATAGTCTCAATGGCTCTACAGGTTATTTTATTTAGTATAGGGATGAATTATAATAAAAAAATTATTAATATCTCTGCAATCTTCGTCTATTCTGGAATGGCGTTATTCTTTTTTATAGTTTTATTGAGTGATGTTAAATTTACAATTAATGCATTTTTAGGTGCTTTAAGTTTAGAAAATTTTGTAGATAAAAATAATATTATACCATTGATAACTGTATCAGGAACGCTTTTTGCTTACTTTTCGATTGTTATTTTAAGTTTTGGTGACTTCTCAAGGTATGTTGAAAATGAAAACCAACTCAAAAAAGGGAATTTAACTTTAATATTGAATTTAATAATTTTTTCTTTTTTTGCACTTTTTATTGTCATAGGTGCAGATGCTTTTTTAAAACAAAGTCCTGAAAATATTGAAAAAATACTTACAAATCCTACGGACATAATTGGTAAGCTGAATAATTTATTATTAACTAATTTAGTTTTGATTTTTATAATTATTGCGTCAGCTTCTACAAATTTAATTGCTAATTTTATTCCATCACAATATTCACTTATTAATTTATTTCCCACATCGTTATCATTCAAGAGCTCAGGACTAGTGATAGGTTTAATCGGACTTCTAATAGGAGTATTTTGGCTTACTGTTTTAAGTCAAATAGGAATTTTATCAATAATAGATACAATCGGAGCTTTTTTTGGACCAATTTTTGGAATTATGATTTGTGATTATTATTTGATTAGAAAGGGTAATTTAATTAATAAAGATATTTATTCTTTAGAAAAAAATGGGTCGTATTATTTTTCAGGCGGTTGGCATATAAAAGGCACTTATTCTTTATTTTTAGGATTTGTATTCTCGGCCTCAACAATCTGGAACCCCAATTTAATGTTTTTACAATCTTATGCATGGATTATTGGTGCATTAATTTCCTCTATAACCTATTATTTTTTGGCAAAAAAATAACTTGATGGATAAGATAACATTTAATTTCGAAAATAGGACTGCGGTTATAACAGGTGGAGCTCAAGGATTTGGATTTGATATAGCTAGGAGATTTTTAAGCTCAGGTGCTAAAGTAATAATTTGGGACAATGATCCAGACACACTAAAAAAATCTGTTAAGGAACTTAACAATACAAATTTAACTTCAAATGTTATTGATGTATCAAAATTTGAAGAAGTTGAAAATTGTACCAATGAAATCGTAAAAAACTCCAAAATTGACATATTAATCAATAACGCAGGAATAACTGGTCCTACTACCCCATTATGGGAATATGATCTAGAGAAGTGGAAAAAAGTAGTAGATATTAATTTGATGGGAACCTTTAATTGTTGCAGAGCAATAGTGCCTAATATGATTAAGAATAACTATGGAAGAATTGTTAACGTAGCATCTGTTGCAGGAAAAGATGGCAATGCGAATGCAAGTGCTTATAGTGCAGGCAAAGCTGGCGCTATAGGACTAACTAAATCTTTGGGTAAAGAGCTTGCTGATAAAGATATAGCAGTAAATGCTGTCACTCCTGCAGGGGCCAAAACACGTATTTTAGATCAAATGACTAAGGAACATGTTCAAAGAATGCTTTCTAAGGTGCCTAGAGGACGATTTCTTGAGGTCGAAGAGTTTACATCCTTGGTTTGCTGGCTTTCATCAGAGGAAAATACGTTCTCAACAGCGGCAGTTTTTGACATAAGTGGTGGTCGTTCGACTTATTAACTTTTTGGTTGTTCTTCAAATATTTTAGTATTAGCTGCTTTAGCTCGGCTTATTTTCACATCTTTTGACATCACTGGTGCAAAGATCATAATTGACCAGTAAATTAACAGTATAAAAATTGAAATTGTTTTCATAATTTATACATATTGGTCAAAGGTGATTTTTGAATGTTTAAATTTTGTCAAAATAATGTATTAACCATTTTTTTTAAAAAAATTTTTAAATGAATATTTTTACTAAAATCTCAATTTTAATTTTTATAACTATTGGAACAGGTTATTCGAATGAGATTAAAGTTTTTAATTTTACCAAAGATGAAATATCAAATTTAGAGGTTCGAAAAGTGAGAGGAGCCGAAAATAAGACAATTTATACAATTGGATTAAATGAAAATGGAAATTTTTTGAAAGCCGTAGCTGATAATGCAGCCTCTGGATTAGGAAAAGAGGTCAAAATTGACCTAAACAAAACTCCATTCATAAATATCACTTGGAAAATAGAAAAAGATCTATCTGGAATAAAAGAAAATACCAAAAAAGGACATGATTTTGCTGCTAGAGTTTTTGCAGTTAAGAAAACTGGTGCAACACCTTTATCTAATAGGGCCATAAACTATGTTTTTTCAAGCAATAATGAAATTGGCTTTAATTCGCCAAGTCCTTATACCAAAAAATCTATTGATAATGTTTTGGCAAGTACGAAAAATAATTTAAATCAATGGGTTACAGTGAAAGCAAATGTGAAAGAAGATTTTAAAAGATTTCATAATCTAAATGTTGATGAGTTAGATGGGTTAGCGATTATGTCTGATACAGATAACTCAAAAATGAAAGCTATAGCTTATTATCAAAACATATATTTCTCAGAAAATTAATTATAATTTTAAATATTTTTTTAAAAAAATATTAAAAAAAGCTAAAATCACAGCTACCAAAACATCTGCATGAGGACTAGCACCAGGGTAACCAAAGTTCCATGCAATAACCAATACTAACCAAATAACAAAGATGTTCATTTTATTTTATACTTTAGATTCTATAAAATTAATTAATTATTTGATATAGTTATTTAATGCACGAAAACTTCTTTCATGAATTAAAAGTATATTACGAGGATACAGATTCTGGTGGTGTAGTTTATTATGCGAATTATTTAAAATTTTTAGAAAGAGCTAGGACAGAAGCGCTTTTTTCAATTGGATACAGCAACAATAAAATTCAACAAGATTTTAATTCTTTGATAATAGTTAAATCATGTAATATCGAATATAAAAAATCTGCTTATTTAGAGGATGAATTGACAATAAGATCTTTTGTTAAATCAATCACTAAAACTTCTTTTTTTATGAACCAAATAATTACTAGAAATAATGAAGTGATTGTTGAGGCGCAAATTCATTTAGTTTTTGTTAATAAAGATGGTAAACCAAAAAAAATACCAGAGCAAATCTACTCAAAATTTAAACCGTATTTTTGTGATAGTATTAAGAAGTAGCTAATCTCTTTGCCTTTTTAAATAATTTAATCATCATTTTTTCAGAAATTAATTTTGTATTAACGTTTCTTGGACTTGGATGATAGCTTGATAAAATTATTAAACCATTAGGTAACTTATGTATTTTATTGTGTTTAAAAATAAATTTTTGTTCTATGTTAAATTTTGGTTTGTATAATTTCATACAATTATCAAAAGCAACTTTTCCTAATGTAACTATAACTTTCAAATTCTTTAAAAATAATATTTCCTTATCAAAAAAATTAGAGCAGTTGGAAATTTCAATGCTTAGTGGTTTATCTTCAGGAGGTACACACTTAAGAATATTAGTAATATAAGTAGATTTTAGTTTTAAATTATCTTCTAGATTTTTTGATATCGGAGAATTTGAAATTCCTACCTTGTGCAAACATTTAAATAAGAAATCTCCTGATTTATCTCCAGTAAATGCTCTGCCGGTTCTAGTACCACCATGAGCAGCAGGCGCTAGTCCGATGATAGCTATTTTAGAGCTTAAGTCTCCAAATCCAGGTACCGGTTTTCCCCAGTACACTTCATCTCTATTTTGTTTTCTTTTTATTGAGCTTACTTTGCGTATAAACTTAACTAATCTTGGACACTTTTTACAATTAATTATTGTTTTATTCAAATCGTTTAATCTAATATCCATAAATGAAATTTTTTAACTTCTTAATAATAATATCTATATCTTTAACATCATCTATTAAAGCAGATTTAAATGAAAATTTAATAAATCAATTAGAGGAGGGTGGAAAATTAATATTTATAAGACACGCATATGCTCCTGGAAGTGGAGATCCAAATAATTTCAATTTAAACGATTGTTCGACACAAAGAAATCTTAGTGAGAAAGGAAAAAAACAAGCTAAATCTATCGGTAAATTTTTTATCGAAAATAAAATTGAAATAGATAAAGTCTTATCAAGTGAATGGTGTAGATGTAAAGAAACAGCAAAAATTGCCTTTAAAGATTATACAACAAAAAGTTTTTTAAATTCTTTTTATAGCTCCAAATTTGTAAAAAATAAGGATAAACAGGTGAAAGCATTGAGAGAATATATTAAAAATTACAATAACAATAATAATGAGAATTTAGTTTTAGTTACTCATTACGTTTTAATATCAGAAATTTTAAACTACGGATCATCATCGGGTGAAATAGTTGTATCTGATAAAAATTTTAATATTATAGATACGCAAGAAATATCTTATTAAATTATGTCATCAAAAAGAGCAATGAAACAAGCACAAAAACAGGCTTATGCGAGACACAGGAGCAACATAACAAATAGTAGGTTTGGATCAAGAAAGAGAAATTTTATTAAAAAAAATAAAAAGAACTAACTTTCTTTTTCAAATTTTTCTATTTTTTTACATGTTGATATTTTTGAAAGTCCTTCCTCATCGTTAAGGACCGTTCTCATGAAAATTTCTTTTTTATCTTTTTCAAATAAAATTTGGGTATAAAATTGTGGATATCCATGCTTGTGAGTTAAAATTTTTCCATCCTCTTCGTAGATATTTTGGACGTAAGAATTAGATTTTTTTACACTTAAATCCGTTAATCTGTATTTTTGGAATGTTTTTTCTTTATAAACGTAATTTCTAGTCATTATTAATTCATTTAAATTAAGAATATATTCATTTTTCAGAAACTCATCTTGTTTATCATCACATTTACTCATGACAATAATTTCTGATTTTAAAATGTTAATTGGCAAAATTACAAAAAAGAAGATAATAAAATTCCTAATTATTTTCATTTTTTTCAGCGAAAAATAAACCTATCAGTGCTAAAGCTGTCCATCCTAAACCAAGAAGACCTTTATAAACACTTGTCTCTGCACTCCAAATTCCCAGAACTAACGCTCCAAAAATTAAACCCAAAATATATATAATTAGAACTATTGATGTTTTACTCATTTTTTTAAGTTTTTTTTTAAAAAAATACCATTTTCATTTTTATATGTATAGGTATCTTTCAAAATTTTATAATTCATTGTAATTGTCGTTGGACAAATAGATTCAATAATATATAAAACTTTGAAATTGTGGGGCGATGGCGGAATTGGTAGACGCGTCGGTCTTAGGAACCGATAGAGCAATCTGTGAAGGTTCGAGTCCTTTTCGCCCTACCACATTTAAATTATGAAAGTTACTGTTGAAAATAAAAAAGGTTTGAATAAAGATGTAAAGGTTTTTGTCGATAAAAAGACAATGAATGTATACCTGGATGAGAAATATGAGGAGATTAAAGGAACTGTTAATCTAAAGGGATTTAGACCTGGTAAGGTACCAAGAGAGATTTTAAAAAGACAGTTTGGCAAAGCTGTTTTTAGTGAGGTCTTAGACAAAGTCTTGAAGGAAACATCAACAAAAGCCTTGCAAGAAAATAAGATTAAACCAGCAGGTCAACCCAAACTTGATCTTAAAACTTATGGTGAAGATAAAGATTTAGAATATATTTTATCTGTTACAGAGCTTCCAAAAGTTGAACTGAAATCAATAGAGAATATTAAGTTCGATGAGTATACGGTTAAAATTGATCAAAAGGAAACTGACAAAAGAATAAATGATATTGCTAAAAATCAACCAAACTTTAAAGAAGCCTCAGAAACAACAAAAGCAAAAAAAGGTGACTTAGTTGTTTTTGACTACAATGCAACAGTAGATGAAAAAACGTTTAAAGGCGGAGAAGGTAAAAATACTCAATTAACTTTAGGAAAAGATCTTTTCTTAAAAGGATTTGATGAGCAATTAATCGGAGTCAAAAAGGGAGATGAAAAAATAGTAGATGCAACGCTTCCTGAAAATTTTCCAGAAAAAGAATTTATTAACAAAAAAGCAAAATTTATGTGTAAAATTTCAGCAGTTAAAATTCCTGAAGACGTAAAAATCGATGATCAGTTTGCCAAAAATTTAGGTGCAAAAGATCTTAATGATCTTAAGTCGTTAATAACAAAACAAATAAATGATGAATATAAAAACTCTTTAGATCGTTTAACAAAAAATCAAATATTAAAAGAAATTGAGAAATTTAAAGTAAGCGAAATTCCAGAAAACTTACTTGAGGATGAAATAAAAATACTTTCTCAAGGTATGTCCGAGGATGATGCAAAAAAAAGTAGAAAAAATTTTGAGGAAGTTGCAAAAAAAAGAATTAAAGTTGGACTAATTTTAAATGAATTTGGTGAACAAAACCAAATAAAAGTTACTGAACAAGAATTACAGACCGAAGTTCAAAAACAAATTAGAATGATGCCAGGTCAGGAAAAAATGGTCATGGAATTTTATAAAAAAAATCCTAATGCGTTAGCAAGTTTAAGAGGGACCGTGTATGAGGAAAAGATTTTAAATATGATTAAAGAGAAGGCTAAGCCTAATAAAAAAGAAATTTCTAAAGATGAAGCTGAAAAAATTTTAAAGGAGTCCCAAAAACAACAACTCGATCAAGAACTTAAAGATCAAAGAAAACCTGAAAAAAAAGCTGATGTAAAAAAAACAACAGACAATAAAACAAAGCCAAAAGTCAAAAAGACTAAATCAACAGCTAAAAAAACAAAAAAAGTTAGCAAAAAGTAATCTCAAGTTGTATAAGTAGAACGAATCAACTTATGACAAATAAAATATTTGAACACATGAGCAACTTAGTGCCTATGGTTGTTGAACAATCTAATAGAGGTGAACGAGCTTACGATATCTACTCAAGACTATTAAAAGAAAGAATAATTTTTCTAACAGGTCAAATAAATGATACTGTTGCGTCACTAGTAACTGCGCAATTATTATTTCTAGAAGCTGAGGATCCAAAGAAGGAAATATACTTGTATATAAATAGTCCAGGTGGTCTCGTTACAGCTGGTTTAGGTATTTATGATACCATGCAATATGTTAAACCAGATATTTCAACTTTATGTATTGGTCAAGCAGCATCAATGGGTTCTTTTTTATTATCCGCTGGAAAAAAAGGTAAAAGATTTTCATTGCCAAATTCAAGAATAATGGTTCATCAACCTTCCGCAGGTTTTCAAGGTCAAGCCACAGATATAGAAATTCATGCTAATGAGGTTTTGGCTTTAAAAAAAAGATTAAATGAAATTTATTCTAAACACACTGGAAAAACTGTTGATGAAATAAAAACTGCTTTGGAGAGAGATAATTTTATGACCGCGGACTCAGCTAAGGCTTTTGGGCTAATAGACGAAGTTGTGGAAAAAAGATCATAAAACACAACATATTGAATAAATAATATTACAAACTTGATTACCAAGAGTCATTTATAATAAAGTAACTTTATTGATTCGTTTTAAATTTTATGAGCACTAATAATAAAAATATTCTCTATTGTTCTTTTTGTGGCAAAAGCCAACATGAAGTTAGAAAACTCATTGCTGGTCCTACTGTTTTTATATGTGATGAATGCGTTGAATTATGTATGGATATCATCAAAGAAGAAAGCAAAGATACTTTCGTCAAACATCAAGATGGATTACCTTCTCCTAAAGAAATCTGTTCAGTTTTAGATGACTATGTTATTGGTCAAGCTCACGCAAAAAAAGTATTATCAGTAGCTGTTCATAATCATTATAAAAGATTAAATTACGAGAGCAAAACAAGTAAAAATGTTGAGTTGGCAAAATCAAATATACTTTTAGTTGGACCCACTGGTTGTGGAAAAACTCTATTAGCACAAACTCTTGCAAGGATACTTGATGTTCCTTTTACAATGGCTGATGCAACCACATTAACTGAAGCAGGTTATGTAGGAGAAGATGTAGAAAACATAATTTTAAAATTACTACAAGCTGCAGATTATAATGTAGAAAAAGCTCAGAGAGGCATTGTTTATATTGATGAGGTTGACAAAATTAGTAGAAAGTCTGAGAACCCATCAATTACAAGAGATGTGTCTGGCGAGGGAGTACAGCAAGCTCTATTAAAAATTATGGAGGGAACTATTGCAAGTGTTCCACCCCAAGGAGGCCGTAAACACCCTCAACAAGAATTTTTACAGGTTGATACTACAAATATTTTATTTATTTGTGGAGGTGCTTTCGCCGGCTTAGATAAAATTATATCTCAAAGAGATAAAGGCACATCAATTGGTTTTGGTGCAGATGTTAAAAATATGCAGGATAAAAAAACAGGTGAATGGATGAAAGGCTTAGAGCCAGAAGATCTTCTCAAGTATGGTCTAATACCTGAATTTATTGGAAGGTTACCAATGATAGCAACACTAGAAGATCTAGATGAAAAATCCTTAATAAAAATATTACAAGAGCCAAAAAATTCTTTAGTCAAACAATACCAAGAGCTCTTCAAGCTTGATGGTGCCAAATTAACATTCAAAGATAATGCTTTAAAAGAGATTGCTTTAAAAGCTATTAGAAAAAAGACTGGCGCAAGAGGTTTGAGGTCTATTCTAGAGAATGTATTATTAAAAACAATGTATGACTTACCTAGTCAAGAAAACATTGAAGAAGTCATAATTGACTCTAGTACAGTAAAGGGTCATTCTCAACCAATTATAGTACATTCAAAAACAGACAATAAATCTAAAACAAACAAGACAACAGCGGCGTAATAGCCTTAATAAATAAGAAAAAGGTATTGCAAAATAAATTATAATATCCATATTTATACTATGGACGTTAAAATTTCACTGCCGCTATTACCATTAAGAGATATCGTAGTTTTCCCATCTATGGTGATACCTCTATTTGTTGGAAGAGATAAATCTATATCAGCTTTAAATGAGGTAATGAAGAAGGACAAAAAAATTATTCTCGTAACACAAAAAAACTCAGAAATCGATGATCCAAAAAAGACTGATATATTTATGTACGGCTGTGAGGGTAACATTCTTCAACTTTTAAAATTGCCCGATGGGACGGTCAAAGTTTTAGTTGAGGGTACTAAAAGAGTAAAAATTTTAGATTTTAAAGATAATGAAAAATTTATTACGTGTGATTACACTCCACATAATGATATTTTAACTGATGAGGAAGATTTATATCCTCTTGCAGTAACGGCAGTAAGAAGATTAGAAAAGCTAACCTCAATAAATAAAAAAATTTCAGGTGAGACACTAAATAATATTAAACAATTAAAAGATCCTTCGCAGATAGCAGACAACATTGCGTCTCATCTAACAGCTACGATTTCTGAGAAACAACAGATCTTTGAGACAATTGATGTAAAAAAAAGACTTAATGCGATTATCAAATTAATGGAGAACGAGACTAGTATTATAGGTGTGGAAAAAAGAATTAGAGGAAGAGTAAAAACTCAAATGGAAAAGACACAAAGAGAGTATTACCTAAATGAGCAATTAAAGGCAATTCAAAAAGAATTGGGTGAAATCGAAGATGGTAAAGATGAAAGCACGAATTTAAACAAAGCTATTCTTAAGTCTAAAATGCCAAAAGAGGTTGAAAAAAAATGTTTGCAAGAACTTAAAAAACTAAAAAATATGAGCCCGATGTCTGCTGAGGCTACCGTGGTGCGAAATTACTTGGACTGGATGATAGACTTACCATGGCACAAAAAAAGTGAAGTTGATATAGATTTAAAAAAGGCGCTTAATATTCTTGATAAGGATCACTTTGGATTGGAAAAAATCAAAGAAAGAATAATTGAATTTTTAGCAGTTCAAAAAAGGATGGATAAGATTAAAGGTCCAATATTATGTTTAGTTGGTCCTCCAGGTGTTGGTAAAACTTCTTTAGGAAAATCAATAGCAAAAGCTACTAATAGAGAGTTCGTAAGAATGTCTGTTGGTGGAATGAGAGATGAAGCTGAAATTAGAGGTCATAGAAGAACATACATTGGATCATTGCCTGGAAAAATTATTCAGATGATGAAAAAAGCTGGTACAAAAAATCCGTTAATTTTATTAGATGAAATTGATAAAATTGGAAATGATTATAGAGGGGATCCATCATCGGCTTTATTAGAAGCTTTAGATCCTGAGCAAAATACAACATTTAATGATCATTACCTTGAAGTTGATTATGATTTGTCAGATGTAATGTTTGTGACAACGGCAAATACTCTTAACATTTTACCTCCCTTACTAGATAGGATGGAGGTAATTAGGTTGGCTGGTTATACGGAAGATGAAAAAATAAATATTGCTAATAAATTTCTTCTACCAAAACAAATTAAAGACAATGGTGTCAAAGAAAATGAGATGAAATTACACGATGATATCATAAAAGAAATTATAAGAAGGTACACAAGAGAATCAGGTGTAAGAAATCTCGAAAGAGAAATTTCTAAAGTTGCAAGAAAAGTTGTAAAAAAAGTTGTTGCTGGAGAGGAAAAAGAAGTTCAAGTTAACACTAAAAACTTATCAGATTTCCTTGGAGTTCCAAAACATAAATTTGGCGAGTTAGAAAATAACAATAAGATTGGAATTGTAACAGGTTTGGCCTGGACAGAATATGGTGGTGAGATTTTAAAAATTGAAACTGTCACAATGCCTGGGAAAGGTCGAATGCAAATCACAGGTAAGCTAGGTGATGTGATGCAAGAATCAGTTAAAGCCGCTAAATCATTTGTGAGATCCAAATGCTTAGAATATGGAATTATTCCACCATTATTTGAAAAAAAAGATTTTCATATTCACGTACCTGAAGGGGCAACGCCTAAAGATGGCCCATCTGCTGGTATAGCAATGGTAACATCAATCGTTTCATCTATAACTTCAATTCCAGTAAGAAAGGATGTTGCTATGACAGGTGAGGTAACTCTAACAGGTCAAGTTTTGCAAATAGGAGGTCTGAAAGAAAAATTATTAGCAGCACATAGAGCAGGAATAAAACAAGTTTTAATACCGAAAGAAAATGAAAAGGATTTAGTAGACATGCCAAAAAAAATAATCGATGATATAAAAATTACATCGGTAGAAAACGCTGATGAAGTTTTAAAAATTGCTCTAACAAAAGAACTTAAAAAAACAGAGTGGGTTGAGGTTGATATGTCTAAAAAAGATGACAAATCCCAAGCGAGTATTCAATAGAACAAAACTGAACATATGGAATTAATTCTATTTTTCCTAATGATTGTAATAGTTTTGTACTATTTATTTAGACCAACTTCTAAAGATGAGGAAAAACATTTTAACTCCAAGAATAATTGGAGAGGTGGATTTTAAGTATTTTTTGCATTTTATAACAACTAATAAATCTTGACCTTATTAGTCTAAAAGATATAAATCACTATTTTGGTATAGGGCGGTTAGCTCAGTTGGTAGAGCATCTCGTTTACACCGAGGGGGTCAAAGGTTCGAGTCCTTTACTGCCCACCAAAATGAATCATAGTGGGGGTGTAGCTCAGTTGGTTAGAGCGATCGCCTGTCACGCGATAGGTCGAGGGTTCGAGTCCCTTCACTCCCGCCACTGTATCAAATTAACACTGATAATCGTTATCATTTAAGTCATATATTCCAGATAATGTGACCTAACACCACTTCATCTACCCACAAAAAATGATATATATTCCATCATGACAGCTGAATTTTTAAAAGATTATTTGCCTATAATTTTGTTTCTAATAATTTCACTTGGTTTGAGTTGTGCATTTATAGTGGTGAATTTTATATTATCACCAAAAAACCCAGATCCAGAAAAATTATCAGCATATGAGTGTGGGTTTGAACCTTTTCAAGATTCAAGAATGGAATTTGATGTAAGGTTTTATTTGGTTGCTATACTCTTTATAATTTTTGATTTAGAAATTGCTTTTCTTTTTCCATGGGCAATATCTCTAGGTAATATTGGTTTATTAGGTTTTACCTCAATGATGATATTTTTATTCATATTAACGATTGGTTTTATTTATGAGTGGAAAAAAGGTGCATTAGATTGGGAATAATATTTTTATTTAATGAATAATAAGTTAGATCAAATACCTGAGGAATTTAAACAGCTTGCTAAAGACTTTAGTGATAATGGATTTATAACTACTTCACTAGAAAATTTAGTTAACTGGTCAAGATCTGGATCATTGCATTGGATGACATTTGGTTTGGCTTGCTGTGCTGTTGAAATGATGCAGACTGCGATGCCAAGATATGATCTTGAAAGATTTGGAGCAGCTCCAAGAGGGTCACCTAGACAGTCAGATGTTATGATTGTAGCGGGAACATTAACAAATAAAATGGCTCCTGCATTGAGGAAAGTATATGATCAAATGCCAGAACCACGGTATGTGATATCAATGGGAAGTTGTGCAAATGGTGGTGGTTACTACCATTACTCATACTCTGTTGTCAGAGGTTGCGATCGTATTGTGCCGGTTGATGTCTATGTGCCAGGTTGCCCACCTTCTGCGGAGGCATTGTTGTATGGGATAATGCAATTACAAAAAAAAATTAGAAATAAAGGCTCTTTCAATAGATAAGATGAAAAATTTAATTGATTTAGAAAAGAAAATTAATTCAGAACTTACAACAAAAATAAATAAGACGAAGATTAAACATAATCAAATTTATGTTGAAATTGATAAAGAGGATTTGATTGATGTTTTGCTTTTTGTCAAAACAAATAAAGACGCAAAATTTAGACAATTAATTGATATAACAGTGGTAGACTACCCAGAGGAAGTACAAAGATTTAAAATTGTATATTTACTTCTAAGCCATGAGTTTAATCAAAGATTGATTTTAAGTTATTTTATAAGTGAGAAAGAGGTTATATCTTCCATAACCTCTATTTTTCCCTCAGCTAATTGGATGGAAAGAGAAGTTTTTGACATGTATGGTGTGAATTTTAAAGATCATCCTGATTTAAGAAGAATACTTACAGATTATGGTTTTGAAGGACATCCATTAAGAAAAGATTTTCCGTTAACTGGCCATATAGAGTCAAGGTATAGCGAAGAGCAAAAAAAAGTAATAAATGAGCCAGTAAAATTAGAACAGAATTACAGAAATTTTGATTATGAAAGTCCATGGGAAGGAACAAGATATATTAAAGAACAAACAAAAATAGATGACAAAAAAAATTAAAAATTTAAATCTAAATTTCGGACCTCAACATCCTGCGGCCCACGGAGTATTGAGACTTATACTTGAATTAGACGGCGAGGTAGTGGAAAAAGCAGACCCACATATTGGATTATTACATAGAGGAACGGAAAAACTTATAGAAAATAAAACCTATATGCAAGCCGTACCATATTTTGATCGTCTTGATTACGTTGCTCCAATGAACCAAGAGCATGCTTTTGCTTTGGCAATTGAAAAAATATTAAGAATTGATGTGCCTATTAGAGCTCAGTTTATAAGGGTAATGTTTTGTGAGATTGGTAGAATTTTAAGTCATATTTTAAATGTCACAACTCAGGCATTGGATGTTGGTGCTTTAACTCCCTCTTTATGGGGATTTGAAGAAAGAGAAACTCTGATGACATTTTATGAGCGAGCATCAGGATCTAGATTACATGCAAATTATTTTAGAGCCGGGGGTGTTCATCAAGATTTACCAGTCGGCTTAGAGAGGGATATCGCAAAGTTTTGTGAATCTTTCCCAAAAGTAATTAATGATTTAGAAAACCTATTGACTGATAATAGAATATTCAAACAAAGAAATGTAGATATTGGAATTGTTACAAAAGAGGATGCTCTTGATTACTCGTTTAGTGGAGTAATGATAAGGGGCTCAGGTGTTCCATGGGATTTAAGAAAATCACAACCATATGATTGTTATGACCAATTAGAGTTTAAGATACCTATTGGTAAGAACGGAGATTGCTACGATCGATATTTGTGTAGAATAGAAGAAATGAAAGAAAGTGTTTATATAATTAAACAATGTTTAGCAAAGATGGAAAAAGGTCCAATTAAAACTTTTGATGGTAAAATTTCACCACCATCAAAAAAAGAGATTAAACAATCAATGGAGGCTTTAATACATCATTTTAAATTATTTACAGAGGGATATAGAGTTCCCGAAGATGAAATATATACAGCAGTAGAAGCTCCCAAAGGTGAGTTTGGAGTATATTTAATTTCTGATGGATCTAGCAAACCTTACAAATGTAAAATTAGAGCTCCAGGATTTTCGCATCTTCAATCGATGGATTATCTAATAAAAGGTCATATGTTGGCCGATGTACCGGCTGTACTTGGATCTTTAGATATAGTTTTTGGTGAGGTTGATAGATGAGTTTAAAAAGACCTGCAAAAGAACAACCTGAAAACTTTGAGTTTAATTCTTCATCTTTAGATATGGCAAATAAAATTATTGCAAAATATCCAAAGGGCAAACAACAAAGTGCTGTAATGGCTTTACTTTACATCGCACAAAGACAAAATAAAAATTGGATACCTCTTGCTGCCATGAAATATATAGCAAAAATTTTAGATATGCCTTACATAAAAGTTTATGAGGTTGCAACATTTTACAGTATGTATAATTTATCTCCAGTTGGTAAATTTTTTGTTCAAGTATGCACAACAACTCCTTGTATGATAAGGGGAGCAAATAAATTAGTAGAGGCATGTAAAGAAAAGATATCTGAAAATGAGTATGAGCTTTCACCAGATAAAAGCTGTTCTTGGATGGAAGTTGAATGCTTGGGAGCTTGTGTTAATGCACCAATGATGCAAATTAACGATGAGTATTATGAAGATTTAAATAAAGAAAAAACACTAGAGATTTTAGATAAGATTTTAAAAGGTGATACCCCAAAACCTGGATCATATAGAGGAAGAGTAAACAATGAACCAGAAAATAATAGAAAAACATTAATGGAATTAAAAAATGCTTAACGATAAAGATAGAATTTTCCAAAATTTATATAACGATTTAGGTTCTGATATAATTTCAGCTCAAAAAAGAGGTGATTGGGTTAATACTAAAGAGATTATTAGCAAAGGTAGAGATTGGATCATTAATGAAGTTAAGGAGTCTCAACTTAGAGGAAGAGGTGGTGCAGGATTTCCAACAGGTTTAAAATGGTCCTTTGCACCTAAAGAAGTTGGATCGCGGCCACATTATTTAGTGATTAATGCTGATGAGTCAGAACCAGGAACTTGTAAGGATAGAGATATTTTAAGATTTGAACCTCATAAATTAATTGAAGGTTGTTTGATTGCATCCTACGCAGTTCAAGCACATGTTTGTTATATTTATATTAGAGGTGAATATTTTGTTGATGGACAAAAACTTCAAGCTGCTATTGATGATGCTTATGAAAAAAAATTGATTGGAAAAAATGCATCTGGAACCGGATGGGATCTTGATATCTATATTCATTATGGTGCTGGAGCATATATTTGTGGTGAGGAAACTGCATTACTAGAAAGTATTGAGGGAAATAAAGGCCAGCCAAGATTGAAGCCACCTTTCCCTGCATTGATAGGACTTTATGGTTGTCCAACAATAATAAACAATGTTGAAACTATTGCTGTAGTCCCAACAATACTGAGAAGAGGTGGAAAATGGTTTGCATCATTGGGAAGAGAAAAAAACACAGGAACGAAAATTTTCTGTATTTCTGGAAATGTAAATTCTCCTTGTAATGTTGAAGAAGAAATGAATATTCCTTTAAAAGAATTAATTGAAGTGCATGCCGGAGGTGTTGTTGGTGGGTGGGATAATTTACAAGCAGTCATACCCGGTGGATCATCAATGCCACTTATACCAAAAGAAAAATGTGAAACTTTAACGATGGATTTTGACTCATTAGTAGCGGAGAAAAGTGGATTAGGGACTGCAGGAGTGGTCGTGATAAATAAAGATCAAGATATTATTAAATGTATGGCCAGAATAGCAAGATTTTATAAACATGAAAGTTGTGGCCAGTGTACACCATGTCGGGAAGGATCAGGCTGGATGTGGAGAATGTTAGAAAGAATGGCAAAAGGTGAAGCATCTAAAGATGAAATAGAAATGTTAGGAGATGTGACGAAACAAATAGAAGGTCATACTATATGTGCTTTCGGTGAAGGATCTTCATGGCCAGTCCAAGGACTATTAAGACACTTTAAGGATGAAATTAAGAAGAGAAATAAATTTGACCCTATTATTAAAGAGAACAAAAATATTCCTTATTTGGTTGATCAACATTTGTTAGATAAAAATGCTTAAATTAAAAGTAAATGATATTGAAGTTGAAGTTGAAGAGGGTTTAACTGTCCTACAAGCTTGTGAAAAAGCAGGGGCTGAAATTCCAAGATTTTGTTATCATGAAAAATTATCAATAGCGGGAAATTGTAGAATGTGTTTAGTTGAAATGGAAAAATCTCCTAAACCAGTAGCCTCATGTGCAATGCCGGCGGCTGATGGAATGGTGATAAGAACAAATACACCAAAAATAGAAAAATCTAGAAAAGGTGTAATGGAATTTTTATTAGCAAATCACCCATTAGATTGTCCTGTTTGTGACCAAGGGGGAGAATGTGACCTTCAAGATCAATCAATGTTTTATGGTATTGATAAGTCGAGATTTAAAGAGAACAAAAGAGCAGTTCCAGATAAGAATATGGGTCCATTAATAAAGACTCAAATGACTAGATGTATTCATTGCACTAGATGTGTAAGATTTGCAACAGAGATTGCGGGTGTTCCTGAGATAGGTGCTGTTGGAAGGGGAGAGGATATGCAGATAACTACATATTTAGAGCAGTCTGTTCAATCAGAATTATCAGGAAATGTTATCGATCTTTGTCCAGTCGGGGCGCTCACATCCAAACCTTATGTTTTTGAAGCAAGACCATGGGAACTAAAAAAAACTGAAACTATAGATGTAATGGATGCTGTTGGTTCTAATATAAGAGTTGATACATATGATTGGGAAGTGAAAAGAGTATTACCAATAATAAATGAGGATATAAATGAGGAATGGATTTCAGATAAAACAAGATATGCCTGTGACGGATTATTAAACCAAAGATTAGATACTCCATATATAAAATACAATAATAAGTTCGAAAAAGCTTCTTGGGGAGAGGTTTATAAAATCATTAAATCAAAAATTGAAAATACAAATAATAAAAAGATTTGCGGATTTGTTGGAGATCTTTGTAATATGGAAGCAAGTTTTATTTTTAAAGAATTTTTGGATAGAACAATAAATACAAGAAATTACGAATCTAGGTCTTTTAAAACTTTTATTGATAGTTCAATTAGGGAAAATTACTTATTTAACTCAAAAATTAATGGAATTGAGGAAGCGGATTTAATCTTAATGATTGGGACCAATCCAAGATATGAAGCAACGATGATAAATGCAAGAATTAGAAAAGCATTTTTGAATAATAATACCAAAATTATCTCATTAAATAACGTTGGAGATCTTACCTATCCATATGAAAGTTTAGATGGAAATACACAAACTGTGAAAGATATTTTTGAGAACAATAATGAATTATCAAAAAAGATAATTAATTCAAAAAAACCATTAATTATAATTGGTGAGTCTTTTTTAAGAATTAGATCTGCTGAATACTTATTTAATTCACTTAAAGATTTTTTAAAAAAAAATGAAAAAATTTCAAGTGAATGGAATCCACTTAATGTATTATCAGTAGACGCAGGAACAGTTGGTAATTTGGATTTAGATATAATTGATAAAAATAATGAATTACTTGATGAAGTGAAAGAAAACAAATTTGAAATCATTTATCTGCTAGGACAGGACAACCTAGATTTTAAGAAGAAAGATGAATTTATTATTTATCAAGGTAGCCATGGTGACAGAGGTGCAGAGATTGCAGATATTATTTTACCTGGTGCTGCATACACAGAGCAATCAGGACATTACACAAACTTAGAGGGAAAAATTCAGAAAGCCTACAAGGCATCATATCCGCCTGGTGATGCAAAAGAAGATTGGCAAATAATTAATGATCTTGCAGAAGTAATGAATAATAGAAAACTTTTTAATGATAAAGAGGAGCTTGAAAGTAGTATGTTTAATTATTTAAAAATAAAACAAGAGCAAAAAAATTCTGAATTAATTAAAAAGATTGAACAAAAAACTTTTGAAAACGAAAAAATAAAAGTTGAATTTAAAGATTACTATTTTTCTAATGTAGTTGCCCGAGCGTCAAAAACAATGTTTGAATGTAATAATTCAAAGTTAGTTTTAAAAAAAACAGGTACAGAGGGATAATAAATGGAATATTTAGACTTAATTTTTCAGGAAACATATAAGATTTTATTTTTAATGGTGCCAGTTTTAGTATCTGTCGCGATGATTGTCTGGTTAGATAGAAGGGTTTGGGCTTTTGTTCAAAAAAGACAAGGTCCAAATGTTGTAGGTCCATTTGGCTTACTGCAATCTTTAGCTGATGCGCTTAAATATATTTTTAAAGAAATAATTATACCTGCTAGCTCAAATAAAATAATTTTCATTTTAGCACCAATTATTACAATGACACTTGCTTTGATAGCTTGGGCTGTGATTCCCTTTGGTGTTGATCAAGTTCTAGCTGATATTAACGTAGGAATTTTGTATATATTCGCTGTTTCATCATTAGGTGTCTATGGAATAATAATGGGTGGATGGGCATCAAATTCTAAATACCCATTTCTTGGTTCAATAAGATCAGCGGCACAAATGGTTTCTTACGAGGTATCAATAGGCATAATAATCATTAATGTTTTATTGTGTGTAGGCTCATTAAATTTAAGTGACATAGTACTTGCTCAAAAAGACATGTGGTTTGTTATTCCATTGTTTCCAATGTTTGTAATTTTTTTTATATCAGCATTAGCTGAAACAAATAGACCACCTTTTGATTTACCTGAAGCAGAGGCAGAATTAGTTGCAGGATATCAAACAGAGTATTCTGGAATGATGTATGCAATGTTTTGGTTAGGTGAGTACGCAAATATTCTACTAATGTGCGCTTTAGGATCAATCTTATTTTTAGGAGGGTGGTTATCTCCGATTGAGCTCTATCCATTTAACTTAATTCCAGGGACTCTTTGGCTAATTTTTAAGATATTATTTTTATTTATACTTTTTGCGTTGGTAAAAGCTATTGTACCAAGATATAGATATGATCAGCTCATGAGACTAGGTTGGAAAATATTTTTACCATTATCTTTAACTTACGTTGTTCTAACTGCTAGTTATCTTTTTTATTTTAATCTATTACCTAGTAATTAAATGAAAATTTCTAGATTTTTAAAAACGATATTTATGACAGATTTTATTGGAGGGCTTTTTATTGCGACAAAAGAATTATTTAAATCAAAAAAAACAATAAATTATCCATTTGAAAAAGGCAAAATAAGTCCAAGGTTTAGAGGTGAACATGCTTTAAGAAGATATCCCAATGGAGAAGAAAGATGTATTGCATGTAAATTATGTGAAGCTGTTTGCCCTGCTCAAGCTATTACTATTGAGTCATCACAAAGAGAAGATGGAAGCAGAAAAACGACTCGTTATGACATTGATATGATGAAGTGTATCTACTGTGGTTTATGTGAGGAGTCTTGTCCTGTAGATGCAATAGTTCAAGGACCAAATTTTGAATTTTCTACAGAAACTCGTGAAGAGCTTTATTATACTAAAGAAAAACTTCTTGATAATGGAGATAGATGGGAAAATATTTTGGCTGCAAATATTAAGTCAGACAATCCTTACAGATAATTTATGATTGCGCATGCAATATTTTTTTACGTATTCTCGATAATTGCAGTGGTCTCAGCGGTCATGGTCACAGTATCAAAAAATACTGTTCATTCAGTCTTTTTTTTAATTTTAGATTTTATAAGTATATCCTGTCTTTTTATCATGATTGGTGCTGAATTTTTAGGAATGATAATGCTAATTGTTTATGTAGGGGCTGTTGCAGTATTGTTTTTATTTGTTGTAATGATGTTAAATGTTGCTCAACAAAAAAATCAATGGTTTATATCAAAAGAAAACTCTAATCATATACCAATTGGATTATTGATAAGTGTTATAATTTTTTTTGAACTAATAATTGTTATAGGTGGATGGAAATATAAACCTGACTTATTTGACCAAGGTAATCTATCGATAGTAAACGATGTTAGTAATACACATTCATTAGGAATGGTTTTATATACTGACTATATTCACATCTTTCAAATTAGTGGAATGATACTCCTAATAGCAATGATAGGAGCAATTGTTCTTACTTTTAGGCAAAGAGAGGGTGTTAAAAAACAAAGTTATTTGAAACAAATTTCCAGAGAAAGAGCTGAGGGTGTAGAGGTTGTAGAGGTTGCTTCTAATAGAGGAGTTAAAATAGATGATTGAGATAGGTTTAGGACATTACTTAACATTAGGTGCAGTCATTTTTAGTATTGGAATAATTGGAATTTTTTTAAATAGAAAAAATATTATTGTAATACTTATGAGTATAGAGCTTATATTGTTAGCTGTTAATATTAACTTAGTTTCGTTCTCAATGTATTTAGGTGATTTGACCGGACAAGTATTTACTCTATTTATACTAACTGTTGCTGCTGCAGAAGCAGCAATTGGTCTTGCAATCATAGTTGTTTATTACAGAAATTCTGGAACAATTCGTGTTGAGGAAATTGATAAATTAAAAGGGTAAAATGGAAATTTCAATAATAACTTTACCTTTGATAGCCTCAATTATATCTGGATTTTTTGGAAAATTTATCGGTGATCGAAATTCTGAAATAATTACAAGTTTATTGGTATCGATATCGGCTATTTTATCAGCCTTAGTTTTATACGAGGTAATAGTCAATCAATATCAAGATAACATCACAATAGCTAAATGGATAAGCTCAGGATCATTAAATGTTGATTGGTCCATGAAGATTGATGCGTTATCAGCTGTAATGTTGGTTGTAGTAACATCTGTTTCTGCACTTGTTCATATCTATTCAATTGGTTATATGTCACATGATCCTCATAAGCCAAGGTTCATGGCTTATTTATCATTATTTACTTTTGCGATGTTAATGTTGGTAACTTCAGACAATTTCATTCAACTATTTTTTGGTTGGGAGGGAGTTGGTTTATGTTCTTATTTCTTAATAGGTTTTTGGTTTAAAAAAGAGTCTGCAAATAAAGCAGCAATTAAGGCATTTGTTGTTAATAGAGTTGGAGATTTTGGATTTGCTCTAGGTATTTTTTTAATATTTTATTTATTCGGAACAGTAAATTATTCTGAAGTTTTTCAGCAAATTCCAAACATTACAGAAAAAAATCTAGTTTTTTTAGGTATTGAAATTAATGCGATAGATTTGATTTGCTTACTTTTGTTTATCGGCGCCATGGGTAAATCAGCTCAAATTCTACTTCATACTTGGTTGCCAGATGCTATGGAGGGTCCTACTCCTGTGTCTGCTTTAATTCATGCAGCAACTATGGTTACAGCAGGTGTTTTCCTTGTTGTTAGATGTTCACCAATTTACGAATATTCTGAATTTGTATTAAATATAATTACTGTAATTGGTATGAGCACAGCTTTTTTTGCTGCAACTGTTGCCTTGGTTCAAAATGATATAAAAAAGATAATAGCTTATTCAACATGTAGTCAATTAGGTTATATGTTCTTTGCTACCGGAGTTGGTGCTTATAACGTAGCAATGTTTCACTTATTCACTCATGCTTTCTTTAAAGCTTTACTATTTTTGGGATCTGGTTCGGTCATTCATGCATTCAAAGATGAACAAGATATAAATAAAATGGGGGGAGTATGGAAAAAATTACCTTACACTTACTCTCTGATGATTATAGGAACTTTAGCATTAACTGGTTTTCCCTTGTTATCAGGTTTTTATTCTAAGGATGCGATAATTGAATTTGCCTACTTAAGAGGTAATACGACAGGTTATTATGCTGCTGGAATTGGGATCTTTACAGCATTTTTAACATCCATTTATTCTTGGAGATTAATATTCAAAACTTTTCACGGTGATTATAATAATAAAGAAATAAAAATTGAGGATACTAATGAGTCTCCTATAGTAATGTTGATACCTTTAGTCCTACTTTCTTTGGGTGCAATATTTGCTGGATTTATTTTTAAGGATTTGTTTATTGGTAATTATGGTTTAGATAATTTTTGGAAAGACTCAATATTTTTTTTAAAACCATTAAGTAATGAACATCCTCCATTATGGTTTTTGTTACTAACTCCAATACTAGTAATTTTATCTATACCAACGGCATATTATTTATTTGTTAAAAATAAAAATTTACCAGAACAAATTGTAAAAATTAACAAACCTTTATACCAATTTTTATTAAACAAGTGGTATTTTGATGAGTTATATGATGCACTATTTGTGAAACCATCAAAAAAATTTGGATTATTTTTGTGGAAGTTTTTTGATTTAAAGATAATCGATGGTTTTGGGCCCGATGGTATCTCTGCAATTATTAAAAGATTTTCAATTAAAGCAAACAAATTTCAAAGTGGATTTATTTATCAATATGCTTTTGTTATGCTTCTTGGATTTTCTGCTTTATTAACCTTTCTAATTATAAAATAATGAACTTTCCTATTTTATCTTCACTAATTTTATTACCAACAGTAGGGGCTTTTTTTTTATTTTTTACAAAAGGTAATAAGAAAAATAATTTTACTGTAAAATATGTTGCATTGTTCACTTCTTTTGTAAATTTTCTTCTATCTATCTATTTATGGATACTTTTTGATCAATCTACCTCAGATTTTCAATTTGTTGAACAAAGAGTTTGGATTAAAGATTTCATAAATTATAAAGTGGGTGTTGATGGGATTTCAATTTTATTTATTTTACTCACAACATTTATTACCCCACTTTGTATCTTGTCAGTTAATAATTCTATCAAAGAAAGATTAAGTGAATTTTTAATAGCAGTATTAATTATGGAGTCTTTCATGATAGGAGTATTTTGTTCTTTAGATCTTGTAATTTTTTACTTATTTTTTGAGGCTGGTCTGATACCGATGTTTTTAATTATTGGGATATGGGGAGGGGCTAGAAGAGTTTATTCTGCATTTAAATTTTTTCTTTACACTTTACTTGGGTCAGTATTAATGTTGGTTGCCATTATTACTATATATTGGTTGACCGGGACAACAGACGTAATTGAACTTTATAGTTTAGGTATCGAAACTAAATATCAAAATTTGTTATGGCTTGCTTTTTTTAGCTCTTTTGCAGTCAAAACTCCAATGTGGCCAGTCCACACTTGGTTACCAGATGCTCATGTTGAGGCTCCCACAGCAGGATCAGTTTTATTAGCTGCAATTTTACTAAAAATGGCAGGTTATGGATTTATAAGATTTTCTTTGGGATTGTTTCCTGCTGCATCTGAAGTTTTTACTCCACTAATTTACACATTGAGCGTTATCGCAATTATTTTCACATCTTTTATCGCCTTAATGCAAGAGGATATGAAAAAACTCATTGCATATTCATCTGTTGCTCACATGGGATATGTTACTTTAGGAATTTTTACCATCCAACAACAGGGTATTGAGGGAAGTATAATTCAAATGATAAGTCATGGATTAGTTTCGGCCGCACTATTTTTATGTGTTGGTGTTGTCTACGATCGGATGCACTCAAGACTTATTGATACCTATGGTGGAATTGTAAGTATCATTCCAAAGTATTCTGTCTTATTCATGTTATTTACTTTGGCAGCTTTGGGTCTTCCTGGCACTAGTGGGTTTGTAGGTGAATTTTTAATATTGATGGGAGCATTTAAAGATAACTTTTTAGTTGCTGTTGTTGCTAGTGTTGGAGTTATTATTGGCGCAGCTTACATGCTTTGGTTATACAAAAGAGTGATATTTGGAAAATTAATTAATAATGACTTAAAAAAAATGATAGATTTGAATAGATCGGAGTCAATTATATTAACTTCTTTGGCTATACCAACTTTGTTTTTTGGTTTTTATCCAGATCCATTGATAAATACAATAGAGGTATCTATTTCAGATTTGATAGAAACATACAACTTTAGATTAGCGAGCAAGATGTAATGACAAATCTGCAATTAGTTTTTCCAGAGATTTTTTTATCCTTATCAATAATGTTTTTACTTATATTAGGTGTTTTTAAAAAAGATAGCTCAAAAATAATCCAAAATCTTTCCCTAGCAGTTTTACTTATTACTGCCGTCATAACGTTTAATGAAACAATTGGTATCAATGAAGTAAAATTATTTAATAATAGTATAATCATAGACTATTTATCGTCATTGATGAAAATTGTTACACTGCTAGCCACTTTTTTAGTTTTAATCATTTCATCAAATTATTTAAGAACATTTAAAATTTTTAAGATTGAATATCCAATTTTAATATTAAGCTCTGTTTTGGGAATGATGATTATGATTAATTCTAATGACTTGATTGTATTCTATATGGGTTTAGAGCTTCAATCTTTAGCATTATATGTTTTGGCTACTTTTAATAGAGATCAAATAAAATCTTCAGAAGCAGGACTTAAATATTTTGTACTAAGCGCCTTATCTTCTGGATTACTTTTGTATGGATGTTCACTAATATATGGATTTACTGGATCAACAAATTTCAATGTGATTGCAAATCAACTAGGCTCCAGTGAATATGCTATTACCTTTGGAATTGTTTTCATCTTAGTTGGGTTAGCATTTAAAATCTCGGCTGTGCCATTTCATATGTGGGCGCCGGATGTTTATGAGGGCTCACCAACTTCTGTAACTTTGTTTTTCACAATGGTACCAAAAGTTGCAGCCTTAAGTGTATTTATTAGATTTTTATATGTACCTTTTTTAGATTTAATTGATCAATGGCAAATGATATTGGTATTTCTCTCAATTGCTTCAATGCTTTTTGGAGCAATCGCTGCAATAGGTCAAACCAATTTAAAAAGATTAGTAGCCTACAGTTCTATAGGACACGTGGGTTATGCTTTAGCAGGTGTCGCAACGGGTACAAATGAAGGAATGCAAAGTTCAGTAATATACATAATTATTTATATATTAATGAATTTAGGATTATTTTCTTGTTTGCTAATGATGAAAAGAGAAAATCAATACTACGAGAAAATAGATGATTTATCGGGATTATCTAAAAATCATCCGATGTTAGCTTTATCACTGATGGTTATATTGTTTTCACTGGCAGGCATACCACCTTTAGCAGGATTTTTTGCTAAATTTTATGTTTTCAAATCAGTAATAGAACAATCAATGTATTTTTTAGCAATCGTGGGTTTATTATCAACAGTGGTTGCCGCTTTTTATTACTTAAGATTAATTAAAATTATGTATTTTGATAAAGAAAAAGAAAAATATGACACGGATCATGGATTTTGGTTAAAATTTTCATTAACATTTTCCACATTATTAATTTTATTTTACTTCATATTCCCAAGCCAACTTATTGAGGTAGTTTCTAGAATTAATATTATTTGATGAAGTTTAAAGTTTTTAGATATAAAAAAGTTAAGAGTACAAACAACACGGCAATAAGAATAATAAGAAAAACAAATCATAATTTTGGAATGATAATATCCGAAACACAAACTGGTGGTAAAGGTCAGTACGGGAGAAAATGGATTTCTTATAAAGGAAATATTTTAATATCCTTTTTTTATAAACTAAAAAAGATAAATTTATCAATGAAACAACTATCAAGAAAAAATTGTTTTTTAGTTAAAGATGTAATTTCAAAATTTTATAAACGTAAAATAGTTTATAAATCACCAAATGATTTATTGATTAATAAAAAAAAGATTTGTGGTATTTTGCAAGAAAAAATTAATAAATCAGGGAATAATTATCTAATTGTTGGTATTGGATTTAATTTGATTAAAAGTCCTATAATCCCAAATTATCCTACAACTAATTTATTTGAAATTACTAAAAAAAAAATAAAAACTGAAATATTTATGCATCAATTAAAAATATCCTTTGGTAAGTTTTTGTCACAATATTATACAACTAAATAGATGATTATTTTGGGTGACATAGGAAATACTGAGACAAAAATTTGTTTGGTTAACAACAATGACAAAATCATAAAAAAGATTGTAATTCCTTCTAAAGGTAAAAAACTAAATTTATTGAATAAAAATTTTAAAAAACTAGATTTTTCCTCAATAGATAAAATTGTATTTTGTAGTGTTGTACCATCAACTTACAAGGAGCTAAAAAGATATTTCTATTACAAAACAAAAGTTAGGTGTTACGAATTAAAAGAGCTTAATTTGAAGAAAATTTTAAAAATTGATGTAAATTATAAGCAAGTAGGGTCAGATAGATTAGCCAATGCAATAAGTGTTACGCAAAAAAACAAAAATTTTATTATTTTAGATTTTGGCACCGCAACAACTTTTGATGTTTTAATTGGCAATAATTACAAAGGCGGCATCATATCACCTGGTATTCAAATTTCTCTTAATACACTTTCAGACAAAGCATCTTTAATTCCAAAGATTGATTTAAAGAAAATAACAAAAGTGATTGGAAAAGATACCACATCAGCTGTCCGCTCAGGTTTTTTCTGGGGATATGCTGGATTAATTGACAATGTTGTAAATTTAATTAAGAAAGAGACAAAAAAGTCTTTTAATATAATTACTACTGGAGGTTATTCTAAATTGTTTAATAACTCTATTAGTACAAAAGTTAAAAGTCATAATGATATAACAATTAACGGCTTAATTAAGGCTTCAAAATTAATTAAATAATATGAAAGATGAATTTTTATTTTGTCCATTAGGTGGCTCTGGTGAGATAGGGATGAATATGAATTTATTTGGCTATGGTCAGCCAGGAGACCATAAATGGATTATGGTTGATATAGGTGTCACTTTTGCAGATGACACAGTTCCAGGTATTGATCTTATTTATCCGGATCCAGGGTTTATTCAGGAAAGAAAAGAT
>CACMKP010000008.1:0-42500 GCA_902614355.1 uncultured Pelagibacteraceae bacterium
AGATTGCCAAAGATATGACAGGTGCATTAACTAAAGTTGATGAGAAAGTTGGTAATTTCAATCAGCAAGTACAATTATTAAATCAAAGCCAGGAGGGGATTACTAAAATTTTGGCAGGGGTCAAAAAGTACGGAACTCTAGCGGAATATTCTTTGGATGTTTTAATCAAAGATTTATTACCTGCGTCTCAATATATGACAAATGTCAAAATGAAAGAAGATACAAGTGAAAACGTAGAATTTGCAATCAAACTTCAAGGAGATGTTTTAGTTCCGGTAGACTCTCATTTTCCAGTAGAAAAATTTAAGGCAATTACAGATGCGCATGAGACAGATGATAAGAAAGCAGTTGCTGATGCTAGAACAAAATTAGCAAGTGCATTTAAGGCTAAAGCAAAAAGTGTTATGGAGAAATATATTGTTCCACCTAAAACCTCAAATTTTGCAATAGTGTATGCTCCTACAGAAAGTCTTTATAAAGAATTAACTGAATATCAAGATCCAAGCACCAAGGAGTTATTAACCCAAGAATTAATGAAAAAATATAAAATAGTAATTTGTGGTCCTAATACTCTCTCAGCTTATTTACAGTCTTTACACATGGGCTTTCAGTCTCTTAAAATTTCAAAACACGCAACAGAGATTTATGATCATTTAAAAACTATAAGTACGAGATTTTCTAGTCATTTTGATAATATTTATAAATTAAGAAAAAAACTTGAAGAGGCAATGACGGTTGTTGATAGTTTTGGAAAAGATGCAAGATCAATTACTAGAACTTTAGAAAACATAAAAGATCCCGAGCAAGTTGAAAAGGCTGTACTAACAGAGAACGTTGAAAAATTTGTTGAAAGAAATAAACAGTTCAAAAAATAATTTCTTTTTTCACATTTTACCGACTATAAGAAATCACATGCGTTGGAACAAAAAATACAATTATCCATCAAGTTCAAGGGCTACTGAAGATGGAATAAGAAGATATGTTTTAGGAGAAGCAAAATTACCAAGTGTAACGTCAATACTTGATGCAACAAAATCCGAGGAAGATAAAGCTGCACTCGCAAATTGGCGAGAAAGAACTGGCTATAAAGAGGCTGAGGCAATAACTAAAGAGGCTAGTAGCAGAGGATCTCAAATGCATAGTTACTTAGAATCTTATCTTTTAGGAAGAGAAAATTTAAGTTTTTTTGATGATAATGAACAGTATAAAAAAATGGCAAAAGAAATTATTGATAGAGGATTAATAAACAGGTTAGAGGAAATCTATGGGGTTGAGTGCACTATGCATTACCCTGAAAAGTATGCAGGTACTGCGGATTGTGTTGGACTATATGAGGGCAAGGAAACCATAATTGATTTTAAACAATCTAATAAACCAAAAAAAGTAGAGTATATAGACTCTTGGCTACTACAAACCGCAGCCTACTCATTAGCACATAATGTAGTTTATAATTCAAATATCAACGCTTGTGTTATACTTGTTTGTACAGTGGATAATTTATTTCAAGAATTTAAAATTCAAGGAACTGAATTAATTACCTATCAAAATTTGTTTTTAGGGAGATTGAAAAAATTTCATGAACTTTCAAATTTAAATGAATTTTAAAAATGGATAAAATAGTAATTTACGATACAGAAACAACTAATAGCACAATCTGGGGTTCAATAATTGAGGTTGGGGCAGTCGTAGTTGATAAAAATTTAAAAGAAATTGGAAAACTTAATATTAGAGGCAGAATGCCAGAAGGAGAGGTGCCAAGTGCAAAGGCATTACTCGTTAATTCAACAAGTATTGATTTACTAACTAAAGGCAATTATTCACATTATGAATTTTTAGGTGCAGTAGAAAATTTTTTTTCAAAGGCTGGTCCTGCGATGTTTATGGGTTGGTCAAACCTAAATTTTGATAGAAAGATGTTTCATTTTAATTTCTTTAAAGGAAACAGGTATCCTTATCTTACTCACTCGTCACCAAATCAAGAACATGATGGTTTGCATATTGCAAGGGCAGCACAAACTTTAAACCCAGAAACCTTGAAAACAGAATTGACTGAAGCTGGAAACCCAAGTTTAGCCTTAGAGGCATTAGCTAGAATGCAAGGATTTGATACATCTCAGCAACATACTGCTTTTCACGATGCGTATACTTCATTAAAAGTTCTTAGAATTATAAGAGATAAACATACAGATAATTGGGACACTTTTTTAAAAACCGCAACAAAAGGAAGTGTGGAAACATTACTTACAACTGATGGTGTATACTCAATCTTTGAAAATGTTAAAGGCAGAAATATGATGTACCTTGCTTGCACATTACACCCAAAGCATTGTTTTCATCCCTCTTACGCATCGTGGGGGTATCTTTGGGATTTAAGAAGAGATCCTGAACCATTTTTAAATTTACCCGTTAATCAATTGAGAGATATTTTGAAAAGATTTAGTCCTAAAGCGCTTAGAGTTCTAAAAATAAATAAAGCTCCAGTGGTGATGAGTAAAGAGTATGCCTTAAAACAAAAGCCTTATTCAGACTTAGATTTAGCAACAATTCAAAAAAGAGCTAAACTTGTTAGAGAAAATGAAAATTTCTGCAAAAATATTCAGATTATTCACAGAGAAGCAGCTGAAGAAAAAGCACAAACCAAAACTCAAGAAGACTTATTGCCAGAAGAAACTTTGTACGAAAAATTTGTTCCAAATAAAGATACTGCATTATTTAAAACATGGCACAGTTCTTCATGGGAGGATAAGTTGAGACTGCTAGATAAGTTTCAAGACAAAAGATGTAGTTGGTTCGGTCAAAAAATAATTTATCAGGAAGCACCCCAAATTTTACCACCCGACTTATTCAAAAATATTAAAAGTGAAATTGCCAGAAGAATTTTAAGTAAAAATAAAGAAAAATGGCAAACAATTAATATGGCATATACTGAAATTGATTATCTAAGAGATCAAGCATCAAATAGAGATGATGAGGTTGAATTAAAAAAATTGGATGAAATTAACCAATTTATTATGTCAATTGAAAAGAAGTATGAATTTACGTAGTTGACTTTAAAATTAATAATTATAAACCCTTAAGATGCTTATAGATTTTAAAGATGAAGATTTTGAAAGTAAAATTAAAAGTGAAGATGTATCTGTAATTCAATTTTCAGCGGCTTGGTGTGGCCCTTGCAAGACACTGAAACCAATAATGGATAAGTTGGCAGTTGAGTATAAGGATAAAGCTGGTTTTTATTATGCTGATATTGAAGATGGAGGCATTAACACAGGAAGTGCCGCAGGAATAAGAGGTGTCCCAACTGTTATAATTTACAAAAAAAGGTGTTGAGGTTGATAGAAAAGTTGGCGGAGTTCCAGAAAGTAATATGAAAGAATTTTTGGAAAAAAATATTTAGTTAATATTTAAAAATTCACCACTTAAATATAATGAACCAGTAATTAGAAGCAAATCGTTTTCTTTAAATTTTATCGATTGAATAGCTTTTTGGATACTTTCTTTATAAATAACATTAGGTATATTCTTAAATTTTTCTTTTAAATCTTTTCCACTTATTGCATTAGGTTGATTTGGTATATCAACTGTAGTTAAAGATGAAATATTTTTAAAATAACTTATGTATTCTTCGTGATTTTTATTAGCCATCATTCCTATAATAACATGTTTGTTACAATCTAAAGTCTGAAGATATTCATTAAGAACTTTTGCTCCTCCAGGATTATGAGAAGAATCAAGAATAAGTCTATTATTTTTTACCAAGTTTTTAAGTTTACCAGATTTAATTTCCTCTAGTCTGGCAATATTGGAGGCTTTTTGGACTCCATCTATTATGTGTTGATCCTTAATTTTTATATCCTCTAAAATTCTTAATGTTGCTATTGCTGTAGCAGCATTTTCAAGTTGAAATTGTCCATTTAAGTTGGGTTTTGGAATTTTTAAACCACCATATTTGTCCTCATAATAAAAGAAATTATTTTCTTTTAAAACAAAATTGTAATTTTCATTAAAAAAATATTTATTTGCACTATTGTTAGATATATTCTTTTTAATACATTCTACAATTTCATTAGAATCTTGTTTAGCAACTACTATATTTGAATTTAGTAAAGAGGAGGTTTTTTCAAAAATTATTCTTTCAATGGTTTTGTCATTTTCTGGCAGCCAGTCTAAGTGATCCTCACTGCATGAGGTAACTATATTACAAAGATTTTTTTTTAAAATATTTACAGCATCTCCTCTTCCAAATAGACCAAATTCTGCAATTACAAGATTTTCTTTATACTTTTTGCATCCATAGAAAAATGCAGCCGTGAGAGCTTCGAAATATGTTAAAGGTTGATTATTGTTTGCTTCTTCAATTTTATATAATAAATCTATCAGATCATTATCGTTAATCATTTGATCATTATAAACAAATCTCTCATTAATTCTCTTTACATGAGGAGAGGTATATATATTACATTTAATATTTGCTTCTCTAAGTATAGATCTTAAAAAAGAAATTGTACTACCTTTCCCATTAGTCCCACAGACTTGTATACATTTTATTTCATCTTGTGGATTTCCTAATTTTTTGCAAAGTTTTTTTATTCGATCTAAGCTAAGATCAATTTCCTTAGGATGCAGCTTTTGTAAGCGACTGACTATCTTCTGAAGTTTCATATTCTTCAGAATTTATAACAGAATTTTTCTTTAACAATATTGATAATAAAGTTCCAATTTTTTCAGAAAGATCTTTTCTTTCAACAATCAAGTCTATAAAACCAGTTTTTTCCAGATATTCACTTTTCTGAAAACCTTCTGGTAGTTCTTCTTTAACCGTACCTTGAATTACTCTTGCACCAGCAAAAGCAATTAAAGCACCTGGTTCTGCAATATGTATATCCCCTAGCATAGCATAGGATGCTGTAATACCTCCTGCGGTTGGATCAGTAATACAAACTATATACGGAAGATTATTTTTCTTTAATTCATTAATTGCTAGAGTGGTTCTGGTCATTTGGGATAAAGAGATCAAACTTTCCATCATTCTCATTCCACCTCCAGCACTGACGCATAAAAAAGGTGTTTTATTTTCAATCGCATGCTGAATACCGTACAGAAAAGCTTCTCCTTCAGCAGCAGCCATTGACGCCCCTAAAAAGTCAAAGTCAGATGCAACAGCTGTAATCTTAATATCATTAATGGTTCCACAAACAACCATCATTCCACAATCCATACCTGTTTTTTTTCTTGCACTTTTTAATCTATCTTTATAAGACTTTGAGTCAGTCCAATTCAAAGGATCATCTTTTGGAATTGGTGTTTTAAAAATTTCATAATTTTTCTCACCAAAAAGAATATCAAATCTCTGTTTAGGTGTTATCCTATGATGTTTATTGCATTCAGGTTCAGGACACACCCACAAGTTCCTCTGAAGATCTTTTTTTAAGATAGGACCTTTACAACATGAAGTCCAATCACTATTAGCTATATCTTCCTTAGTCGCTCTCTTGTGAAGAGCAGATTTAATTTTCTCTCCAGCTTTAATTATTTTTGTAATCCAATTCATAAGATTTTATTTTTAAGCTTTTTAACCAAATTAGCAACATTTGTGACAGGATTTTGGCTTTTTTGAATTGAAACTGAAATTTCTTTACAAATTGCACTTCCTACCACCAATCCATCTGCTTTTTTTAGGGATTTTATCGATTTTTCCGTAATTCCAAAACCGATTACAACATTTTTTTTTGGATTTATTTTTTTAATTTTGAGGTAATTTGACATAATTTTTCTAGGAGAGACTTTTAATTTACCTCCCGTAGTAGATAGCATTGATATGAAATAATTCATAGCATGTGAGTCTTTTATTATTTTATTAAGTCTTTCTTTTGAAGTGGTAGGTGACAAAAGTTGAATAAGATAAATTGATTTTTTTTTACATTTTTTTGTAAAAGACTTATTTTCTGGCCAAGGTAAATCGACTACAATTAAACCACTTACCCCTACCTTTTTACATTTTTCTAAAAATTTTCTTTCTCCATATTGAAAAATCATGTTGTAGTAACCCATAAGAATTATAGGTTTTGAATTTCTGTTTTTTGTATATTTTTTAACTATCCAAAAAATATCTTCCATTTTAATTCCATTTTTTATTGCCCTATACGCGCTAGTTTGTATTTGGCTCCCATCTGCAACTGGTGTGTTGTGTGGAACTCCTAGCTCTAAAATATCTGCATATTTTGATATGGCATTTAGTATTATTAAAGATTGATTTTTAGAACTGTCACCTGCTACGGTATATGTTAAAAGAGCAGGTCTATTTTCTTTTTTTGCTTTTTGAAAAGCAAGATCTATTGGATTAAACATATTTTTTTCCAAGCCTTTTCACTAATATTTTCTTATCTTTATAAGCATCTCCACAACTGTTAACTACAACAATTGTATTCTTGTTCATTTTTTTTGCCTCTTTAATTGCAATAAAGAAAGCATGGCAGGGTTCCAAAGATGGTCTCAATTTTTCATATTTAGTTACAAGCTTATAAGCATTTAAGGCCTCTTCATCACTGGCAGCGGTGTATCTTGCTCTTTTAGTATCCTTAAGAAAACAATGAAGTGGAGAAATTCCTGGATAATCAAGTCCTGCAGAAATAGATTCTGTCTCTTCTATTTGTCCTTCTGAATTTTGGTTTACATATTGAGCTGCTCCATGAAGTATTCCAATTTTTGAACCATAAGTTAGTGGCGCTGCATGTCTTTTGCTTTTAGCTGGCCCACCTGCTTCAACTCCAATAAACTCACATTGTTTTTTGTCGTAATCCATAAATTCATTCCAAAAACCAAAGCTTGAGCTGCCCCCACCCACACAGTTATATAGTTTAAGTTTTTTTGGAATAGAACCAAACTCATCAATTAATTGTACTTTCAATTCTCTAGATATTTGACTTGTGCTCCACCCACAAATACGAACAAAAACAGCTGGACCCACAGTGCTACCAACACACATAGCTGTGGTGTCACAATTAGCTACCCAGAAACGCATGCATTCTGATACAGCATCAACTAGTGTTTGGCTTCCAGAATAAACAGGTATGACTTCAGCACCATTTTTTTTAATAGCTTTTACATTTGGCTGTTGTCTTTCAATATCTTTTGCTCCCATAAAAATTTTACATTTTAAACCAAACTTTTTAGCTGCCATACTTAACATTTTACCTGCATATCCTGCACCAGTGTCTCCACATATAATTTTTTTTCCAGATCGTTTTGCCAGCAAACAATGAACTGTAGCATTATAAATTTTATGTGCACCACCATTTGCATCTGACACAACTTTTGACCAGATTTGAGCTCCTCCAATATGTTTTGTTAAATTTTCTAATTTAATAAAACGAGTTGGTGTTCCAACCCAATTTTTAAAATATCTATCTCTTTCTGCAATAAATCTTTTATCTTTTTTTAATTTATTAAAAAGAATTTCTAAGTCTTCAATTGGTTTCTTTAGTGTTTCAGGAACAAAATTTCCTCCAAATTTGCCTCCCCAAAAACCAAGTCTATTTCCTTGATCAATTACTTGTATTCCTTTTTTAAGTTTCATATTTTTGAGGATAAACTTAACAATTTATTAATTCTATTAATATCTTTTTTTCCATTTTCATCTTCTAATGCTCCACTTAGATCAATTATAAAATCTTTGTTCTTAAAACTAGGAATATCATTAATTTGAATATTTCCTGCAATCATTTTATTCAGCTCTTTAGACACACCATTTAGTAAATTATGATCAAAACTTTCAGATTTATGATAACCTTTTGAGTCAAATAGAATTATATCTGAAATACTTGAGTAATCTTTATATTTAATTACATCATTTTTATTTGAAATAGTAATAGCTGTAATTATCTTAATTTTATATTTAAATTTTATTTCTTTTGTTCTCTCAGGACCTACATCATAAAGTTGATAATAATCAAAATTTAAATTTTTTATCTTTTCCAAAATTTCATCATTTGGATTTACAAGAACAGAGGTAAATTTTATATTTTTTTTCTCAATATTAACTAATTTTTTTAATTTTTCATATTCAACAAATCTTCTACTTTTTTCATAATTAGTAATGAAACCTATAAATTTTGGAGGGTGAGGATGATTTAAAATATAATTAAGAGTTTTAGGATCTGAGACCCCACAAATTTTTAACCCTTTAATCATTGGCACAAGTGGTTGATTAGTGATCGTGTATTTTTTTTAATATTGCCTTTTGTTAAATCCCTACCAATAACTAACCAATCAGCTCCGTTTATATAAGCTTGCTTAGGTGTTAAAACTCTTTTTTGATCACTCTTTTTTGATATAAATCTTATTCCTGGAGTAATTATCTCTTTTTTAAACTGTTTCTTAATTATTTTCACTTCTTGTGCGCTACAAACAATCGCATCTAATTTTGCTTTATTAGCCAATTTTACTTGATGTAAGACTAATTTTTTAACGTCTTTGTTAAATCCAATTTCTTTTAAAGCTTTATTGTCCAATGATGTAAGGATTGTTACACCAATTAATTTTGTTTTGCCTGATACTTTTTTTGCTGCTTTAAGGGCATTTAAACCTGAGCTTATATGAATTGTAAGATAGTTAACTTTTAAATCTTTAATTGCTTTTATAGTGGATACACATGTATTTGGAATATCATGCAGTTTCAAATCTGCAAAAGTTATTTTATTTTTTAATTTAGATAAAAAAAGCCTTCCATTATTTGAATTTAAAAACTCCAAACCAAACTTGTATCCAATCTTTAATCTTTTATTTTGAGTATCTCTTATTATTTTTTTTACCTTAGCTATTTTAGTAGTATCGCAAGCTACAAATATTTTACTCTTTATCATTATTGATCTTTTTAAACATTTCTTTACTCATTTTCCAATAAATTACTTTTTTGGCTGGAACTGCAACTTTATCTCCTGTTCTTGGATTTCTTCTTATAGATGATTTTTGATTACGAACACTTAAAGATCCCCAACCTCTAATTTCTACTCTCTCACCTCTTTTAAGAGACTTTTTCATCTCCTTTAATATTATATTGGTTACTTTTTCAATGTCTTTTTTTTGAAAATTCGGAAAGCTAGTGGAAATTTGTTTTAAGAGTTTTGACTTAACAACAACCAATTTTGCACTTCTTTTTTTTAATTAGTTCAATTATTTTTCTTTATCTTTTTTCTTTAAGTCCTCTGACAAAGATGAAAAAGGAAGGTTTTTTCCTGATCCCTCAGCTCCGTATTTTTCAAGAGCTTCTTTTTTTTCTATTTCCTCCAAAAGTTTCATACTTAAAGAAATTTTGCGTTTTTCTAAATCAATTTCAGAAATTGCACAGTCTATTTTTTCTCCACCAGTGAATCTCGATGGCCTTGCATCTCCTGAATTGATTGCTATTTGAGATTTTTTAATCACGAAATCCATCTCACATCCTTCAGGTCGTACAGTAAGTCCCTTATTATCTGTTGAAATAATTTTGACTGTAATAGTTTGATTTTTTTTTTTATCACTAAACCAATCTAAAGGATCTTTTTGAGTTTGTTTGTATCCAACTCTTATTTTTTGCTCTTCAACTTTTATTTCTAATACTTTAACTGTTATCTTATCTCCCTTTTTGTATTTTGCTAATTCTTCCTCTCCATTATTTAAATATGTAAGATCGTTACAATGTAAAAAAGCGTCTACGTTGATATCATCGATTTTTACGAATAAAGAGTACTCATTTTTATTAATGACTTCACCATTAACAATAGTTCCAATGGGATATTTTTTGTTAAATGTCTCAAACGGATTTTCTAAAGTTAATCTATGAGAAATTGCGACTCTCCTTTTATCTTTATCTATCTCGGTAATTACACAATCAATTTCATCACCAATCTTGAACATTTTTTTTGCTGATACATTTTTTTTTGTCCAGCTTAGCTCGCTTGAATGAAGTAAAGTTGTTAGTCCTGGCTCTAATTCACAGAAAGCGCCAAAGTCCATAATTTTAGTAACTTTAGCCTTGTAAACCTTATTAAGCTCATAATTTTCAATATGCTCAAAAGGATCTGGAGACATTTGTTTAACAGAACATCCTACTTGAAGCTTCTCTTTATCAACCGATATTACTTTTAAGTCGTGTTTTTCTCCTATTGTAAAAACTTCATCTGGATGGTTTACCCTAGAATAAGAGATTTCCTGTAAATGAACTAAAACATCAAGTTCGTTGTTTACGTTAAAGAAACAACCAAATGTACTATAGCCTTTTACCTCTGCACCTTTTATAATGTCACCGACTTTGTATTTCTCTATTATTTTTGCTTTATCTTCTTTTTTAAAAGATGAAATTATTTCTCTCCTTGATACACAAGCATTACCTCTAACTTTATCTAATTTGATTAATGCAAATTTTTGTGGTTCATTCATCAGATGACTAATATCTTTGAGAGGTTTGTCGCTTATCTGGGAACCCGGTAAGAACATAAGAGAACCTGTTTCTATGTGCTCAACAATACAACCTCCTTTACATTTTGATGTAATTTTTCCCATAATTGGTTCTTTCTTTTCATAAGCTTCAACTAATTTATCCCATCCTTTAATTTTTTGAGCTTTACTAGCAGAAACAACCACTTCACCCATTTTGTCCTCTAATTTTTCCAACAAGACTGAAATTTTTTCTCCTATTTTAATTTTTTTACTTAATCCCATAGTTTTAAGTTCATTTATATCTAAAACAGGTTCGGACTTAAGGCCATCAACATGCAAGAAGACGTACTTTTCGGTGATTTTATTAATTTTTCCTTCGATTATTTTTCCTTCTTCAATATTAATTTTTGATAATTGACTTTTAAGTAGCTCTTCAAACTGTTGATTGTCCGGGTTGCTAAGGTCTTTATAAATTTCCATTAATATTAAATTTTTTTATCTATAATTTTTTTAATTTTTAAAAAACACGCTCTTTTAGATAAATTTGTGGTGTTAATCAATACTGAATCTTTTGTTTTCTTAAGCGGTGAAAGTTTTCTGGAATAGTCGTTTTTATCACGTTTTTTAATGCTTTTTAGAACTTCATTAAATGAAATTTTTTTTTTTATCTGTTTTAACTCTCTATATCTCCTATATGCTCTAGTTTTGACATTGGCTGTTATAAAGAATTTAAATTCTGCATTAGGCATTATTTTGTATGTGATGTCTCGACCATCTAGACATGATCCATTGTACCTTGATGGTGGATTATCGGCACAATTTTTCTGAAAAGAATGAACCAACTTTCTAATTTTTTTATCTTTAGCTATAATAGATGCAACAGTTGCAACTTTATCAGATAGTAGTCTTTTATCTTTTAAATCAGTAATTTTTAAATTACCTATTTTTTTTTTTAAATACTTATAATTATAATTAGATGGTGTGGAGATTTTAATATTAGCTACATACCTGTAACATCGACCTGTATCGAGATGTAGTAAATTATAATGTTTAGAAATAAGCTTTGCCAATGTACCTGCGCCAGCTGCTGCTGGTGAGTCTATGGCAACCTTAATTAGTTTTTTTCTTTTTATCATTACTTTTTTAAATTATTTATAATCTTTAAAAAATTTGGAAAGGAGGTTTTTATAGACTGACTGTCATGAATAGTCCAAGAGCCCCCAAACGAAAGTGCCGCAACTACACTTGTCATAAATACTCTGTGGTCTTTCAAATAATTCTTTATAACTATCTTCTTTTTAATTTCAAAATTTGGATTACCAAAAATTTTAATAGAATTATTTGTTATTGTATTTTTAATACCCATTTTATTTAAAATTACTGAACCCCATTTAAGTCTTGGGCTTTCTTTTTTATCTAATTCAGCTAACCCTTTAAAATAAGAAATTCCATTGGCTTTAGCGGCAACTAAAAAAATGACTAAGAATTCATCTATCGCGCTTGTATTTAATTTAGACGGGCAATTAATTGGCTTAATAAATTTGGAACTTCTAATTTTGATATCTGCAATTTTCTCACCTTTATAAATTCTTTTATTTTGAAAAAATATTTTAACTCCCATTTTCTTAAGAATAGTAATAATACCAACTCTGGAAGGATTTATATTTACATTTTTGATAACAAGTTCAGATTCTTTAGACAGAGCTGTAAGTACAATAAAAAAAGCACTTGAGCTTATGTCAGAAGGAATATTGTAGTTTAAACTTTTTATTTTTTTAATCTTTTTTATCCTTATTAGATCGAAATTTTTTTTTTTTGTAACTTGAATTGGTAAATTCAGATCTTCCATTATTTTTTCTGTATGATCACGACTTTTTTTTGCTTTTATATAAGTAGTTCCATTGGCTCTCATTGCCCCGAGTATTACTGAACTTTTGCACTGAGCAGAACCTCTCGTCTCATTATACTTAATGGGATTAATGTTTTTTGAGCCCTTAATTGTTAGTGGCAAACAATAATCATTTTTTAATTCAAACTTCGCTCCAAATTTTGATAGAGGAGTCGCGACTCTTTTAAAATCTCTTTTAGATAAACTTTTATCTCCGATTAATTTAATAGTTTCAGTTGAGTTAATTAGCAACCCTAGGATCAGTCTTCCTAAGGTTGCTGAGTTCTTTGCATTTATAACAATATTTTTTTTGTAGTTGTAACCGTCTATACCTTTTCCAAAAATAAAAAAAAAATTTTTTCTTCTAATAACTTTTATCCCAAATTTTTTTATAATTTCAATTGCTGCCAAGACATCCTCAGATATTAATAAATTTCTTGCCTTAGAAATACCCGAAGCTATTGACGCAAATAAAACCCACCTAATACTAATACTTTTATCACCGCTAACAAAAATTTTTTTATTAAAATTATTAATCTTTTTTTTTATTATTATTTCATTAGCCATTTTGACTAGTTTATTTTGAAACTATCACCAAAATATGCATTTTTAGCATTTATATTTTTCACTAAGTTTGATGGTGTATCTTGCGCTATAATTTTGCAGTTACTTAAGATCATCGCTACATCAACACATGCAAGAAGATCTCTAGCTTGATGGTCGCAAATGCAAATTGAAATACGATTTTCTTGTTGTAAATTTACAATTATTTCTTGAAGCATTTTAATAGTAAGAACGTCGAGAGCTGCGAAAGGCTCATCTAAAAGTAAAACTCTTGGCTCACTCAACAGGGCTAACGCTAGAACTAATTTTCTTTTTTGGCCGCCTGAAAGACTTTTAGCTTTTATTTCTTTTAGATTATCTAATTCAAACTTTGATGTAACATAATTTATCCTCTCAGATCTCAAATCTTTATCTTTAATTACTATTTCACTTATTGCTTTTAAATTATCATTCAATGTTAAATCATTAAAATACCCACCATATTGTGGAACATACCCAACTTTGAATTTCTTTGCCCTTAAGTAAATTGGAAAATTTGTGGCATCATGTCCATTGATAAATATCTTACCGTATTTTGGTGTGATTAATCCTGTTATAAGATTAAAGATAGTTGATTTACCAACTCCATTAGGACCCAACATTCCAAAAATTTGCCCTTCATTTATACCAAAACTTATATTATCCAGTATTAACCTATTTCCATATGATAATGAAACATTCTTAAATTCAATTATTGTGTTTATATTTTTAAATGATTTTATTCGAAATTTTTTAATTATTGCCATAAATATTTGTTGATTTTATTTTAACTTTTTTTTTTTCATCGTACATAAATATCTTAGTATTTTTAGATATTATATCAATTTCAACAACATCAGCTTTTACAATATTTTTTTGGTTTGAATAAACAACATTTTTTGAAATTATCAATGAATTTCTAATTAAAGAAAAATCAACGTAATCGCTATTAATTTCATTAACTTTATAATTTATAGATACATTTTTTGAAAAAATAGTATCATTGTTATCAATATTATATTTCCCAAAGTCTGATTTAATTATTATTTTTTCTCCATCAAACATATTTATGCTTGCTTTCACTTTAGTGAGGAAAATTATCTTACTATCATTTATGTCTACTTGTCCTTGAGATGCATATAATACATAGTCATTTCCTTTTGCATCTTTTGATGAATAATTTACATCGCTTATAATATTTGTGGTTGTGTCTAAATTTTCAACAACAGACTCTTCAACAACAGATACTTTTTCTTCCTCTTTTACTATTTTGAAATAAAAAAAAAAAATAAAAAGTATGATAGAAAGCCCTATCAATACTTTAATTATTAAACCTTTGTTCATTTAAGATATATTTGATTGCAATATTGTGTGAACGTGAAGAACTCCGATTGTTTTCTTTTTATCTTTTTTGTCAAAAACGCATAAAGATGTTATTTTTTTGTTATTCATTAAAGATAAGGCTTTTGCAGCTAAAGCACTCTTTTCAATAGTTATAGGGTTCTTAGTCATCACTTCATTAACCCGTGTAGACAGTAAATTTCGGTTTCTTTGGTTAAAGCGTCTTATTTGGCCATCGGTTATAATTCCTGTAGTTTTTTTTTTCTTATTAAGAACAATCAAAACACCTAGTTTCTTATCACTTAATATCTTCAAAGCATTTTTCATTTTTAAATTTTCATTTACGAATGGTATTCTTTTTCCAGTCAGCATTATATCCTCAACAGTTTTCAATTTTGCACCCAATGCTCCTGCTGGATGTAATTTTTTAAAGTCAAATTTATTAAATTTTTTATGTTTCATTAACGAAATTGCTAATGCATCACCTAGAGCCAATTGAACTGTTGTGCTTGAAGTAGGAACTATTCCTCCTGACTCTTTAACTTGGGGTGTTAATAATTTAATATCCGAAGCCTTATATAGAGTCGAATCTTTTTTTGAAACAATTCCAATTAACAAAATTTTATTTCTATTGGCATACTGAATTATATTCTTTAATTCATTGGTTTCACCAGAGTAACTAATCAAAATTAAAATATCTTTTTTTGTAATACTCCCAAGGTCCCCGTGAGAAGAATTGCTTGCAGATAAAAAAAAAGAGGGCGTTCCGATGGATGAAAAAGTTGCTGCAATTTTACTTGCTATCAAACCACTCTTACCAACACCACAAAGAATTACTTTAGAATTAGATTTGGCGATTTCATTTACCGCCTTGTTAAATGAGCTATTTAAACTTTTCTTTAGTTTAATTAATCCAGCAATTTCTAAATCAATTACATCCCTAGCAAATTTAATATAATTTTTTTTCATTATTAGTGTTCAAAAGTTGATAATTTATAACCAGCTATTTCCATATCAACCAAGACAGGTATTATTCCCATTGACTTTTTAAATAGATCTATTCTTTTCTCTCTTTCTAGCATTTTAATCAATTTATTTCTTATTTCAAAGAGATGTTCCGTATCTGAAGCTGCATACTTAATTTGTTTTTCAGAAAGATTTGGATCACCCCAGTCACTTTGTTGTTCTTTTTTAGAAATATCTCTTCCACATAACTCTTTAACCAGGTCTTTATAACCATGGTACGAACTAGCAGTTCTAGCTATTTTTGATGCAACTTTTGTGCAAAAGATATTTTTTGGTTGAACTTTCAAATGATATTTTAACCACAAAAGATCCTGTCTAGCATAATGCATTATAAATTGAGTATTTGTATTAGATAAAGCCTTTACCAGATTAGGTGCGTGATATGTTTCTCTGTTAAGTTTGATTAAGTAAAAATCTTTTGACTCAAGTCCCAATTGAACTAGGGTCAGCGGGTCTCTACCAAGAACTAGACCTAATGCTTCATTATCAAGACCAATTAATTTTTCATTTGATAAATCTAAATCTTCAGGTAAATCATTTTCAAAGACTTTGATATTACTCATATATATTTATATATATATAAGACTAAATAATAATGTCTATTTTTTGATTGCTATTATGAAAAAAATTTTGATATGGGGAGGTACAGGGCAGATTGGTACTCATCTCTTGAGGAAGTTAATAAAAAATAACTATACTGTAACTGTAGTAACTAGAAATATACACCAAAAAGGTCATTTGATAAAAACCCAGGGCAATGCAGGTTATATTAAAATAAAGGAGTGTAGTATTTTTGAAGAGGATAAAATAAGAAAACTTTTTGAAAAAACTGACATTTGTATCAATTTAATTGGTATTTTATATGAAAAAAAAAATGGTAATTCTTTTAAGAATATTCATTATATCTTTCCATCTTTACTTGCGAAACTTTGTAAAGAATACAAATTAAATCAATTTATTCACCTTTCTGCACTAGGAATTAATGAGGCAGTGGACTCAAATTATGCTAAAAGTAAATTAGAAGGCGAGCAAAACGCTCTAAAGATATTTCCGCACACAACAGTCTTGAGGCCTTCAATAGTTTATTCATCCTCAGATAATTTTAGTTGCAATTTAATGACATTATTAAATAGATTGCCAGTTTTCCCTCTTTATTATAATGGCGAAACAAAATTCACTCCTATCCATTGCTCGGACTTAACTGATGTAATCAATTATGTAATCTCAAAAAAAGTGAATTCAAATATTATTGAATGCATTGGTCCTCAGATACTTTCATTTAGAGAAATTTTAGTTACTTTGTTAAAGTTGATCAATAAAAAAAGGCTTTTGCTTCCTTTTCCTCAACCTTTAGCAATGCTAACTGCAAAATTTTTTCAACTATTACCAAATCCTTTATTGACAGTTGATCAATTAAAGTTACTTAAATATGATAATATTGTATCTGGTAAATATAGAACAAATTTTGATATTGGCTTGCCTGCAAAAAAAATTTTTAGTGAGGAGGTCAAAAAATACTCTTATATGTGGACAGAAGGAGGTGAGTATTCTAGAAAAAGATAAACTAAACTAAATCCTACTAGGCAGATTTAATTTTCTTCCCAATAAATTCTGGTATTTCCTCTTTATCGACAAAATCCTCTTTTTTACCCTTGGGTTGATAAGCATAGAGCAAATGAAGTTTGCAATATGAAAAATCTTTTAATGAATTTCTTCCACAAAAATAAAAACTTTTCTCATTTGGATGACCAATTGGCCATTTACAAGAATTCTCATCAAGTTCCTCTAATTGTTTTGGATTTTCAGGTTCAAAATCTTTTTCAATAATCAACGATTTGAATTTGCTTCTTCGTCCTCTCTTAATTTTGTTATTTTTTTGCTCTGTCGAAACATTATAAGTTTCGTTTGATGACGCTGTTCTCGTTTTTATTTTAGCAGACAAATTAAGTCTGTGAGCTTTTCCAATTACAGCATTTCGAGTTATACCACCTATTATTTCAGCTATTTGACTTGCAGTATTACCTTTTCCCCAAAGCTCTTTCAATTTATTGACTTTTTCCTCTGTCCAACCCATAATTACTATATAATGTATTTTGAAAATATATAAACACAATATACTGATAAAAAAAACCACTAAACAAAATATTATTTACAGTTATCAACATTATTTAAATTTGAATTATTTAGAATGATATTCAATCCCAACTTGTATTTAATTTTTTTGTTTATACAAACAATATTAAATGAGCTATTTAGCAAAAAATTACAATAGAAAAAAAATTTCTTTTACAAAAGGTAAAGGGAGCTATCTTTACACTTCTAAAGGAGTTAAATATTTAGATTTCGTTCAAGGAATAGCTGTAAATTGTTTAGGTCACGCACACCCCAAACTAGTCAAAACAATACAAAATCAATCCAAAAAACTTTGGCATATTTCAAATGCTTTTAAAATTCCTGAGGGGGAAAAGTTAGCAAAAAAATTATGTCAAAAAACTTTTGCTGATTATGTAATATTCCAAAATAGTGGTGCAGAAGCTACTGAAGCATCTATAAAAGTTGCTAGAAGATATTTTTATTCAATTGGAAAACCTTACAAAAACAGAATTTTGTGTGTAAAAAATTCTTTCCATGGGAGAACTATTGCAGCAATTTTTGCAAGTGGATCAAAAAAAATGATAGAAGGTTTTGGACCAAAAGTTCCAGGATTCGATCACTTTATTTTTGGAAATCACAAATCTCTAAAAAAAAATATCACGAAAAATACTGCAGCTATAATGATCGAACCAATTATGGGAGAAGGAGGAATTAAAGTGATCCCTGATTGGTGTCTAAAAGAATTAAGAAAATTATGTAATAAAAAAAAAATTTTATTAATAGCAGATGAAGTTCAAACAGGTATTTCAAGATCAGCAGAATTTCTAGCTTTTGAAAGCTCAAAAATAAAACCGGATATCGTTCCTGTAGCTAAAGGAATAGGTGGCGGATTTCCTATTGGTGCAGTTTTAATGAATAAAAAAGTAGCATCTGGAATGACGCCAGGTACTCATGGCTCAACTTTTGGTGGTAATCCTTTAGCAATGGCAGTTGGTAATTCAGTAATAGATATAGTTTCAAGTAAAAAGTTTTTAAATAATGTAAAGAAATTATCAAAATATTTTTTTATAAATTTAAATCTTTTAAAAAAGAAATATCCAAAAATTATTAAAGAAATAAGAGGAAAAGGTTTATTAATTGGAGTTCAGCTTTATAAAGATCAATCAAAGTTTATTAAAAAATTGATGGATAAAAGGTTATTAACTATACGTGCAGCTGAGAATGTTGTTCGTATTCTACCTCCACTAAATGTTAAAAAAACAGAAATCAATCAAGCATTAAAAATCATTGATGATGTATGTTCAAGAATGAGCTAAAATGAAACATTTCATAAATTTAAAAGATATTTCAGCTAAAGATCTTAGAAAAATTATTAGTGATGCACGAAAAAGAAAAAATTTAAGAAGAAAACTAAGTCATCTTGACGTGGATAAAGATGCTCCTCTTAAAGGAAAATTATTGATTCAAATGTTTGAGAAATCAAGTTTAAGAACAAGACTAAGTTTTTATCTTGCTATCAGACAGCTTGGAGGAAGCACTTTGACATTAAGACCTAATGAGCTTCATTTGTCTAAAGGTGGTGAAAGTATAGAGGATACAGCAAAGATATTATCTAATTTTGGTAACGCTTTTATGTTGAGAACGGATAGTGATAAAAAACTAGAAGAATTCAAAAAACATTTATCAATTCCAATTATTAATGGTTTAAGCCCTTCATCTCATCCAACTCAGATTTTGTCAGATATCTTTACAGTTGAAGAGACAAAGAAGAAGCCCATACACAAATTAAATGTTGCATGGATAGGGGACTGTAATAATGTTTTAAATTCTTTAATTGCAGCTTCAATTAAATTTTCATTTAAATTAAATATTGGCTGTCCCACAAAATATAAACCAAACAAAAATATTATGGATTACATAAAAAAAAACAATAATAAGATAGATATTTATTCAAGCCCTAAAAAAGCTACTTTTAATGCAGATGTTCTATTTTCTGATAAAGTTATATCTATCAATGACAAAGTAAATAAAGCAAAAAAACTAAAAAGTTTCAAAAATTTTAAGATTGATAAAAAATTAATGGGTTATGCAAAAAAAGATTGTATTTTTCTACACTGTTTGCCTAGGGGAAATGAAGTTGACGAAAAAGTATTTTCTAGTAAACAATCAAAAGTTTGGATACAGGCACTTAACAGAGTGCATGTACAAAAGTCTATCTTACTTTATTGTTTTAGAAAATTAAGGTAGAGATAATGGGTTGTCTGAATTTTTATTCAAGTACTTAATCACTGAAGCCCTATCTTTCTCTTTTCTCAATCCTGCAAATGCCATTTTGGTTCCTTTAATCCATTTGGCAGGCTTGATCAAATACCCATTTAATTCTTCAATCGTCCATTCCTTTCCATATTTAGCTAATGCTTTGGAATATTTGTAATCATTTACTGCACCAATTTTTCTTCCAACAACATTGTATAGTGCGGGCCCAATATTATTTTTTCCACCTTTTACGATTGAATGACAAGCTGCGCATTTTTTGAAAACTTTTTCTCCAGTTGCAATATCTCCCATTGCCATTAAAGCAGCGATATCTATTTTTTGCTCTACGGTTTCACCTTCAGTTTTTAACTGAGCAGTTACTGGCTGTTCAACATTAACTGCGTATCCTGGTGTTTTAGGTTTTTCAACATGGAAAATCACACTAGATAATTTGCTAATACCTATTAAAAGAAGAGCCACAAGTAAAATTGCAGCTACTATTTTGTTTATCTCAAAAGAATCCATTTTATAAAATTTTGTTTTGAACGTATAACATTATAAATTAAAAATTGCTTATATATTTGATGTATATTATTGCCTCTGCTTGCAGTGAATTAACAAATAACAATTACGCATGAAAACACTAATTATAATCCCATCAAGACTGTCTGCCACCAGGTTACCTGGAAAACCGCTTTTAAAAATTAATGGTTTATCCATCATTTCTCACGTATTTAAGAAGGCTGAAAAAGCAAAAATTGGGGATGTAGTAGTTGCAACCGAAAATCAAGAAATCGTTGATGATGTAAAAACAAATGGCGGTCAAGCAGTTTTGACTAGCAATAAGCATAATACAGGAACAGATAGAATTTATGAGGCCTTACAAAAAATTAAGATTTCAAACATTGATTTAGTAATGAATCTTCAAGGGGATGAGCCTTTAATAGATGTTAATGACATAAGAAATCTAAATCAGCTTATGATAAATACAAACTCCAAAATTGGCACTTTGGCCTCAAAAATTATAGATAAAAAACTTTATGGAAATCAAAATGTGGTAAAAGTAAAGACAAAAGTAGAATTAAATCAGAAAAATTTTCCTGAGGCAATTTATTTTAAAAGAAAAACCTTAAAAAAAGATTTAAATACATACCACCATATAGGTGTTTATTGTTACGAAATGGGAACCCTTAAAGATTTTGTTTCATACAAACAGTCCCTTAATGAGACCAAATACAAGTTGGAACAATTGAGAGCTTTAGAAAACAAAATTAAAATTAATGTTGCTCTTGCCAGATCACATTCAATTGGAATAGACACAAAAGAGGATTTTGTGGCTATTAAAAAGATTATGGAATATAAAACGTGATGGAAAAAATTTATTTTCAAGGAACATTTGGAGCATATTCACATCTTGCTGCTTTGTCCATTGCTCCAAGAGCCAAGATAGTACCATGTAAGACTTTTGATGAATGTTTTTTAAAAGCTTCTGAGGACTCATCCTCCAGAATAATTATTCCAGAGTCTAACAGAATTACTGGAAATATAGGAATTGAATATTTGATATTTAAATATCGATTAAATATTTATTCAGAATATTTTCAAAAAATTGAACATAATTTGTTAGTAATCCCTGGTGCAAAAATTTCTGACATAAAAAATGTTTACTCTCACTCACAAGCACTTTCTCAATGTTCAAATTTTGTAAAATCAAATAATCTAATTGAACACGTTAGAGCAGATACAGCTGGATCAGCAGAAATGATATCTAGAATTAAAGATATTAAAAATGCTGCAATAGCCTCTACCTTAAGTGCAGAAACTTATGGATTAGAAATAATAAAAAAAAATATTGAAAATGAAAAAGGAAATCTTACTAGGTTTTTAATTATGGGGAAAAACATCTTTCAACCAGAATATGGTGATAAAAAATATATTACATCTTTTTTATTCAAATTAAAAAGCAAACCTGCAGCCTTGTATCAATCTCTAGGTGGCTTTGCTATCAATGGTGTAAACTTAACCAAACTACAAAGTTATCCTGAAAAAAATTCCTTCGATTCTTATTTTTTCTTATGTGATCTTGATGGCCATATAGAGGATGCAAAAGTTAAAAAATCATTGGAGGAATTAGGTTTGCATTGTCAAGATTTTCACGTTTTAGGTGTCTTTGAGGCTGACAAAATACGAGAAAAGTAATTCTTATTATTTCTTGTGGTTTAGAAAACATTACTGCTATAATATATTTGGAGGCTAGAGGTGGATGCCGCTTGAACCCGACCAGATCTTAACAGAAGCAGTCGTAGAGACAGTTATTCAGGTTCTAGTCTCCTTATAAAATTTATGAATAGTAAATCAAAAGTATTAGCACTAAAATACAGACCCCAAACTTTTGACGATCTGATTGGTCAAAAGGTTCTTGTTGAAACCATTATAAACTCAATTAAAGCTAACAAAATACCAAATGCATACTTGTTCACTGGAATAAGAGGGATTGGAAAAACTACAACAGCAAGAATTGTTGCAAAGACGTTGAATTGTTTAAATGGAATAGAAAACAAATGTAAAATAAAATGTGATAATTGCGATGCGATAACGAACTCAAGTCATATTGATGTTCTTGAAATGGATGCAGCAAGCAAAACAGGTGTAGATGATGTAAGAGATTTAATTGAATTTTCCAGATATGGACCAACATCCGCAAAATATAAAATTTTTATAGTTGATGAAGTCCACATGTTGAGCAAACAAGCATTTAATGCCTTGTTAAAAACCTTAGAAGAGCCACCAGAGTATTTGAAATTTATTTTTGCAACAACAGAAATAAAAAAAATTCCAGTTACTGTAGTTTCTAGATGTCAAAGATTTGATTTGTCTAGAATTAATTCATTTGAATTATTTGAATATATTAAAAAAATTAAAGATAAAGAAAATGGAAAAATAACAGACGATGCTTTAAAACTTATAGTAAAAATTTCAGAAGGCTCTGTTAGAGATGCTTTGTCTTTGTTAGATAGAGCATTATTAAGCTTGGATGGGGAAAAAGAAATAGATTTAAATTCAGCACAGAGAATTTTTGGATATTTCGATAAATCTCAATTAATTTACTTGTTTGAGCTAATTTTAAAAGGTGAGGAAACAAAAGTAATAAACACTTATAGAAAAATTTATGATCAAGGTGTTGAACCAAAAGTTTTTATTAATGATTTCTTAGAAATACTTTATTATTTCAAAAATATTAATTCGTTAACTTTAGAAAGCACAAATTTTTCTCTGAATGATGAAGAATTTCTTAAAATTAAAAGTTTAACTGATAAAATAGACCCAGAGATATTAATATTATTTTGGCAATTTGTTATCTCTTCACTTGATGAATTAGATATAGTTTCTAATCCACACTTTTCTATTGAAATGATCCTAATAAGATTAATGTATTTAAATTCCGCAAAATTTAAAAATAAAGTTGAAAAAATTGAAGTTCATGCAAAAAGTGAAAATCTAGTCAAGAGTACAGAAAGCGAGTTAACATCTAAAACAATTAATCAAATAAAGAATATTGCACAAGAAGATAAAAATAAACCAGAAGTTCAAACAGAAATTAAAGCAGAAAATAAGATTAATATAAATACTTTTGAGAACTTAATTGAAGTATGTTCAAAAAAAAAGGAAATTAAACTAAAATATGAATTAGAAAAAAATGTTAATCTTGTAAAATTTGAAAAAAATAGAATTGAAATATCTTTTAATGAAAGTTTAGATAAAGATTTTGTAAAAAATCTATCATTAAAACTTTTTGAATGGACTGACGAACGATGGATTATTACATTTAGTAAATTAAAAGGACAAATGTCAATAAATGATAAACAAAAAAATGCTAAGAAAATATTGATTGATGAAATGAAAAACTCAGAAATATTTAAAAGTGTGTTGGAAAGATTTCCTGATGCCGAACTAATTGACGTAAATTCAAACAAAAACGGAGTTAATGATGACTGACTTTAGTAAAATATTAGATAAAGCGAAAGAGCTTGAAGCAAAGATGAAGGAAAGCCAACAAAAGATTAAAGAAATTAGAGTTATAGGAATTTCAGGATCAAATTCTGTAAAGATAACTTTGGATGGAGATGGAGAAATGCAATTTATAGAGTTATCCAATGAAATTATGAAAGAAGATAAAACCATAATTGAGGATCTGATTGTTGCAGCTCATAATAGCGCTAAATCTCAACTTAAATCAAAAACAACTGAGGAAATTTCAAAAGCAACGGGTGGGTTTGGGATTCCTGGATTTAAATGGCCTTTATAGAACATGCAAAATGGTAGTGAGATTGATCAGTTACTTAAACTAATATCAAAATTACCTGGTTTGGGACCAAAATCAGCAAAGCGAATTCTTTTAAAATTAATAAATAATAAAGACGAACTAGTAAAGCCTCTAGCAAAATCATTAACAGATGTTTATAAAAATATTTCTAGGTGTAAAATTTGTGGGGCACTAAAATCAATTTTAATAGAGTGTGATTATGAAAATTGTAAAATTTTAGACAAAAAATACGATAAAATTTGTGTGGTTGAAAATATAGCGGATCAATGGTCCATCGAAAATTCTAATATCTATAAAGGATATTTTCACATCCTTGGTGGCACAATCTCATCTGCAGGGAATAGAAAAGGAGATTTATTAATTGACTCTTTAGTAGAAAGAGTCAAAAAAGAAAAAATTGATGAGGTAATTTTAGCCACTAGTGCAACAATAGAAGGTCAAACGACTGCTTACTATATTCAAGAAAGTTTAAAAAATTACAAAGTAAAAATTACTAAACTTGCCCAAGGCTTGCCAGTAGGTGGTGAGATAGAAAGTCTAGATGATGGGACTTTAATTTCTGCTTTTAAAAATCGATCTAATTTGATTTCGAACTCAGATTAGATTTTTTTTTTAATCTATTTAAATGAAGCAATGGTTCAGTATAACCTGAAGGTTGTTCTTTACCCTTAAACACAAGATCACAAGCAGTTTGAAATGCTATAGAGTTTTCATAATCACCACTCATTTTAATATATAATGGATCATTTTTGTTCTGTTCATCAACTATTTTCGCCATCTCTTTCATTATTTCGGTTACTTGTAATTTTGTTGTAATTCCATGATGGATCCAGTTGGCTATATGTTGAGATGAAATTCTAAGAGTTGCCCTATCTTCCATCAAACCAATATTGTTAATATCTGGTACTTTAGAACAACCCACACCTTGATCTATCCATCTTACAACATAACCCAATAAAGTTTGTGCAGAATTAGAAATTTCTTTATTTATATCTGCTACAGACCAATTAGGTCGATCTGCTGTTGGAATTGTTAAGAGATCATCAATTTTAGCTGGCTTTCTACCCGCTAGCTTTTTTTGTTCATTAAAAATATTTATTTCGTGATAGTGTAAAGCATGTAAGGCAGCTGCTGTTGGAGATGGAACCCATGCGCAGTTTGCTCCTGCTTTTAGGTGTCCTTTTTTTTGATCCATCATATCTTTCATTTTATCTGGCATCGCCCACATTCCTTTTCCAATTTGTGCTTTTCCTGAAAATCCACATTTTAAACCAATATCGACATTATTATTTTCGTAAGCGTTGATCCATTTAGATGATTTCATATCACCTTTTTTAATCATAGGGCCAGCTTCCATCGATGTGTGCATTTCATCACCTGTTCTATCTAAGAAACCAGTATTTATGAAAAAAACTCTATTTTTAAGACTTCTAATACATTCTTTTAAATTTGCAGACGTTCTTCTCTCTTCATCCATGATACCAATTTTACAAGTATACTTAGTTAAATTTAGAACTTCCTCAACTTTTGAAAAAATTAAATCTGTGAACGCTGTTTCATCTGGACCGTGCATTTTAGGCTTTACTATATAAACAGATCCGGTTCTTGAGTTGGTTTTGTTTTTAATATCATGTAGTGCAGCCGCTGTCGTTATAAATGCATCCATAATTCCCTCAGGTATTTCACTTCCATCTCTTAATAAAATCGAAGGGTTAGTCATTAAATGACCAACATTTCTTATAAGTAAAAGGCTTCTACCATGTAACTTCAAACCTTTTCCATTTTTTGATATATAACTTCTATGTGGATTCATCTTTCTCTCAAATATTTTACCTTCTTTTTCAAATTTTGATTTTAGATCACCTTTCATGAGGCCTAGCCAATTTCGATAGCAAATAATTTTATCTTCCGAGTCAACTGCTGCAACACTGTCCTCATTATCACAAATTGTTGACACTGCAGACTCTAGTATTATGTCACTAATTCCTGCATGGTCTTGCTGAGCAGCAAAAGCTCTAGAATTTTTTAGAACTTCAACATGTAAACTATTATTTTTTAAAATAATTGCAGATGGACTATCGCCTTCACCTCTGTGTCCAATAAATTTACTTTCATCTTCTAAATCAAAAATATCAGCACCTTTTAAAACTTTCAATTTGCCCTGTTTTACAGCAAAACTTGTAATTTGACTCCAACTTAATCCAGCTAGTGGAAAGTACTTATCTAAAAATTCTCTACCATATTTGATAACCATTTCACCTCTTAGAGGGTCATATCTTTCAGATACGCTATCCTCAGACTGCTCAATTATATCCGTACCATAAAGACTATCATATAAACTCATCCATCTCGCATTTGCAGCATTTAAAGCATATCTTGCATTCATGACTGGCACTACTAACTGAGGTCCAGCTATATTTGCAATTTCTTCATCAACATTTTTAGTTTCTATTTTAAAATCAGGCCCCTCGTTTTTTAAGTAACCAATTTCCAATAAAAATTTTTTATACTCTACTAAATTAAATTCTTTACCTTTGTTTTTGATATGCCAATCATCTATTTTCTTTTGTAAATCTTCTCTAATTTTAATTAATTCTTTGTTTTTTGGTGCAAGCTCATCTAGAGTTTTTTCAAGACCCAACCAAAAATTTTCAGGAGATATATTTGTATTTTTTAATAACTCATCATTTACAAACTTTAAAAGTTTTTCAGATACTTTTAAGTTATTAATGTTAATGTATTTTTCTTGCATAGCACTTTAATTCGTACCCCATCTGTATTTTTGCCTGAGAGTTTTGCTCCTTCGGCGGAAATTAATCTCTTTCCAGAGTGTTATGCTTCGATCGGTCCTTTTGCCTGAGAGTTTCCGGGGTGGTTGCTCCTTCGGCGCTAAAAGATAGTCTCTCCCGATAATAAAACTTTATTCTTAAAAGAATAACCTATTAAATAACAAATACATATTTTATTCAATATCATTTTATTGCCTTTTTTGTTAATTAAATGTTCATTATTAATCAACTATGAAAAATTACCTAAATTTTGAGAAAGATATCAAAGAATTAGATGAGGAGCTAGAAAAGCTTAAGGATCCTTACAATCAAAGTGGTATTTCTGAGGTAGATACTCAAAAAATTTCTAAAACTCAAGATGAGATAAATAATAAATTAAAATCAATTTATTCAAACCTTGATCCATGGCAAACTACTATGGTTGCGAGGCACGAAGATAGACCAAAATCAAAATTTTTCATTGATAATTTATTTGATGAATTCATATCACTATCGGGTGATAGGTATTATGGAGAAGATAAATCTGTCATCGCAGGGTTTGCAAAATTTAATAATCAGTCAATTTTGGTAATCGGTCAAGAAAAGGGAGATGATTTAGATAGTAGAATTGAGAGAAATTTTGGAATGATGAGACCTGAGGGTTACAGAAAAACCATACGCTTAATGGAGCTAGCTGATAGATTTCAAATTCCAATAGTTTTATTAATAGATACACCTGGCGCTTATCCAGGAGTAGGTGCTGAGGAACGAGGTCAAGCGGAAGCAATCGCAAAATCTATAGAATGTTGCATGAAACTAAAAGTTCCAACAATAGCAATCATTATTGGAGAAGGGGGCTCAGGAGGAGCTATAGCTTTAGCATCATCAAGTAGAGTTTTAATGTTAGAAAATGCTATTTACTCTGTTATTTCTCCAGAGGGATGTGCAACGATTTTATGGAGAGATCCAAAAAAAATGCTTGATGCTGCTAAAGCGATGAAGCTTTCAGCGAAAGATTTACTAGAGCTTAATGTAATTGACGAAATTATTATGGAACCACCTGGTGGCGCTCACAGAGATAAAGATCAAATTCTATTAAATGTTAAAGAATCTTTAATCAAAAATTTAAGTGACTTTGAATCAATGTCTGGAGAAGAAATTTTTAATAATAGAAAAAAAAAATTTTTGAAAATAGGAAGAAATAAAGGATTTGCAACAAATGCGGGCGACACAAGTTCTTTAAAAGCACCACAAAATGAAATAATTAAAATTATATATTCAAAGAAATTAATATTAACTTCATTAGCTATTTTAATTCTAGTGTTGTTATTAATTATTTTATAATTTTCCGCAACATTTTTTATATTTTTTTCCAGAGCCACAAGGACAAGGTTCATTTCTTTTTATCTTTTTATTAATTTCCTTTATTGATTGTTCCTCACCCAAATCTTTGTCTAGTTTTGTACTTGATGTCTGAACAAATTTAAGATTCATTAGAATATTTACATAGTCTTGTTTAAGTTTTTTTAATAAATCCTCAAATAATGAAAAAGCTTCTTTTTTGTACTCTACAAGGGGGTCTCTTTGTCCATAAGATCTTAATCCAATTACTTGACGCAGTTGTTCTAAATATTGAATATGAGATTTCCAATTGATATCAAGAGTTTGTAAAAAAATTCTTTTTTCTATTAGTTTAGACTGGTCAAGCCCCAAAATTTTAATTCTTTCTTCTCTGGATTCATTAAATCTATCAGAAATTAATTTGATTAATTCATCATCTTTTTTTTTTAATAAACTCTCTAAATCCTTTTCATCAAAGTTTTTACCCATTAAAGTTTTGATTTGACTTTCAAAATGAGTACTTTTTGGATTTGCATTTTTTTGAATTTTTGAATTAATTATATCTTTTTTAATTTCATCTAAAAAATTATTAGAATAATCAAATATCCTCGCACTATTCATCGCTTCTTTTCTCTGTGAAAAAATTACTTGTCTTTGGTCATTTAATACGTTGTCAAATTTAATAAGAGTTTTTCTTATATCAAAGTTTCTTGCCTCTACTTTTTGTTGTGCTCTCTCTAAAGCTTTATTGATCCATGGATGATCAATACTTTCACCATCTTTTAAACCCAATTTTTCAAGCATGCTATTCATAGACTCGGATCCAAAAATTCGCATCAAATCATCCTCCAAACTTACATAAAAAATTGAACTACCCTCATCGCCTTGACGCCCTGATCTACCTCTTGCCTGATTATCTACTCTGCGTGATTCCATTCGCTCAGTTCCAATTACAAATAAACCACCCAACTCTTTTATTCTTTTTTTAATTTGAATGTATTTCTCCTCATCAATGCCATTTTTTTGGCCTCCCAACTGAATATCAACTCCTCGACCAGAAATACTTGTTGTAATTATTACAGATCCTTTTTTGCCAGCATTTGAAATAATTCCAGCTTCATTCTCGTGATTTTTTGCATTTAAAACAACATGTTTTATTTGCTTTTGACTTAATAGTTTTGAGTAAATTTCAGATTTATTTATGCTAGATGTAAATACTAATAATGGTTGTCCAGTTCTATTAAGATCTATAATTTTTTCAATTATAGCATTATTTTTTTCTTTTTCAGTTCTAAAAATTTGATCATTAAAATCTTTTCTTATCATTTTTTTATTTGTTGGAATAACAACCACTGGTAAATTATATATTTCAAAAAATTCCTCTGACTCCGTCACAGCTGTACCAGTACATCCAGAAATTTTTTTATAAAGCTTAAAATAATTTTGATATGTTATTGAAGCTAATGTTTGGTTTTCTGCCTGGATCTCAATTTTTTCTTTAGCTTCAAGCGCCTGATGTAGACCATCACCAAAACGTCTTCCTTCTAGAATTCTTCCAGTCAGCTCATCAATAATTTTTAAAGAATTGTCTTTAACAATATAGTCTCTTCCTTTTTCAAATAAATGATTTGCTCTTAGTGCTTGATTCACGTGATGAACTAAATTTAAATTTTCTGGATCGTAAAAATTATTATTTTTTAATATTCCTGTATTAGAAAAAATTTTTTCAACATTATTTATTCCATCATTTGTTAATAAAATATTTTTATCTTTTTCATCAATTTCATAATCAGTTTTATTCAATCTCTTAACCAATTTATCCACTGCAAGATATTTGTCGGTTTTATCCTCAGCTGCTCCAGAAATAATTAATGGAGTTCTGGCCTCGTCTATTAAACATGAGTCAATCTCATCTACAATAGAAAAAAAATGATCTCTTTGAACCATTTCCTCTTTAGAATATTTCATATTATCTCTTAGATAATCAAAACCTAATTCACTATTAGTTGCATAAGTTATGTCACAGTTGTAATTTTTTTTTCTTTCATCATCATTTTGATGATTATTGATAAAACCTGAAGATATGCCTAAGAAATTGTAAATTTTCCCCATTTCTAAGCAGTCTCTTCTTGCCAAATAATCATTAACGGTAACTATATGAACTCCTTTTTCATTAAGAGAATTTAAATATGCAGCTAAAGCTATTGTTAATGTCTTACCTTCTCCAGTACGCATTTCTGCAATTTTCATTTCATGCAATACTATTCCTCCAATTATTTGAACATCAAAGTGCCTTTCATTTCTAGTTCTATTTGATGCTTCTCTAACTAGCGCAAAAGCCTCGGGTAATAATTCATTTAAATTGGTGCCATTTTTTAATTTTTCTTTAAATTCATTAGTTTTTTCTGGAAATTCGTTATCTTTAAGTTTTTTTGTATTGCTTTCTAGAGAATTTATTTTTTGAACTATCTTTTGCAACCTATCTAACTCTTTTTGATTACTTGATTTGATAAATTTTGAGAAAAGATTTAAAGGGTTAAACATTAGTTTTTGATTTATTATTTTCTTATATCCTTTAATATAATTAATAAATAAATATTTTAAATAGTATGGGCATAAATTTACCTAATTTTTTATTATCTAAATCAAGAAATAAGAGAATGATAGAATATCAAGATTTGGATCATATCGACGGTGTTTCCATTTCCAGTGTATGTGCCAATCTTTACAAAGATATTAGAGATGATCTTGTAATGTTTTATTTCAGAGATGGAGCGAACTATGCCTCTGTTTATACACAATCAAAAATAATTTCCGAGAATATTAAGTGGAACTTAAATCAGAATTCAAAAAAGATATATTCACTGTTGGTAAATGCAAGGAATGCAAATTGTTTTACAGGCAAACAAGGATATAAGAGCTTAGAAAAAATAGCAGATCAAATTTCAGAAGAATTGACTCTGAAACAGAAAAAGGATGAGGATAATCCAAAAAAAATTAAATCTAAGGAGATAATATTTGGTTGCACAGGTACCATTGGAGAAGTATTTCCAGAAGAGAAAATAAGAAACAAAATATCAGTTTTAGTAGATAACATTAGATATACTCAGAACAAATATATATGGATGAAAGCAGCCTTGGGAATTATGACAACAGACACTCAACCAAAAATGTCAATGGAGAATTGTAAAATTGGTGGAAGCTCTATTAAGATTTTTGGAATTGCAAAAGGATCTGGTATGATACAACCAAATATGGCGACTACACTAGCTTATATTTTTACAGATGCAGATATATCTAATGAAATTTTAAAAAAACTTCTTAAGAAAAATATTTCAACAACTTTCAACGCAATAAGTTGTGATGGAGACACTAGCACAAATGATATGGTTAGTATTTTTTCCACTGGTAAAATCAAACATCCTAGAATTAAAAACTTTAATGACAAAAAAATCAGAGATTTTGAAGTAGCTTTAAAAAAAGTTCTATTAAATTTAGCAAAAAGAGTAGTTTCTGATGGAGAGGGTGCCTCTAAATTTATAACTATAAATGTAGAAAACTGTAAAAATGAAATAGATGCAAAAAAAATCGGTTTTTCTGTGGCCAATTCACCATTAGTAAAAACGGCTATAGCTGGACAAGATCCAAATTGGGGCAGGATAGTTATGGCGATTGGAAAATCGAATGTTTTGATAAACTTAGAAAAATTATCTATAAAATTTGGAGAGTTGTCCATTATAAATAACGGAAAACTAAGTCTAAACTATGATGAAACTGAAGTTGCAAATTATATGAAAAATGAAAATATTGAAATTAATATAAACATTTCCATTGGATCAAAAAAATTTACCACCTTTACAATGGATCTGACAAAGAAATATATTGAAATTAATTCAGATTATAGAAATTAATTATATTGAATTATATAATTGAATTATTAAATATCACCTATGATTAAGTACAAACTAAAATGTAAAAATTGTAAACTATCGTTTGATAGTTGGTTTGCATCCTCTCAAGAATATGAAAAATTAAAAAAAAAAAATTTTTTGAATTGTCATAATTGTGGATCAATGACTGTTGAAAAAACACTCATGGCACCAAAATTACTAAAAAAAAATTGGCAAAAAAATATTAGTATTAAAAATGATAAATACAAAAAGATTAATGAAAAAATTAGAGAGTATCAAAGGTTTATTAAAAATAACTTTGAATATGTTGGGAGGAATTTTGCTTACGAAGCAAGGTCAATCCATTATAAAAGTAAAAAGAATTCAAAAGGGATATATGGAACTGCCTCAAGAGAAGAAATTAGGGATTTAAAAGAGGAGGGAATTGAGACCGAAATTATACCATGGATTGAAGATAAGAATAATTAAATTGAATTAATTTTTAACAAATTTCGCTATGTAGTTTACCGACTTGTCTAAACTGAAATTCCAATTGTTTTTAATCAGATTAAATTTGACTCCTTGTAAATCACTTAAACTTAAATCAAATTTTTTGGATATGTTAATTAATTCCTCTGGTTTAATAAATTTTTCCCACTCATGAGTTCCTATTGGGAGCCATTTTAAAATATACTCTGCTCCAATTATTGCAAATATATATGATTTTAGAGTTTTATTTAAAGTTGCAACAAACATTATGCCATCTTTTTTTAATAATTTTGAGCATGCCTCTAAAAAAAGAACTACGTCTTCAACATGTTCAATAATTTCCATATTTAATATAACGTCAAATTTTAAATCTTTTTTGAAGTTTTCAGGAGACGAACAAAAATATTTAATATTTAAACCACTTTTTTTTGCGTGAATTTTTGCAACTTCAATGTTTTTTTTAGACGCATCAATTCCATAAACTTCAGCTCCAAGTCTTGACATTGGCTCAGTCAATAATCCACCTCCACAACCAATATCTAAAATCTTAATTTTAGACAGAATTTTGCCTTCTCGCTTAAGGCCAAAACTTTTAATAATGTTTTCCTTAATGTAAGAAATTCTTATTGGATTAAAATTATGTAAAGGTTTAAATTTACCATCCGGATCCCACCATTCCTCAGCAATTTTAGAAAATTTTTCTATTTCTTTTTTGTTTATTGTGTTAGTTTTCATTTTAATTAATTTTATATTCAAGATGTATTTAATCAATATTTTAATTTAAAAAAATTAATTCATGAAAATTGTAGTTTTAAAATTTGGAGGCACTTCTGTAGGAAGCATAAAAAGAATTAAAAATGTAGCTAAGATCATAAATTCATATCATAAAAAAAAATATAAGATTATTGTAGTATCTTCAGCAATGAGTGGAGTTACTAATAAATTGATAAGAATATCTAAAGATGTAAGTAATAATTTTTCACCATCAGAGTATGACGTCCTTGTTTCAAGTGGAGAACAAGTAGCCTGCTCTTTAATTGCTGCAAGATTGTCGCATTTAGGACTAAAATCTCGATCTTGGCTATCTTGGCAAATACCAATTATTACATTAGGCGATCACAAAAATTCGAAAATTGTTTCAATATATAGAAAAAAAATTTTAAATTATCTTAAAAAGGGAGGTATTCCTGTAGTTGCTGGTTTTCAAGGAATTAATATTAATGATAGAATTACCACTATAGGAAGAGGTGGGTCAGATGCAAGTGCAATAGTATTAGCAAAATTTTTTAAAGCTGAGAGATGTATAATCTATACTGATGTTGAGGGAGTATACACAACTGATCCAAATAAATTAAAAAAAGCAAGAAAAATTAAAGTGATTTCCTATGAAGAAATGTTAGAAATGGCATCTCTTGGTGCAAAAGTAATGCAACCAGTTTCAATTCAAGACGCACGTTTAAATAGAATCAATGTCGAGGTCAAATCTTCATTTAAAAAAGGGACTGGTACATTAATTACAAAAAGAAAAAATATTATTAATAACAAGATTATTGCAGGTATTTCATCAACCCAAAATGATGCTAAGGTTTCTTTGGTAGGTGTTAAAGATAAACCAGGAGTTGCAGCAAAAATTTTTAAGCCCTTATCAGAAAATTTAATAAATGTTGATATGGTTGTTCAAAATATTTCGGCAAATGGAAAAGAAACGGATTTAACTTTTACTATTAAATCTGATGATTTAAACAAAACTAAGAAAATAATTGGGTCTAACAAAAATATAAAATTTAGAAAATTATTATTAAAAAAAAATGTCTCTAAAATTTCAATTATAGGAGTTGGAATGATAACAACACCTGGAGTAACATTCAGAATGTTTCAGGCTCTCGCGAATAAAAAAATTAATATTCAAGTAATCTCAACATCTGAGATAAAAATTTCAGTCCTAATTGATAAAAAGAATACAAATAAAGCGCTTATTGCTTTACATAAGGAATTTAAATTAAATAGATAAAAATGAGCATAAGACCATTTAGAGATATTAAAAGAAGAAAAACTAGAGAAATAAATGTAGGTAAAGTAAAAGTAGGTGGAAATAATCCTATTTCAGTTCAGTCAATGACAAATACTTTAACTACAGATGTAACAGCTACAATCAACCAAATAAACGATATTTGTAGTGAGGGTGCTGATATTGTAAGGGTCTCTTGTCCAGATGAGGCATCAACAAAAGCACTTAAAGAGATCACAAAACATGTAGACATTCCTATAGTTGCAGATATTCATTTTCATTTTAAGAGAGCAATAGAAGCAGCCGAAAACGGAGCTAGCTGTTTAAGAATAAATCCTGGAAATATTGGAAATGTAAATAGAATTAAAGAGGTAGTAAGAGCTGCCACTCAAAATAATTGTTCTATAAGGGTAGGAGTTAATGCTGGTTCTTTAGAAAAAGATATTTTAGAAAAATTTAAAGAACCATGTCCCGAAGCATTAGTTGAAAGTGCTTTAAGAAACATAAAAATTTTAGAGGATGAAAATTTTTACAATATTAAAGTAAGTGTGAAATCTTCAGATATATTTTTATCCATTATGGCTTATCGCCAACTTTCAAAGAAAATTGATTACCCTTTACATTTGGGGATTACTGAAGCAGGAAGTTTCGTTAGTGGAAGTGTAAAGTCATCTATTGGGTTGGGTACTTTACTTTTAGAAGGTATTGGAGATACAATTAGAATATCGTTATCTGATGATCCGGTCAAAGAAGTTAAAATTGGAAATGAAATACTAAAATCATTAAATTTGAGGGAAAGAGGAGTAAAAATCATTTCTTGTCCATCATGTGCAAGACAAGGTTTTCAAGTTATAGAAACAGTAAAAATTTTAGAAAAAAGGCTTGCACATATTACAAAACCTATAACACTATCTATAATTGGTTGTGTAGTTAATGGCCCTGGAGAAGCAGCGTTTACAGATGTCGGCATAACTGGTGGCAACAAAGGTAGTAATATGCTTTATTTATCTGGAATACAGTCAGAAAAAGTTTTGACAAGCAAAATGATTGAAAAAGTCGTGTCCGAAGTTGAAAAAAAAGCTTCTGAACTTGAGAATTTTTAAGATGATTCCTGATAAAACCATCAAAGATTTGATAAGTAAGCACTCCAATTTAGAGAAAGAATTATCCTCAAAAGACATAGATAAAAGATTTTTTGCAGAAAAATCAAAAGAGTATTCATATTTGAATGAAATAGTTGACGATGCAAAAAAATATTTATCATTCAGTAGAGATAAAAATGAATTAGAAAAAATTTTGGAAGATCAAAATTCAGACGCAGAGTTGTTAAAAATGGTCGAAACAGAACTTAAAGAGTTATCAACTCAACATGAAAGGAGCGAGAAGAGACTAAAACTATTTTTGATACCCAAGGACGAGGCTGATAAAAAAAATGCAATTATAGAAATTAGGGCAGGCACCGGAGGTCTGGAAGCTAGTTTATTTGCATCCGATCTTTTTAAAATGTACGAGAAAGTAAGTAATAAAAAAAAATGGTTTTTGGAGGTTATATCAATTTCAAAAAGTGAAGCGGGAGGATTAAAAGAAGTTATAGCATCTATAAAAGGAGTTAACATTTATTCCACTCTAAAATACGAAAGTGGAGTTCATAGAGTACAAAGAGTACCAGATACAGAAACCCAAGGAAGAGTTCATACTTCGGCTGCCACCGTAGCTGTGTTGCCGGAGGCTGAAGAAGTTGATTTAAAAATAAATGAGTCTGACTTACGTATAGACGTGTTTAGAGCTGGAGGACCTGGAGGACAATCTGTAAATACAACAGATAGTGCGGTAAGAATTACACACATACCTAGTGGAATTTCTGTTTCACAGCAGGATGAAAAATCTCAACACAAAAATAAAGCTAAAGGTTTAAAAATTTTAAGAGCACGATTGTACGAATTAGAGAGATCTAGAATCGATCAAGAAAGATCAAAAGAAAGAAAAAGTAAAATTGGAACAGGTGACAGGTCTGAAAGAATTAGGACTTACAACTTTCCTCAAGGAAGAGTTACGGACCATAGAATAAATTTGACTTTGCATAAACTCGAGGAATTTTTAGAAGGAGAGGCTTTTGATGAAATGATTGAATCTCTATCACTTAAAGCTCAAGAAGAAAGTTTAAGCAATCTTTAAGAAAAATTTATGAATATTTTGGAGGCTATAAAAAAAGGGAACAACAAATTAAAAGAAAATGGGATTAAGTCTTATAAACTGGATAGTGAAATTTTAATGTCAAAAGTTTTTAATAAAAATCGTATAGATGTAATTTTGAATTTTGATACTAATTTATCAATTGAACAAATTGAACTTTTTAATAATTTGATTGAGGAGCGCAAAAAAAGAAAACCAATTGCATATTTACTTGGCAAAAAGGAGTTTTGGAAATATGAGTTTGATATTACTGAAGATGTCCTTATTCCAAGGCCAGATACAGAGATAATAGTTGAGCAAGCCTTAATATTTACAAAAAATAAATCAAGGCTGAAAGTATTAGATATTGGTGTTGGCTCAGGGTGTATTTTATTATCTATCTTAAAAGAGCGGAAAGGTTTTTATGGTACCGGTATTGATATTTACAAGAAAACTCTAGATATTTGTAAGTCAAACATAAAAAAACTCGATCTAAATTATAGAGTTAAGTTGTTTAAATCAGATGTTGACAATTTCAATTATGGCAAATATGATTTGATTATATCTAATCCTCCATATATTGAAAAAATCAAATTAAAATATTTGGAGAAAGATGTTTATGATTACGAGCCAATATCGGCATTAGATGGTGGTGTAGATGGATTACTTGAGTTAAAAAATGTTATCAAAAATTCGTCTAAGCTGATTAAAAAAGGTGGCAAATTAATTCTTGAGATAGCTTTTAATCAAAGAGATAAGGTAAAAAAAATTTTGATAGAAAATGGATATTATATTAATGATGTTATTAAAGATTTTGCCAAAAACAACAGGTGTATAATAAGCACTAAAATTTGAGATTATGGTAACTTTCAGGAATAATAATACTAGAAGAAACAGCTTTAGAAGAGGTGATAGAAATTTTAAAGCTAGTAATGACAGAAACAAATACAACAATTTTGCTAATAATGACTCTTTTCAAAGAAAATTGTCAGGAAGAAATAATCACAACGCCTCTAAGTTAATTGAAAAATATAATAATTTAGCACGAGAGGCATTATCAACAGGTGATAAAATTTTATCAGAAAACTATTTTCAACATGCAGATCATTTTACAAGAGTGCTTAGTGAGAGAGAAATTCAAAAAAAACAACTAGATAATAAATCATATAAAAATTCCGAGCAGAGTTTGTCAGAAAGTGATAACAAGGATACTGAAAATTTTTCTCAAGATAAAAATCAAGCTAATGATAAAATTGAGACTAAAGTAAGTTAGTTTAATCCAATAATTTTTTCTGATTTTAAAACATCCAATTTTATTTTGGCTGTCTCAAAAAGTTTTCTTTCTTTACCTTTAAGTATTTTTCCTGAGGGCAATTTAAGTGTTTGAGAATTTATCTTTTTCCCATTGACTATAACTTCGTAATGGAGATGGGGACCTGTTGACTTTCCAGTTGAGCCAACATATCCAATTGTTTGTCCCTGTTTTACTCTTACTCCACTTCTTATTCCACTAGCAAATTTTGACATGTGTGCATAAACTGTTTGATAAGTAGAATTATGTTTGATCATTACACAATTACCACCTCCACCACACCATCCAGCTTTCTTTACAACACCGTTACCTGATGCCATTATTGGAGTTCCCATTGGTGCAGCAAAATCAGTCCCACGATGCATTTTATTAAATCCATCAATCGGATGTTTTCTCATACCAAATGGAGAAGATAGCCTTGCTCCATTGATTGGAGTTTTCATAAGTGCTTTTTGACTACTTTTTCCATTTTTATCATAATGACCCTTACTATTTTTGGATTTAAAAAAATATAATGGGTTATCTTGTCCACTTAATTTTAAATTTGCAAAAAGAATTTCTCCAGTCTCTATTATTTTTTTATCATCATTTTTAAAGACTTCATACATTATTTGAAAACTATCACGTTTTCTTATGTCTCTTTGGAAATCAATTTCAAAACCATATATACGAGCAAATTCTATTATTGTATTGATTGGTACTTTTTTTTTAGAGGCTGATTTATATAAACTATTTAAAATAATATTTTCTTTATAAATAATTTCTTTATTAAGTTTTGTAAGGATAGTTTCTTTGTTAAAATCATTTTTCTCTCTATTTTTTGTAAGTAATATCTTTTCTGCATTAGAAATCTGAAAAATAAATTCCTTTAATTGATTGTTGGACTGATTGATAGTAAACTGTATTCTTTGATTTGTATTTAATTTATTGAGATCAATTTTTTTGGATAATTTTTTTTTTACGATCGAAATTTCTTCTTCTTTAATATTATAATCCTTTAAAATTCTGTCAAAAGTTTCTCCATCATTAATTTTGTGGGCTATGGTCTTAAATTTTGGTTCAAGATTTTCAAAAATGTTATTAACTGTTTTTTTAAAATAAACATTATTTATTATATTTTTGTAATTTCTAAAGATTTTTTGCTTATTAAAATTATAATAAGATGTCGATAATACTGTTGTAATTATTAACAATCCTAAGGCGATGATTTCTGTATTATTAGTTAATTTTTTTTTTAATTTATTTAACATTTAACAATTTTTTGATTATACAATTAGTAGTTATATAATTCTTTAAATATCAAAAAAAAGCTTGTAAAATAAGGCTTTTTTTTCAATTTTTTATTGTTAAATGCTTGATTTCCTTAAATTTTAGCCTATAAGCAACCCTTCCTCAAAAAAACCACACGAAAAGTTGTTTTTTTTTGGATTTATTGAGTTTTAAAGTCTCAATTAGCTGTTTAAAAAGTAAATATTTAAGAAGAGAAGTGTGGACGGTTAAGGTTACCAAAAATTTGTCGTACACACTTCAACACTATATAAATTTTAATTCTTAGGATTTATATAGAAGCTAGTGTGCGCCGTTTTTAAACTTGAGAGTTTGATCATGGCTCAGAACGTACGCTGGCGGCACGCCTAACACATGCAAGTCGAACGAAGTAGCAATACTTAGTGGCAGACGGGTGAGTAACATGTAGGTATCTACCCTATGGCCTGGAATAACACGAGGAAACTTGTGCTAATACCGGATAAGTCTTTACGGAGAAAGCTTTATGCACCATTGGATGAGCCTGCACTTGATTAGTTTGTTGGTAGGGTAATGGCCTACCAAGACTTTGATCAATAGCTGATTTGAGAGGATGATCAGCCACATTGGGACTGAGACACGGCCCAAACTCCTACGGGAGGCAGCAGTGGGGAATCTTGCACAATGGAGGAAACTCTGATGCAGCGATGCCGCGTGAGTGAAGAAGGCCTTTGGGTTGTAAAGCTCTTTCGTCGGGGAAGAAAATGACTGTACCCGAATAAGAAGGTCCGGCTAACTTCGTGCCAGCAGCCGCGGTAATACGAAGGGACCTAGCGTAGTTCGGAATTACTGGGCTTAAAGAGTTCGTAGGTGGTTGAAAAAGTTGGTGGTGAAATCCCAGAGCTTAACTCTGGAACTGCCATCAAAACTTTTCAGCTAGAGTTTGATAGAGGAAAGCAGAATTTCTAGTGTAGAGGTGAAATTCGTAGATATTAGAAAGAATACCAATTGCGAAGGCAGCTTTCTGGATCATTACTGACACTGAGGAACGAAAGCATGGGTAGCGAAGAGGATTAGATACCCTCGTAGTCCATGCCGTAAACGATGTGTGTTAGACGTTGGAAATTTATTTTCAGTGTCGCAGCGAAAGCGATAAACACACCGCCTGGGGAGTACGACCGCAAGGTTAAAACTCAAATGAATTGACGGGGACCCGCACAAGTAGTGGAGCATGTGGTTTAATTCGAAGATACGCGCAGAACCTTACCAACACTTGACATGTTCGTCGCGACTTTAAGAGATTAAAGTTTTCGGTTCGGCCGGACGAAACACAGGTGCTGCATGGCTGTCGTCAGCTCGTGTCGTGAGATGTTGGGTTAAGTCCCGCAACGAGCGCAACCCTCACTTTTAGTTGCCATCATTAAGTTGGGCACTCTGAAAGAACTGCCAGTGATAAGCTGGAGGAAGGTGGGGATGACGTCAAGTCCTCATGGCCCTTACGTGTTGGGCTACACACGTGCTACAATGGTATTTACAAAAGGAAGCAAAACGGCGACGTTTAGCAAATCCTAAAAAAATACCTCAGTTCGGATTGCACTCTGCAACTCGAGTGCATGAAGCTGGAATTACTAGTAATCGTGGATCAGCGTGCCACGGTGAATGCGTTCCCGGGTCTTGTACACACCGCCCGTCACACCATGGGAGTTGGTTCTACCTTAAGGCAAGGTTTCAAACCCTTGACCACGGTATAGTCAGCGACTGGGGTGAAGTCGTAACAAGGTAGCCGTAGGGGAACCTGCGGCTGGATTACCTCCTTTCTAAGGATGAATGAAACTTTGTTTCATTCTAAATAATAAACAGGTTAATGTTGACCGTCCTCATTTCTCTTCTTAAATTTGTGTTTCTCTTGCATGGGGGCCGGTAGCTCAGTTGGTTAGAGCACACCCTTGATAAGGGTGGGGTCGAAAGTTCGAGTCTTTCTCGGCCCACCAATTTAATATCCTGGGGGATTAGCTCAGCTGGGAGAGCGCCTGATTTGCATTCAGGAGGTCAGCGGTTCGATCCCGCTATCCTCCACCAGAGACACTTAGTTATCTAATTTTGTAAATAAGAAAATAATTAATATCAATATCTATATCCGAACATTAGATACGTTATTAGCTAATGTTCAAAAAAATTTGATTCAACACAGAATTTTTTTCTGTGCATAAATCAAGCGTTTAAGGGCGTGTAGCGGATGCCTTGGCACTGAAAGACTACGAAGGACGTGATATACTGCGATAAGTTTCGGGGAGCTGTATGTAAGTTTTGATCCGAAAATTTCCGAATGGGGAAACCCACCACTTTACGTGGTACTTTAAATTAAATTCATAGATTTAAAGAGATAACCTGGAGAACTGAAACATCTAAGTAACCAGAGGAAAAGAAATCAATTGAGATTCCGTTAGTAGTGGCGAGCGAAAGCGGATCAGGCCAGTAATTTTATTAAAAAAATTTGAATAGTTTGGAAAAGCTAGCCAAAGAGGGTGATAGCCCCGTATGAGTAATGTTTAATTAAATTCAAGAGTAAAGCGGGACACGTGAAATCCTGCTCGAATATAGGGGGACCACCCTCTAAGCCTAAATACTCTTCAGTGACCGATAGTGAACTAGTACCGTGAGGGAAAGGTGAAAAGAACCCCTATTAGGGGAGTGAAATAGAACCTGAAACTGCATGCCTACAATCAGTCGAAGCTCTTTTTAGAGTGACGGCGTACCTTTTGTATAATGGGTCAGTGACTTAATTTATTAAGCAAGCTTAAGCCATCTAGGTGTAGGCGTAGCGAAAGCAAGTCTTAATAGGGCGATTAGTTTAATGAATTAGACCCGAAAACGAATGAGCTTACCATGAGCAGGTTGAAAGTAAGGTAACACTTACCGGAGGACCGAACCAGTTGACGTTGAAAAGTCTTTGGATGACTTGTGGTAAGGGGTGAAAGGCCAACCAAATTCGTAGATAGCTGGTTTTCCGCGAAAACTATTTAGGTAGTGCGTTGAATAAATAGATGTTTAGAGGTAGAGCACTAAATGGGCTAGGGGGAAGAGATTCTTACCAAACCTAATAAAACTCCGAATGCTAAACATTGTTCTTCAACAGACAGACTGTGGGTGCTAAGGTCCATGGTCGAGAGGGAAAGAGCCCAGACCACCAGATAAGGTCCCCAAATTATGATTAAGTGTGAAAGGATGTGGAAATTCCTTAACAGCCGGGAGGTTGGCTTAGAAGCAGCCATCCTTTAAAGATAGCGTAACAGCTCACCGGTCTAATAGAGTTTCTGCGCCGAAGATGTAACGGGGCTAAAATCATAT
>CACMKP010000008.1:45000-47693 GCA_902614355.1 uncultured Pelagibacteraceae bacterium
TAATCAGAGGCTTTTTTGTTTTTGCTAATCTTTTCAATAATGGGAAATGATTATTTTCAAATGATGAAATTTTATATATTGGACAATTTAACTTTTCTAACTCGTCAACATTATCTACATCAAAAGGAGTGCTAAAACACATTATTCCAAGTTTTTTTGAATAATTAAACAGTTCTTTATGCCAGCTTAAAGGAGTTTTTGCTCTTTCATATAGATCCCAAAGAAAACTTGATCCCCATTTTTTTTTATCAATTTTAAAAAATTTTTTTTTTGAATTCAAAGTCATTGAGCTCGGAGAATAAGTTTGAAGTTTTACGGCATCAGCTCCCGAACTTTTTGCAAGTTTAATAAGTTTTTTTGCATGTAAAATAGATCCTTTGTGATTTGCTGAAATTTCAGCTATAAAAAATGGTAAGTTTTTTTTGTTTATTTTAAATTTCATGTTTGAAGTTACTTAATTATAAGTTTAATTAATAATCATATGATTAATAAAATCAATTATTTAAAAATTCAAAAAAAACTTGAAAAAGAAGGTTTTACAGTAATCAAAAATTTTTTACCAAAATATAAATGTGAGCAATTGGTGAATAAAACTTTAAAAAAAAAAATAATAAAAAATGATCCTGGAAATTTTCATCAAGGTGCTCATATGATTTATAATCTACAAAATAAAGATGAAGATTTTTTGAATTTAATTTTTAATAATAAAATTAATAGAATATGTAAAAATTATTTTAGTCATGGGGCTTTCAAAGAAGATAAAGATATATATCAATTTGACTCTATGCACTCTAGAATTTTAATTGGTGAAGCTAAAACACAAAATCTTCATATCGACTCTAGAGTTTGTGGAATCGATCCCCCCACACATATTCATTTTTTTTTATATTTAACAAACGTTAAAAAAACAGATGGCCCTACCCAACTAGTGCCGAGGTCACATAAATTAAATAGATTTCCACGTAACAAAGATAAGATTAAAGCTAAGAAAATAATTGGAAGCCCAGGAACCCTGATTATTATTAACTCATCCATTTGGCATGGTTCTTCAAAAAAAAATACTTTTGATCAGAGGATTATTTTAACATTGTCATATTCAAGATGGCATTTAAGACAATCATTTTCTGTTCCATATTCGTTGCCAAAAAAGTTTGAAAAAAAATTAAATTTAAAACAAAAAAAAATATTAGGATATTTTAACTATCCACCTAAAGATGAGAGTAAAAGACTTCGAATGAGGGGTAAATTACCAACTTTTAAATAAAAATGATAGTAATAGCAGCATGGAAAAATGAACATTCTGGTATAGGGCATTACTCAAGAGCAAAAAAGTATTATCATTTTTTAAAAAAAAAAAAAAATATTATTAAATTTATAATTTTTAAAAATTTAAACGAATTATATTTAAAACTTAAAAAAATTAATGGAAGAATTATACTTTTAGATACTTATATTTTTTCTCAAAAAATTGAAAAAAATTTAAGAAAAAAATTTAAGAAAGTAATTATAATAAATGATTATCAATTTAATATTCCTAAAGACTTTTATTGTTTAGATACTTTTAAATTTAATTTGAAAAATTTTCATAAAAAGAATTATTTTGGAACACAGTATTTGCCAAGAGTTTTTAATCAAAATCTTTTGAAAAGAAAAAAGAGTATGTCTAATTTAATATTAATTATATTAAATAAGAGGTTTCAAAATTTTTATATAAAAATAAATAAAATTATAAGTAATAGGAAATCTTTTATTTCAAACAAAAAATTAGTTGTTAATTTAACAAATAAAAGAATTATTAAACGTTTCAATTATGAGGATAATTGGTTTTTTTTAAAGTTTTTAGACCAGGAGAAATTGTTACATATTGCCAAAAACTCAGCTATCGTCATATCACCTGGAGGACAAACAATGATGAATTTAGTTGAAAATAATAATTTTATCAATGTTTATCAAACATCAAAAAATCAGGATTATTATATTAAAACTTTAAAAAAAAAAAATTATATAAATAAAATTAATTTTAAAAATTTTTTATTAAAACAAAATAAAAACTCAAGATATATAAGTAATTTTAAAAACAATAAATTATTGGAGATTTTTTAAATAAAATGAAGAATTTAAAAGCTTTTTATAAAGCTAAATTTGATAAATATGGACCTACTTTAAGAGGTGTCGGATGGAGTAAAAATTTTAAGTCAAAAAAAAGATACAAAACCTTAATAAATATTTTAAAACATAAAAAAATGAATAAGAAAATTTCAATACTTGATGTTGGTTGTGGATATGGGGAATTGACAAAATATTTACCAAAAAATATCAATTATGATTATACAGGTATAGATATTGTTAAATCAATGGTTGATTATGCAAATAACAAAAATGCTAATAAAAATACGAGGTTTTATTTGAGGGATATAACCAAGATTAACAAGAGGTATGATTTTGTAATTTGCAATGGAATTTTTACCTTAAAAAATAATTTAACTGATCAAAAAATGAAAAACTATGTTTTAAAATGTATAAATTCAATTTACAGATGTGCTAATGTTGCATTTGCTTTTAATGTGATGAGTGAACATGTTGATTTCAAATCAAAAATTTTATTTTATCCAAAAATAAAAATGTTAATCAATATTTTTAATAAAAAAAAAATTTCTGAATTAGTCATAGATAACTCAAGTGTAAAATATGAA
>CACMKP010000009.1 GCA_902614355.1 uncultured Pelagibacteraceae bacterium
TCTTCAAGGTTTGTTAATAAACCAAAAAATAAATACAAAAAATATATTATTAAAAAACTTTAATAAAAAACTTTTTAAGTTTGCAAATGAAAAAAATATTGATTTATATTCAATATGTTTAAATTATATTTTAAAAAACAAAAAAATTAACCAGTTTATTGTTGGTTTTGATAATCTTGATCAATTGAAAAATTTAATGAGTTTTAAATATCGTTCATTTGATGATAAAAATATAGAATTAATTAATAAATTGGTTTCCAATAAAAACTATAGAAAAATTATTGACCCTAGAAAATGGTAAAAAAAAGTAAGAAATATCTTATTGAAGCAAAAAAAATTATCTTAAATTCCAATATGATTCTTTCGAAGAATCCAGACATGATTTTGCCTAACCTATGGCCAGGATATTTCAAAAAATCCTTCAAAAGTTATGTTATCTCATTAGATGGAAAAAAATTCCTTGATATGACATGTTTGGTTGGTCAAAACACTCTTGGTTATGGAAATAAAGAATTAAGCAGTCATCTTAAAAGTATTATTGACGATGGAAATATGACTTCTTTAAATTGTCCTGAGGAAGTTGAGTTATCAAAGTTTTTATTAAAGATACATAAATGGGCTAATGTTGTTAAGTATACAAGATCAGGTGGAGAGGCTAATGCACTTGCTGTAAGAATTGCCAGATGTTTCAATGATAAAGATAACATTGCTATTTGTGGTTATCATGGTTGGCATGATTGGTACTTGGCTGCAAATATTAGTAATAAAGAGAATTTAAAAAGTCATCTATTTAATAATATTCAAACGAAAGGTGTTCCAAAGAAATTACAAGATACCATATTTCAATTTGATTATGGAAATATTGAAAGTCTTAAAAAAATTTACAAAGAAAAAAATATAGGTATCGTAAAGATGGAGGTTTGCAGAAACAACCTTCCAAATATAAAATTTTTGAAACAAGTTAGAAAATTTACTAAAGAAAAAAATATTGTACTGATATTTGATGAATGTACCACTGGTTTCAGACACAATTTCGGAGGTATACATCTTATAACCGGAGTAAATCCTGATATTGCGATCTTTGGCAAGGCAATAGGGAATGGTCATGCAATTAATGCAATAATTGGTAAAAAAAAATTTATGAATGCAGCTAAAAATTCTTTCATTAGCAGCACATTTTGGTCTGAAAGAATTGGTTTTGCAGCCGCTGTAAAAACACTAAAGATAATGAAAAGTGTTAAGCACTGGAAAACTTTAATTAAAAATGGGAATTACTTGAGAAAAAACATTAAAGAGATATTTGTTAAAAATGAAATTGATCTAGTTATTAATGAATTTCCAACAATTATTTCTTTATCTTTGAAGAAACACAATGATTTATTTCGATCTTTTCTTACTAAAGAAATGTTAAAAAAAAATATTTTAGCCACCAATCTGATTTATGTAAATATTTTTCATAATAAAGCAAATTCAGATAAATATTTGAAAAATTTAGACAACATATTAAAAAAATTTAAAAAATTAAAAAAAAAAAATTATTCCTGGATAGGTAAAAATTTTTATATAAGTAGAGTTAAAGATTAAAGATTTATGAGAGTTGCCTCTTCTCAACCAACATTTCTTTCTTATCCAGGTTATTTTGGACTTATAGATTATGTTGACAAATTTATTATTATGGATAATGTGCAGTTCGCTTCAAGAGGATGGCAACAAAGAGTATTAGTTAAAATTAATAAGAATCCTAACTATTTAACAATACCAGTAGTAAAAAAAAACTTAAGGTCTCAATTAATATTAGAAACAAAGATTGATAATTCTAAAAAATATATAAATGATCATTTACTTACAATTAAGCATTCATATTCCAAATATCCATTTTTTAAGGAATTTTTTCCTGAAATAGAGTTTATATATAAAAAAAGATTTGATAAACTTATTGAGCTTAATTTAGAATTTATTTTTTATTTTTTAAAAATCTTAGAAATTGACAAAAATAAAATTGTGAGACTCTCTCAGCTAGATTTAAATAAAAATTCTAAAAAAGATGATCTTATTCATGAAATATGTTTAAATGTTGATAACACTTCTGAATACGTTGCAACAGAAGGTGCAAGAACATATCTTAAAAAAAATATAAGATTAAATAAAGATTTTAAAATAAGATATTTTATGTTCAGAAGTTCAGATGATAATTTACATGAATATAATGGTAAGCCATGTCATTTATCGATAATTCACTATCTTTTCTCTTATGGAAGAAAAACAAAAGAAATAATAAGATCTAATTTTGTAATTTCAAAAAACTAATTTATAAGTGAATTTCTTTTTTGTTTTTTTAAAGTTGTTGTGCTTAAATATTTTAATGCTTGGTATATTTTTATTGTGTATGAGAGCGATAAATTGATTAATTTTGTTCTTTCTCAAATTGTTAATAATTTTTTTTAAAGCCTTGGTTCCTATGCCTCTGCCTTGAAATTTTTTATATCCAATTATGATCCCAATAGTTGAGGTATTTTTATTTAAAAGTTGTGATCTGATGTTACCTACGTGAATTTTTTTATAAAAAATTCTGTATAATTGAATTTTTTTATCTTTATTGCAATTATCTATGTATTTTTTTATTTGAATTAAATTTGTTTTTTTCTTGATAGTTGTATACTTAATAATTTCTGGATCATTTAACCAACGAATGTATCTTTTTGTAATATTTGATTTATAAAACTTTTTAAATACAATCATTATTACTAATTATAGAAATTTATGAAAATTGCCATCATTATAGCAAGAGGAAATAGCACAAGAATAAAAAATAAAAATACAAAAATTTTTTTTGGACAACCAATAATTAAAAAGACTTTTTCTTTGCTTAAATCTTTTAAAATATTTGATAAAATAATCTTAAGCACAGATAGTGGGAAAATAATAAATGTTTGTAAAAATTTTGGATTTAACCAAATTATTTTAAGACCAAAAAAATTAGGCAAAAATGAAGTGGGTACTAATGCAGTTGTAAATCATGCTATAGATCAGCTTAATTTTCAAAATAAGATAAAATATATTTCTTGTGTATATCCATGTTCTCCACTAATAGAAAAAAAAAGTATCTTAAAATCATTTAAATTATTAAAAACTAAAAAAGACTTTGTGTTCCCCTTGTTAGCATTCCTAGTACCAATTGAACAAGCATTAAGATTATTTTCTGATAATAAATTGAAATATCTTTCAATTAAAGATTCAAAAAAAAATACACAACTTTTTCCAAAAAAGTACTATGACGCTGGTCAATTTTATACATCTACAATTTATGGCTGGAAGTCAGAAAAAAAAACTTTAAAAGGATTTGTATTGCCAAAATATTCTACAGTAGATATTGACGATATAGAAGACTGGAATTTTGCAAAATACTTATTTTTAAAAAAAAATGAAAAAAATTAAAATAAAAAATAATGTTTTTAAGACTGTTGATCCGTTACCAGAAAAAGAATATTTAGAAAAATATTATAGAGATAAATATTTTAAAAAAAATAAATCTTATAATTACAACCCATCTACCAAAGAAAAAGATTTTATTAAATCAATATCATTGGCAAAAATATTTATGGTTAACAAATATTTAAAAAATCTTAAAAACAAAAAAATCCTTGATATTGGTGCAGGTCAGGGAACTTTTTTATATTGTGTTAAAAATTATTTTAAAAGTTCTTTGGGAGTTGATTTTTCAATAAATAATTTTAAAAAAAAAAATGGGCAAAAAATAAAGTTTATTTCTGCTAATCCTGAAAAATTTATAGAGAAAAATTTAAATGAGTTTGATGTAATTACACTCAATAATGTTCTTGAGCACGTCACGGATCCAATAAGTTTTATGAAAAAAATTAACAAAAATATGAAAAAAAATTCTTACATTATTGTAACAGTGCCCAACGATTTTTCTGATTTACAAAAGGAGACAAATAAAAAAGCAAAAAGGAAAAATTATTGGATTTGTCCTCCTGAACACTTGAATTATTTTAACAAATTAAATTTTATTAAATTTATAAATTCACAAAAATTTAAAGTTATAGATGGTATAGCTGATTTTCCAATTGAGTTCTTTATATTAAAGAAGGAATTTGATTATACGAATAATCCAAAAGTTGGAAAAAAAATTCACTTATTAAGATGTGAAATTTTTTCATATTTATTAAAAAAAAAAAAGATTAATGAATTTTATAAACTTTTAAGAACTTTTTATGATCTCGACATAGGTAGAGATAATATTTTTCTTTTAAAAAAAATTTGACTTTAAATGAGTGTCTGTATAATTGATTATGGAAGTGGGAACGTAAATTCAATAAAATCGGCTTTAGATATTCTAGGAAAAAAATCAATTATTTCTAAAAATAAAAAAGAAATTGAATTATCATCTCATTTAATCTTACCTGGAGTAGGTTCATTTAATAATGCAATCTCATTACTAAAAAAAAATATTGATCTAAATTTTCTAGAAAACGAAGTTTTAACTAAACAAAAACCGATATTAGGAATTTGTGTTGGTATGCAAATCATGGCTAATAAAGGTTATGAATTTGGGGAACACTTGGGGTTGGGTTGGGTACCAGGTTATGTTGATAAACTGGATACGAATTTGAGACTACCTCATGTAGGATGGAATGAAGTCAAATTAACGCAAAATAGAATTGTTTCTGAGAGTGAAAAGCCATCCTATTATTTTACCCACAGTTTTGAATTTATTGCCAAAGATCGTGATAACGTTTGTGGTACAACTAGTTATGGTAAAGAGTTTGATGTCATTATATCAAATAAAAATATTTATGGAGTACAATTTCATCCAGAAAAAAGTCAAAAAGATGGGCTAAAACTTTTAAACAAATTTTTAAATTTAAAGTAATGCTTAAAAATAGAATTATACCAGTTATTCTCTTACGTGAAGGCGTTATAATACAAAGCTTCAACTTTAAAGATTATTCAAGAATAGGAAATCCTATTAATATAATTAGAAGATTATCTAAGTGGATGTCAGATGAAATTATATATTTAAATATTTCAAAACATGACAAAAAATTTTCCTTAGGAAGATCAGACCTAAATGTAGAAAGTAGTGAGTTTGAAAAATTTGAGGAAATTATTGAGCTAGTTTCTAAACATTCTTTGTGCCCAATTACTTTTGGTGGTTCAATCAATTCAATAGAAAAAATAAATTTATATTTATCTAAAGGAGCAGATAAAATTTCAATTAATTCTAAAGCAATTGAAGACCCAAATTTTATTTCAGAGGCAGCAAATAAATTCGGAAGTCAGTGTATAACTGTATCCGTTGATTATTTAAAAGAAAATGGAAAAAACATTGTAGTATATAAAGGTATTAAAAAAACTGATTTGGATTTGTTTGAGTGGTGTAAAAAATGTGAAGATTTAGGATGTGGTGAAATTTTGGTAAATTGTATTAATAATGATGGAAAAAAAAATGGTTATGATATTGAAACTTTAAAAATTTTAGAAAAAAAGTTGGATATTCCAATTATTGCTCTTGGAGGTGCTGGCTCTGAAAAACATTTTGAGGAACTATTTAATAAAACTGGAGTAAAAGCTGCTGCTGCAGCTAATTTATTTCATCATTTAGAGCAAGCAGATTTTAAAATAAAAAAATATCTTTTTGATAGAAAATATAATATTAGAAAGCCTGAATTTTTTGACATTAATATAATTAAAAATAACAAATGAGATTTTGCAAAAAAACAACAATACCTGAATGTGCAGTTAATGTAGTGTTTGATGATGATGGAATATCTTCAACTTATAAATCTAATATTGAATTTAAAAAATTATCTCCTGAAATTTGGGAGGAAAGGAAAAAGAAATTTGAAGAAATATTAGAGGATTACAAATCAGATTCAAATTATGATTGTCTAATAGGTGTTAGTGGAGGTAAAGACAGTTATTTTCAGACTCATCTTGTATGTAAAGAATATAATTTGAAACCATTATTAGTGACTTATCATGGCAATAACTTCTTACCAGAAGCTGATGCCAATAGAGAAAGAATGAGGAAAGTTTTTGATATTGATCATTTAGTTGTTGGACCAAGTGTTGAGGTTTTAAAAAAATTAAACAGAATTGGTTTTGAGAAAATTGGTGATATGAACTGGCATGCTCATTGTGGGATAACAACCTATGTATTTAAGATAGCTGTAGCCTTTAAAATTCCTTTAGTTATGTGGGGCGAAACAGCTTGGGATGTAGCTGGCATGTACAAACCAGACGATTTTGTAGAGTTTAACATTAGAAGTAGAAATGAACATGATTTAAGGGGTTTTGAATGGGACGATATTTTAAATTCTAAAGACCCTAGAAATAAATTAAGCGAAAAAGATCTCATGTGGGCTAAATTTCCAACTGATAAAGAAATTTTTGATGTTGGTGTGAGGGGAATTTATATGGGTAATTATTTTAAATGGGATCACTATAAGCAGACAGACATGTTGAAAGATCATTATGGATGGGAAGAGGCAAGACAACCTTTTGAAAGAACATATAGAAAAGTTTCTAACCTAGATGATCGATATGAAAATGGAATTCATGATTATTTAAAATTTGTAAAATTTGGATACGGAAGAGGAACAGATCATAGTACTAAAGATATTTTAAGTGGTTACATGACTAGAGAGGAAGGGGTAGAAATGGTAAAAAAATATGACCATATAGTGTCTTCCGATTTAGAATATTGGTGCAAATATGTGGATTATAAAGAAGAGGATTTTTTTAGAGTCGCAGATAAATTTAGAGACCCAAGAGTTTGGTGGATAGAAGATGATAAATGGTTTAAATATAACATATGGGGTGGATGCTCATCGTATGGAAAAGTGCTATTAACAAAAGAAGAAAAATTAAAATTTATAGAAAAGCAAAAAAAATATCAAGATTTTAGGAATAGAGTTTAAATGTTTTCAAAAGTCAACTTTTATGATCTTAAAAGTCAAATTAACAAAAAAAAAATTGTACTTTTTGGTGCTGGAAATATTGCAGACAAAACCTTAGAAAAACTAGATTTTAAACCCACATACATTGCTGATAACTCTCCTCTTGCATGGGGGAACTATCAAAATAATGTTCAAATAATTAATCCATCAAGGATATTAAAGAAAAAAAATGTTTTTTTTTTAATTACAACAACCGCGTTTAAAGAAGTAGGTGAGCAATTAGAAAATGAGGGTTTAAAGGTAAATAAAGATTTCAATATATCTCCTATATTGAATGATTTGTTAACAATATTTGACCTAGAAAATGTTAAAAAAAATTTAATTTTTTCTAGTGGTGCTCAACCTCATAAAGATAAGAGATTTGGTGGTGGACTTTATAAGATGGAAATTAATGGTGATAAATGGAATTATAACAAAATACATTCTGGGAACTGTTATGGCATAATAAGAGTCGATAATGAAATTATTTGCATAGACACTAACAATGGAATTCTTAAATTAGATAAAAATCTTGATATTAAAGAGATTTTCAAACTTAAAAAAGGTTTTAGAGCTCATGGTATTTCTTACTCAAAAAATACAAAAAAATATTATTTAGCATGTAGTTATAAGGATTCAATTTTGGTATTTAATAAAGATCTCAAGTATTTGAATGAAATTAAATTAAGACAAAAAAATAATTTAGATAGTGCTCAACTTCATATTAATGATTGTTATGCTTACCAAGAGAGCTTGTATGTCTCCATGTTTTCAGTTACCGGAAATTGGAAAAAAGATTTATTTGATGGAGGTATAATTGAAATTGATTTGAAAACTCAAAAGATTAAAAATATATTATGTAATAATTTGTGGATGCCTCACAATGTTTGTTTTTTTGACAAATCTTTACATGTACTAGACTCTTTAAGAGGACATTTGAAAACAAATAATTTATCAATAATAGGTACATTCAATGCATTTACAAGGGGTTTAGACTTCGATCAAAAATATTACTACGTTGGACAAAGCAAAAATAGAAATCATTCTAAAAATGTTGGTTTGTCAAACAATATATCTATCGATGCTGGAATTGTAATTTTTGATCCATTATCAAAAGCTTCAAGATTTTTGCAAGTATCCCCAAGGCTTTCTGAAATACATCATTTATTATTAATTTAATTATTAAAAAAGCTAGCAAAAGCTTTAAATATGATGTTAATAATAATTAAAATTTAAATAAATGCTTGATAAATCATCAATATTAATAACAGGTGGTACAGGATCATTTGGACGTAAATTTGTTGACCTTACTCTTAAAAAATTTAATCCAAGAAGATTGATAATTTTTTCTCGAGATGAGATGAAACAGTGGGAAATGCAAAAATTATACAAGAATGATACTCGTACTCGTTTTTTTATTGGTGATATTAGAGATAAATCTAGAATTCATCGAGCGTTAAACAGAGTGGACTATGTAGTTCATGCTGCCGCGACCAAAATAGTTCCTACTGCTGAATATAATCCATTTGAGTGTATAAAAACAAATATTAATGGTGCAATGAATTTAATTGATGCTTGTATTGATCAAAAAATAAAAAAGGTAGTAGCATTATCAACAGATAAGGCATCTTCTCCTATAAATCTTTATGGAGCAAGTAAATTAGCATCTGATAAATTATTTGTTGCAAGTAATAGTTCTTATTCATCAAAAAATCAAACTCTCTTCTCAATAGTGAGATATGGTAATGTTATGGGCTCACGTGGGTCCATTATACCTTTTTTTTTGTCATTAAAAAATTCTAAATCATTACCGATAACTGATCCACGAATGACTAGATTTATGATTTCACTTGACCAAGCAGTGAAACTTGTGTGGCACTCATTTAAAGATATGAGAGGTGGAGAAATTTATGTTAAAAAAATTCCCTCTATGAAGGTAGTGGATATTGCTAGCACCATAGCTCCAAATGTTAAACAAGAAATTATTGGAATTCGTCCCGGAGAAAAAATTCATGAGCAAATGATTGGATTAGAAGATAGTTACTTTACATATGATTATCCATCTTACTATAAAATATTGCCACATATAAATGATTGGTCTGAAGATATTAATCGTATAAAGAAAGGAAAAAAAGTTAAAAAAGATTTTACCTACGCTAGTGATAAAAATTTAGATTGGATGACAAAATCTGAACTTAAATTGTGGATTAAAAAAAATAAAAAAATTATTGAAAAAATTTAAATTAGATAAATAAAAAATGAAATCCATTTCCTACGGAAAACAATTTTTGGATAAAGAGGATGAAAAATCTGTAAAAAGTTCCCTGTCAAAAAATTTTATAACCACTGGACCTAGTGTAATCAAGTTTGAAAAAGACTTAAGCAGGTATCTTAAATCTAAATTTGCATATGTTTGTAACAGTGGAACGTCAGCAATACATCTGGCCCTACTGTCTCTAAAAGTAAAAAAAAATGACATAATATTAATGCCTGCTATCAATTTTGTTGCATCATATAACATGTCAAGAATATTGGGTGCTAAAATATTTTTGGTTGACGTTGATAGTAAAACTGGTCAAATGACACCAGAAACAGTTGTTGACTGTATCAAAAAAAATAAAATTAAAAAGATTAAAATTCTCTTTTTAATGTATCATGGTGGATATCCTGAAAACATAATTAAATTTTATAAATTAAAAAAAAAATATAGATTTTCTATAATTGAGGATGCTTGCCATGCTCTTGGTTCTGGGTATCTTAAAAATAAAAAGGTTGTTAAGATAGGATCATGTTTGAATTCTGATATTTGTACTTTTTCATTTCACCCATTAAAATCAATCACAACAGGTGAGGGGGGAGCCATAACAACAAATAATAAAAAAATATCTGACCAAATAAAAATTTACAGAAATCATGGAATTAAAAGAAATAAAAAATTTTACTGGAAGTACAACGTATTAGATTTTGGATTTAACTACAGAATATCAGATATTAATTGTTCTTTAGGGATCTCTCAACTAAAAAAATTAGATATATTTTTATTAAAAAGGAAAGATTGTTATGACTACTACTTAAAAGAATTTAAGAATTATAATAAAAATATTTTTATAAATCAGTACTCTAAAGATTTAATTCCATCTTATCATTTAGTAATTATAAATATCAATTTTAAAAATTTAAGAAAAGATAAAGATCATTTCATAAAATATTTGAACAAAAATTCAATTTTTCCGCAGAGCCATTATATTCCATTATATAAATTTGAAGTTTTTCACAAAAGAAATTTTAAACTTGAGGGTGCAGAAAAATACTTTGGTAATTCGTTAAGTTTACCTATTTTTGTAGGTTTAACAAAAAAACAACAAAAATTTATAGTTACTAAAATTAAAAATTATTTTGATTCTTAAAGTGTCTATAATTTATTAATAACTAAAATATTTTTAGATTTAATTTTAAATTTGATTTTATTTTTTAAACCATTAAATTTACTTGCATTTACTTGAGCAACTATTCTTTTAATATTTTTATAATTAAAATCTTTATATTTGTGATCAGCATAATCAGCACCCTCTTTTTTTGGAAAAAATTTAAAAATTATTTTTTTAAAGACAAATTTAAAACTTAATCTATTAAATTTAACATTTATTTTATTTTTATCATTTTCTATTTGAAGATTTTTAATTAAATTGTTAATTTTAATAAGAGAATTTTCTAGATTAAATCTTTTATTTAAAATGTTAAATTTATTTTTGATTTTGTTTGAATTAATTATTTTTAACACTTCAAGATTACTTTCACATTTAATTCCGAGTGAATTTATGTATGGACTATGCATAAATTCTTTATTTTTGGTCTTGTAGGAAATAACTTGTTTTTTAGAAATAACTGCGTCAACCGCTGATGAGCATGAATTTTGAATTAATACTGAACAATTTTTTATATATTCAATTAAATTTCCTTCTGAGCATATGATGATATTTTTATTGTAATTTTTAACAATTTTCCTAAAAATTTCAGAATTAAAATTTGGATGAGGTCTAATTACAACCTGATATTTATTTTGGTTTTTTTCCAAATAATCCGCAAGTTCAGTGAAATCATAGAGTAATTTTGCGCTTTCTCCATATGAATAAAACATTTTTTTAGCAAATTTTCTGAAATCTTTATTTAATCTGGTAGATTCATCAAGAATTCCTTTTGTTAAAGGCTTATAGTAAAATGGAGTAAAGTTATAACTCAATAGAATAAATTTTTTTTTAATTTTATTTTTAATCAGTAAATTTTTATTTACCTTATAATTTTTTTTCATCGCATCTAGCTTAGGTGAGCCAAAATTAATGAACTTATAACTTATCGATTTAAACTTTCTTTTTAAAAAATTATAATCTCTTTTTCCCCAACATAAAAAATAATCAATTATATATAGAACTTCACCTTTACCGTGTCTCATTGAAGTGAATATTGAATAGTCGTTAGGCAAGTATCCACCTTCCTCATCTTGAGAAATGATCACAAAACCATTCGATTTCAAATATTTATAAAATTTTATTAAATCATGTCTTGGATTTATATCTTTTGTAATTAAGATAGAATTTTTAATTTTGTTTTTATTTATAAGATTATGAATGTTGTTTCTATTACTTATAATAACTAGATTATTTTTATTTATAAGTGCGCGACTTAATAAAATCTTACTCAATAATTCTCGACCGGCGATTTCTACTTCAATGAAAATTATCATTAATTATAATAACACTTTGTTTAATTTTTAAATGTTTATAAGATAAATTTGTCATAATACTATAAAAAAATATTGAGTAATTCATGAAATTACCTGAATTATTTTTTCAATTTACAATGAGAAAAAAATCTTGAAAAACAATGTAAAGAGCTGGCTTATAGATAATTCTTCTTTGGTTACTTCTATTTCTATATATATGGTAATAATTTTAGTTTTATAGAGTATTTGTAGTTATTTAATTAGTACAATTAATGTCAAATTTTTATAGTATATATAAAAAAATTTTAATCAAAAATTTTCGCTTTAGATGAATATTAAAAAAAAATTTTTTTATAATTATTCTAATTTAATCAAAGATAATATCTTAGATTTTATACTTTTAGTATTTTTGCTAACTTTAGAAGTTATTATTATAACAAGTTCTGTATTAACGATCATACCAATTAGTGATTTTATTCTCAATACAAATCAAGAGGAATTTAATACAATTACAAGTTATTTTGTTGAAGTGCTCAAAATTGTAAATTTTGATGTATCTTTAAGAAATATAATTGTTTTATTTTTTATAATAGAATTTTCAAAAATTGTTATTTCTTTTTTTATAGCAAAAAAAATTCTTGATTTGAGATTTAAATTGCATCTGAGATTATTTAAAAATATATTTCGTAATACTTTAAATACAAGTAATAATTTTTTTGAGAAATTTAATAGTGGAATATTGTTAAATACTTTTACTATCTTAGTAAAAGGCATTAGTTCATCATTTGCTACAATAGCGATGCAGTTTGCTTTAATAATCAAGTTTATTGCTTTAATTACCATACCTTTGTTTTTAAATGCCAAACTTGTTATTATAAACCTATCGATATTTGCTATTGTTTTTTTTCCAATGAAAATGATAACAAAATTATCTTATAATTTAGGAAAAAAAATTACCTTTCACAGAAATACTTTTACAAAAAAAATAAATGAATGTCTGCAATCGATTAAACTTATTTTTGTATTCAATAATCAAGAAAAACAGATCTCAAATACTTATAAAGATTTAGCTAAGGTTAATATTTCTGAAAAAAAACATATGCTACTTGATGCTTTAGTTCTAAATTCTTATAGACCTCTAGGAATTATTAGCGCTGGTATAGCTTTTATTATCTATTATGAAAATTTTTATGTAGGTGTAGAAATTTCAAAAACTATTGCTGTATTTTGGAGTCTTCTTTCTGCTGCTCCTGTTTTGGGAAATATTATAAACAATAATATGTCTGTAATAAACTTATTACCTGGACTAGAGCAATATAATAAATTGTTGAAAAATACAAAAAAATATTCTTTAAAAAAAAATTTATTTAATAAAAAGATTAAACCTTTTAATTTTAAAAATTCAATTGTCTTTAAAAATGTAACTTTTTATTATGAAAAAAAATATAAATTGTTTAGGAAAAAAAGTTTTAAAATTATTAAAAATCAAACTACTATAATACATGGTCCATCAGGATCAGGAAAATCAACATTAATAGATTTAATCTTAGGTTTTAAAAAACCAAAATCAGGCTCTATTTTAGTGGATAATGTGTCTCTGGACAAAATTAATCAAAATAATTTTTTTTCAATTTTAGGATATGTTCCACAAGATCCTTTTTTATTCAATGCAAGTATTAAGGAAAACTTAATGTGGGCAAAAGACGATGGTAATTTAGAGGACATTAATGAGGCTCTAAAATTGTCATTATCATATGATTTTGTAAAAAAATTTAAAAATGGTTTGAATACAAATGTTGGTGAGAGAGGTTTGAAACTTTCTGGGGGACAAAGGCAGAGAATAGCATTAGCTAGAGTTTTGATGTTGAGACCTAAAATATTGATTTTAGATGAAGCTACGAACTCTTTAGATAAAAAATCTAAAAATATAATAAATCAAGTCTTAAATAGTTTAAAAGGAAAAAAAACAATTATAATTGTTAACCATGATGCTTCTGTTAATCTTCAATATGACAAAAAAATAATAATTTAATTTTATTTATAAATGAAGATATATAATTTAGTTACAGGAGCAGCAGGATTTGTGGGCTTCAGCTTATGTTTGGTGCTTCTCAAAAATGGTCAAAACATAATAGGCATTGACAATATTAATTCTTATTATGATGTATCAATAAAAAAAAAAAGAATATCAATTTTAAAAAAATATCCTAATTTTAAATTTTTAAAAATAGATTTGCGAAATTTTAAAAAATTGAAATACAATCTAAGACTATATAATATAAAAAAAATATTTCATTTCGCTGCACAAGCAGGTGTTCGTCATTCAATAAATCATCCTGAAGAATATGTGTCTAATAACTTGGTAGCAACTCATAACTTACTTGAACTTTGTAGAAAAAAAAAAATTAATAGACTAATTTTTGCATCATCAAGTAGTGTTTATGGAAAGCCCACTAAAAAAAAGATTAAAGAAATTCACGATACAAATAAACCATTACAATTTTATGCAGCAACAAAAAAATCATGTGAACTAATGGCTCATTCTTACAGTTCAATGTATAAAATCAAAACTACTGTTTTAAGATTTTTTACTTTGTATGGCCCATGGGGAAGACCTGATATGGCATTATTTAAATTTACAAAATCTATTTTGGAAAATAAAAAAATAGAGGTATATAATTACGGAAATCATCAGCGTGATTTTACTTATATCGATGATGCTGTTATGGCTATCATTAAAGCAAGCAATGAAAAATTAACAAATAAAGTGAGTTATAAAATATATAATGTTGGAAACGGAAAATCTGTTAAACTCAAGTATTATATAAATTTATTAGAAAAAAAACTAAAAATTAAAGCAAAAATAAAATATCTGCCAATGCAAAAAGGAGATGTCAAAGGAATCTTATCGGAGAATAAAAAGATTAAAAAATTAAAAACATTCCAAAAGAACAAAGTAGATGTAGAGACAGGTGTTAATAGATTTATAGACTGGTATAAGAAATATCATAAGATTTAATGCACGTATTAATTTTTTCAAGATTAAACTCTAATCGTTTTAAAAATAAAGCCTTAGTAAAGCTTTCGAATGGAAACACTTTGATTGAACAAGTTATTTCTCAAGCAAAAAAAATTACTGCAAACAAAAATATAATTTTAGCTACTACAACTAATTTTAATGATAAGAAATTATGTGATATAGCTAATAAAAATAAAATTAATTATTTTAGAGGAAGTGATAATGACGTATTAGCTAGAACGATTGATTGTTGTAAATTTTACAACATTAAATATTTTTTAAGATATTGTGGAGATAGACCTATCATAGATTTAATAAAGATAAAAAAAATAATCAAAAACTTTAGAAATTATAAAAAGTATGATCTTATATCAACAAATAATAAAAAGGAAAAGATAGATCAAGGGCTAACAATTGAAATTATAAAATCAAAGGCATTAAATAACATTCCTAAGACTAAATTTCGGAACAAAGACAACGAACATATTACAAATTATTTATATAAAAATTACAAAAATTTTAAAATTTTTAAAATATCTTTTTCAAAAATATTTAAAAAAAAATATAAATATACTATTGATTATAAAAAAGATTTAAAAATTATTAATTTTATAATTAAAAACTACGATAAAAAAGATATTAAAAAAATAGCAAAATTATATGAAGAAGCAAAAACAATATAAGATTTGTGTGTACATTGTTTCAAGCAATTACGGAAAATTTCTAAAGAAATCAATAGATAGTGTTTTAGCTCAGACCTTTAAAAACTGGCAACTATATCTTATAAATGATGGTTCTACTGATAATACTTTAAGTATATTTAATAATTATAAAAAAAAATATAAAAAAAAAATAACAATTTTAAATCTTAAAAAAAAAATTGGTCTGCAAAGGTCATCTAATTATGTTCTAAAAAATATCAAAACTGAATACATCTTTAGATTAGATGCAGATGATTGGCTTAATGAGTACGCTTTAGAGTTAATGTATAATGAAATTATAAGAAACAAAAACAATGGTTTAGTGTATTCTGGATATTATTATACAAACACTCATGGAAAAATCATTGGGGTAGAGACTAATTTTGACTTAATAAAAACTAACAATGCTCCACCTCATGGAGCGTGTTGTTTAATTTCAGTGAAAGATCTTATTTCAGTTGGAGGTTACTCAACAGAATTTAAGGCTCAAGATGGATGGGATATATGGTTTAAATTAAAAAATAAAGTACAATATAAATGTGTACCATTGCCTCTCTTTTATTATAGAAAACATGGATATTCATTATCTGATAATTATAAAAAAATATTAGAAGAAAGGTCTAAAATTTTTAAAAAAAATCAAAATACTGATACAAAGAAAAATTTAGATATTCTAGCAATAATACCTGTCAAAAGTAACTATTTAAAAAAAAAAAATGTTCCATTTATTAAATATAAATCAAAATCATTAATAGATATTTCTATAGATATGGTTGATAAATCAAAAAAAATTAATCATTCTATAATTTCAACTAGTGATCATAAATTAATAAATTATTTAAAACAAAAAAAAAAAATATCTAGTAAGTTCCAAATTCTTAAAAGGTCTTCTAAATTAAATAGTGGGATTTCAAGAATAGAGGAGGTAATGTTAGATAGCTGTGATTATTTTAGAAAAAATAATAAAAAAAATCCAGATATCGTTGTATTTGTAAATATTCATACTGTTGTTAAAAACAAAGGCCATTTAGATCAAGTTATAGATACATTAATTTCAAGCGGAAAATTATCAACATTTTCAGTAATAAAGCAGTCTGATCCATTATTTGTTCTCAAAAGAAAAAATTTCTTTTGTATAAATAAAGGAAGATTTGATGATCTAGAATATAATAATGAGTTAACATATAGATATGATAATTCAATTTTTGCTTTTTGGTTTGAAGCTCTTAAAACAAAATCTATTTTTGAAAAAAGTATTAGTTTTAAAGAAAATAGCCGAGATAATATAATTAACATCTTGTAATATATGGTTAGTGACCCTTTAAACAAAATTTTTAATAATAAAATTAAAGATAAAAATTTAAAAATAGGTGTAATTGGACTTGGTTATGTTGGACTACCTCTTCTTTACTCTTTCTCAAAGAACAAAAAATTAAAGGCTTTTGGATTTGATACTGATAAATCAAAAATAGACAAATTAAGGGCAGGCAAAAGTTATATTAATTATTTTAAAAAAAAAAATATTCTTGAAATGATTATTAATGGAGTTAATTTTTATAATGATTTTAATAAAATTAAAGATATTGATTTCATTATTGTTTGTCTTCCTACTCCTCTAAAAAAAAACAAGTCTCCTGATATGAGTTATATTGTTAATTTTATGAAAAGTAATTCTAAATATTTTAAAAAAAATCAGGCCTTATCACTAGAAAGCACTACATATCCGGGAACCTGCAGAGAATTAATCTTACCATATTTATTAAAAAAGAAATTCAAAATTGGAAGAGATTTCTCAATAATTTATTCACCCGAAAGAGAAGATCCAGGAAACAAAAAATTTAGTTTAACCAAAATTCCAAAAGTTGTAGGTGGGCTTACAAATAATTGCCGGGAAATAGGTTCATCGATTTATTCACTTTTAAATATTAAAATTATTAAAACCCCTTCTATAGAAATTGCTGAGATGACTAAACTTCTAGAGAATATCTATAGGTCTGTAAATATAGGAATGATAAATGAATTAAAAGTTTTATGTCAAAAAATGAATATAAATATTTTTGATGTGATTAAAGCTGCTAAAACTAAACCATTTGGTTTTCATGCTTTCTACCCTGGTCCTGGATATGGAGGACATTGTATTCCTATTGATCCATTTCTATTAACCTGGAGAGCTAAAAAATTTAATTTTGATACAAAATTTATAAAATTATCTGGATTAATAAATAACGGTATGCCGAATTATATTGTTAATAAAATTTTAAAATTGAAAAAAAAATTTAATATTAGAAAGATCTTAATTTTAGGAATAGCATATAAAAAAAACGTTGATGATATTAGAGAGTCACCTTCTTTTGAAATATTTGAATTATTGAAAAAAAAAAATTTTAAAGTTGATTATTTAGATCCTTATATTCCACTTATTAAAAGTAGAAAATTTAAAGGAAAAAAGAAAAGTATTTCTTTAAAATACGAATTAATCAAAAAGTATGATCTTTCGTTAATTTTAACAGATCATGATTCTTTTAATTTTAAAAAAATTAAAAGTTTTTCTAAGGTAATTATTGACTGTCGAGGACGCTATCAACCAGATCCTATGAATAATATATTTCAAGCATAAATGATGTATATAAGTAAAAGGATAATTATATTATATAAAATATAAAATTAATTTATGAAAATAATAATCGCAGGCGGTGATGGATTTTGTGGATGGCCAACATCTTTGCATCTTTCTAGCAAGGGTCATGAAATTATCATAGTTGACAACTTGTCTAGAAGAAAAATAGATTTAGAGTTAGAGGTTAATTCTTTAACACCAATTAGCTCAATAAATAAAAGGATTTCAAAATGGTTTCAACTAACTGGCAACAAGATAAAATTTTTTAATATAGATTTATCAAAAAATTATCAGAGACTTCTTAATTTGATAAATCAAGAGCAACCAGATACTATAGTACATTTTGCAGAACAAAGAGCCGCTCCATATTCAATGAAAAATTCAAAAACAAAAATATATACTGTGAACAATAATATTAATTCTACTAATAATATATTGTGTGCAATTGTTGAAAGTCAATTAGATATTCATTTGGTTCATTTAGGAACCATGGGTGTTTACGGATACAGCACAGCAGATTTATCAATACCCGAGGGTTATATTGATGTTGAAATTAAAAATGACAAAAATGAAAATGTCAGAAAAAATATTTTATATCCTTCAGATCCTGGTAGCATTTATCATTTAACAAAAACTCAAGATGCATTACTTTTTGCTTATTACAACAAAAATGACAAGCTTAAGATAACAGATTTACATCAAGGAATTGTTTGGGGGACAGCCACAGATGAAACAAATTTAGATGAAGAGTTAATCAATAGATTCGATTATGATGGAGATTATGGCACTGTATTAAATAGATTTTTAATGCAATCTGCTCTTAATTATCCCTTAACTGTTCATGGAACCGGTGGACAAACAAGGGCATTTATAAATATTAAGGATAGCGTAAAGTGTTTAGACTTAGCTATTAAAAACCCTCCTAAAAAAAATGATAAAGTAAAAATATTTAATCAGATGACTGAAACTCATAAAGTGTTAGATTTAGCTAAAATCGTATCTGAATTAACTGGATCAAAAATTCAGCACTTGCCTAACCCGAGAAATGAAGATCAGGAAAATGAACTTAGAGTTAAAAATAAAAACTTTATAGAATTGGGTTTAAATCCCATAACTTTAAAAAAAGGGCTTCTAAATGAAATATCTGGAATTGCTAAAAAATATATTAATAGATGTGATCCAGAAAAAATTCCTTGTAATTCATTTTGGACTTTAAAAAAAAATATATGATAAAAAAAACTATCATTATAACTGGTGGCCTCGGTTTTATCGGAACAAATTTGGTAAAAAAATTAGAAAAAAAATATAAACTTATTATAATCGATAATTTGTGTACTAATAAAAAAAAATATTGCCAATTTTCTAAAAATAATTTTTTAATAAAAAAAGACATAAATAAAAAAATTAAATTACCTAATAGAGATATATATGCACTTATCCATTTAGCTGCCAAAGGTTCAGTAATCGATTCAATACAAAATCCAAGTGAAAATTTTTTAGCTAATACTATGGGTACTTTTAAAGTTTTAGAAATTTGCAAAGATTATAATATTAAAAAAGTTATAATAGCATCAACTGGCGGGGCAATAATGGGAAATCAAAATCCCCCTGTTGATGAGAATAGTCTTCCAAAACCAATATCACCTTACGGTGCGAGTAAATTGTCAGCAGAAGCTTATTGCTCTGCTTATGCATATTCTTATGGCATCTCAATTACTGCCCTAAGATTTTCAAATATATTAGGTCCGTATAGTTGGCATAAAAAAGGTGTAATTACAAAATATTTTAAATCTATACTAGATAAAAAACCTTTAGTTATTTACGGAGATGGAGATTCAACTAGAGATTATCTATATGTAGAGGACCTTTGTGATGGTATTTTAAAAACCTTGAAAAAAAAATTAGTAGGATTTGAAGTTTTACATCTCTCGAGTGGTAAAGAGACCTCTATTAATAATTTAATAAAAAAAATTTTTAAAATTACCAATACATTGAACTTAAAAGTTATAAAAAAAAAAGCAAGAAATGGAGAAGTGAATAGAAATTTTAGTTTAAATATCAAAGCTAGAAAAAAAATCAATTTTAAACCAAGATATTCTCTAGACAAAGCACTGATTGAAACCTGGAAATGGTTCAAAGACTTCTCAATTAATGCATAATTCACTAAAAGATAATCTTAAATTTAATAGTAATTTTTTAATTTTTTTTTCTTTAATTTCAATCTCGTTTGGTTTTAATTATCTTAATTACGTAGTACTCAGTAATTTTTTACCACAGCCTAACTTTGGAATTTTTTATACATCGATAGTTCTGTTAAATATTTTGATAACACCTTGTGTAGTATTCAACTTTTATATTTCTAAAATAATTGTAAATAATAAAGAAGATAAAAAAAAAATAAACATTCAAGAAAACTTTTCAAACTTAGTCACTCTATCATTTTGTTATTTTTTTATTCTACAATTTTTATTTTATTTTCTAAGTATTTATATTAATATAAATTATCAATTGTATTTTGTTGTTTCATTAATTACTTTATTACAGTGTTACATTGAGTATTTAAGATTAATACTTGATACAGGTAAACATTATATAAAATCTTCAACTTATACTTTTTTCTTTAATCTTTTTAAATTGATTTTTTGTTCAGCATTAGTATTTATAAATGTTAAAGTTTCTATTATTTTATTAGGATTTTTATTTTCACAAGTTTTAATTATCTCACATTTTTATAATCAAAGTTATTTAAGATTTAGTTTAAGAGCTTTAAATTTGAGGGAGATTTTAAATTTTGACTTTTTCATCTATTTTATATTTTTCATATTTATGGTTTGTTTTGCATATGCTGATGTTATTTTATCGTATTTTCTTCTTTCAAACTTGAATGATTTTTCAAACTATTCATCCTCAAATGTTTTACCTAAATCCATATTAATGTTTTCACTTCCATTTTTAAAAGCAATTTATCCAAATTTACATAATCAAATTATTGCGCTAAAAGAAGTTTTTTTACTGTTTTATTCAATAATATTGATTTCATTTTTAATTTTGTTAGTTGTGTACTTATCATATTTTTACTTCCCATCAATCTTACAGATTAAAAATGTAGATCCATTTATTTTACTTTACTCTTGTTGTTCAACATTTTGCGCAATTATGACTATTTTTTTTATTTTATATAATTTAGCAAATAGAAATTATAAAACTATTTTTATAGGTTTTATCTTATGTTTTTTTTTTATGATTAATTCTTTTTTAAATACCAAAACTTATATTCACGAATTTACAAATTCAGTTTTATACTTTTATGCCTTTAGTTTTGGAGTTTTTTTTATATTAAGTATAATAAAACTTAATAATTTTTATAAAAAAAAATGTCGTTAGATATAGTTATACCGATTTATAATGAGTCAAAAATTTTAGAAAAAAGTATTATTCATATTCATAAAAAAATTAAAAAAATAATTCCAAATAAAAGATTTAACTTTATCTTAGTTGAAAATGGAAGTACCGATGAAAGTTTAAGACAAATATACAGACTAAAAAAAAAATTTAAGAATATTAGTGTATATAGAAGAAAAAAATCTAACTATGGAGCTTCACTGAAGCAAGGGTGTATTAAAGCTAAAAATGACTTTATATTGATAATGAATATTGACCATTTATGGGATGATCATTTTTTTAAATGGAGCTGGAAGTATAGAATAAATTTTGATGTAATAATTGGTTCAAAAAGGTCGGACCCTTTTTTAAATAAACAATCTAAATATAGAAAAATTCTAAGTGGTTTATTAAATTTTATTTTAAGTTTTTTTTTAAATAGTGTGTTTGCAGATACACATGGGATGAAAATGATAAATAGGAAAAAAACCTTAAAACAAATAAAACTTTGTCAATTATCCAGAGGTCAATTTGATACAGAGTTGATGCTTAGACTTGCAAGGAATCAATATAAAATCGCCGAAATTCCAATACCATATATAGAGAAAAGAAATCCAAGAAATTTTATGTTAAGAAAAATTTTACAAAATATCTTTGATATTATCAGATTAATTAAAATTTTAAAAAAAATTAAAGTTACTAAATCGATTAATTATAGACGATATAATCGACATGATGTTTTAAATCTATATGTCTAAACAAAGTAATAATCTAGTTAATATTGGTTTATTAATATTATTCTTATTTTTTTTTATTAAATATTTTAATTATAGTAAATCAACTGTAGATGCATTTGACAATCTTGATGGCACATTTGTTAATTGGTCTCTACTTTCTAATACCTATATAGAATATTTCAATCCAACCTTTGTAATTAAACAAATCGGTGAAGGTATAATGATTGGAAATATATTTCCAAGTATAAGTATAGGTGAACTATCGTTTAAGATTTTGCATCCTTATAAAGCATATATCTTAAATGAAATATTTGCCAGAGTGATTGCATTTATTGGTTTTTTTTTATTAATAAATAATCATTTTAAATTCAAAAACTATAATTTATATATATCTTTTTCTGTTTCGATTGCTTTTTCATTATTGCCATTTAATCCTTCACCTTTTTTAACAGTTGCCGGCCAACCGTTATTATTATATTCGATATTAAACTTCTATAAGCAAAAACAAAATAAATTTGATTGGATGATATGTTTGATATTTCCATTCTATTCAAGTTTAGTACTAGGTGGTTTTGCCATTTTATCTGCAATTTTTTTTATTTTAATTTTCCAAATATATAAAAATAAATTTTTAAATTCTAATCTACTATCTTTATTAATTTTGATGAGTGTTTTGTATTTATTATCAATTTATAAAGGTCTTTACCTTGTTTTTCTTGAGCCAGATTTCCAATCAATACGTTCCGAATTTATTAACAATGTTTATAATTTGTATAATAGTATATTAAGTTCCCTAAATAATTCTTTAGGAATTTTTTTGTTTGGACATGAGCATGCTCCAAGCATGCACACTTATATAATACTATCTAGTTTAATTTTTTCAATTTTTTTGATTAAAAAAAAAAAAAATATATAAGATAAAATATTTTATAATTTAATATTACTAAATTTTATTATTTCCATTTTATATGGGATACTTGCATATAGTGGTATAACTAGCATTGTTTTTAAAAATTTCGGTTTTTTAAAAACTATAAAATTTCAAAGAATACACTGGTTACAACCAATTATATGGTATCTTCTGTTTTATTTATCTTTAACAAAAATAAACACCATAAAAAATTTAAATAATAAAAAGATAGTATTTAATAAATTTATATATTTTGTCATATTTATTTTTATAGTAATTTTATTTTTAAAATTATTTTACTTACCAATTATAGAAAAAAACTATATTTTAAGTTATCCTTTTATCATTACTAAAATTGAGAATCTGGCGAATATTACCTTATGTTCTTTATCATTTTTTATTTTGATAGGCTTCATTTACAGAAAAAATCAATTTTTTCTCAAAACTATTAAATATAATCACGCTATAGTTTTTTTTCTAATTTTTTTTCAGAGTTTGTACAATTTGAATTTTTTTAAAATGAATAAAATTTTGACTTTTGATTACAGATATAGTTGGCATCATAATGGAATTGATACTACTACTTTTGATCAGTATTTTAATATAGACTTATTTAAGGAAATAAAAGAATATATAAATAAAGATCAATCGGAATATAAAGTTGGCAGTGTAGGCATTTCTCCATCTATCCCATTATTCAATGGTTTTAATGTTGTCGATTTTTATTTATCCTCCTATGATATAAAATACAAAAAAAAATTCAGAAAAGTAATTGAAAAAGAGTTAGAAAAAGATTCAATTATTAGACATTATTATGATAATTCTGGAAAAAGAAATTATATTTATTCCTCGGAACTGGGTAAAAATTTTATACATTTCAAGAAAAGTGTACCTAAAAAAATAAATTTAGACCTTAATTATACAGCATTAAAGAATCTTGGATGTAAATATATATTTTCTATTACAATAATAAAAAATCAAAATGATAAAATAAAATTACTCAAAAGATTTAATAATATTAAATATCCTCATTTAAACGATATTTACTTATATAAATTGATTTAAAATTTATGATACTGAAAAAAAAATTTTTCCAAAAAAAAAAACTAGACCAAATTGAGAATTATTTGGAAAATAATAAGAAAAAAAAATATCCTAAATTTACAAAATTTTACAATTTAAAATATAAAAGATTAAGAAAGGAAATAATAAAAGAATACACAAAAAAATTAAATTTAGTACACTGTAAAAATTACAAACCTGTTGAATGGCAAGTTTTAATTGGCCCATGGTTAGATAAATCACTTTCTATTTATTTGTTTTATAGTTATTTTTTCAAAGGAAACAAATTTAAATTGTTTTTTAAAAATTATAAGAAAAAATATAAAAATAAAATTCCTGAAGATTATAATGAGTTTTTAAAACTTGTTAATCAAAAAGAGTTTTACCCATACTTTATAGCATGTATGAAATTTGACTTTACAGATATAGAGGACGTTAATGAAATTGAATTAAGAACAAAATTAAATTGGAAGATGTATTTTCTTAAATTTGTGAATTTTTTTCATAAAAAAAAGGTTTATTTATCCAATTCAAGGTTTGGTAATAAAAATCTTTTAAAAATATTTTTATATTCATTTTTTAAAATTATTCCTATACCAAATCTACATAATAATTTATCAATCAGATATTTAAGTGAAAAATCTACGCTCAGAGAAAAATTTTGTTTAAGTTTTGAAAAAAAAAATAAAAATTATAATATTTTAAAAGTTTTGAATAATATACTTCCAAAATCTTACTTAGAATACTTTAAAAATCTAAATTCTCTAGGTTCCTCAATTATAAAAATGCCAAAAAAAATTTATACTGACACCACATACATTGATGATGAATTATTAAAAATTCAAATTGCAGATTGGAAAAATAAAGGATTTAAAAATTTAATTTTAGCTCAACATGGAGGAAACTACAAAATTTATAACAAAAACTATTTAGGTAGTCATGAACATGATATTTCTGATACTTATATAGATTGGTCTAATAAAAATAAAAAAGGATTAAAAAATTTAACTTCTATTAGATTAAATTTTTTTTTAGAAAAAAACAAAAAATATTCGGATATTAAGAAAAAATATTCAATATGTTTTGTACTTAGGCCTTTAAGAAAAACAAATTTCCAATCTGTATTTTTTGAGTCATATTTATACAAACAAGATATTCGACAAATTTCACAATTTTTAAATAGTTTAGGCACCAATTATGTAGTAAAATATTACCCTGAATTAAGATATCCTGACCAGCTTACAATTGAAGAAATTAGTAAAGAGTTAAAAATTCCATTTGAAAAGCTAAAAACTAGCAATGATTTTATATTCAAATCAAATATAATTATTTTTAATTATATCAGCACTATGTTGTTTGAAATATTAGCCTTTAATATCCCTTTTCTATTAATAATTGATGATAAAAATCATTGTCTATCAAATTATGGTAAAAATTTTGTTAAAGATTTAAAAAAAGTTAATTTATTTCACTCAAATTATCAAAGTGCTCTTAAATTTTTACACAATAGAAAGAATTTATCTAGTTGGTGGTTAGATGATAAAATACAAAGTGAAATTAAACTTTTAAAAAAAAAATATGGAAATACTAATAACAATTATGTTAATGATTGGTATAAATATTTTATAAAATAATTATATTAAATTAAAAAAAAATCTAAAAAAAAAATGATAATTTCTGAAATAGGTTGGAATTTTCTCGGAGATTTGAATCTTGCAAAAAAAATGATTAAGGCAAGTAAAGATGCTGGTTGTAAACATGTAAAATTTCAATTGTGGAATCCAAATAATCTAGTAGCAGGGGTGTGGGATAAAGATGGTAGAAGACAAATATATGAAAAAGCTTACTTGGACGAAAATAAATACATAGAATTACATGAGTATTCTAAGTCTTTAGAAATGGATTGTTTTGCATCAATATTTGATAAAAAAAGCTATGAAATTCTCAAATCAGTGTCACAAAAACTTATCAAAATACCATCAGTTGAAGCATATGATTTAGACTTAATTAAAAAATCTCTCAAAGATTTTAAAAATGTGATTGTCTCGACTGGAGCTTTAAAAAAAAAAGAATTGGAGAATCTGCTTCAATTTAAAAATGAAAAAAATTTTTTTATTCTACATTGTGTAAGTTCTTATCCACTTGAATATAAAAATTCAAATTTTGAAAAGTTTTTTTATTTAAAAGATAATTTTAAAAATGTTGGATATTCTGGTCATGCTTTAGGAATTAACGATGCTATTTATGCATTAAGTCATGGTGCAAAAATTGTAGAGAAACATTTCACTATAGATAATAATTTAGAGGGAAGAGATAATAAATTTGCAATCTTACCAAAAGAGTTAAAATTTATCTGCGATTTTGAAAAAGATATCAAGAATATGGAAATAAAGCATGGGCTGGATTTGCAAATTAAAGAAAATGAAGTTTACAAAAATTATAGAGGTAGATTTAGAAAAAATTAATTAATTATTCAAAAAATTCTCTTTTTTTATCAAATTTAATTTTGTAAAATTCTCATACAAGAAATCGAAATCTTCTTTTTGAATATCAATATTGTTTAAAAGTAAATCGTCATGATTTTTCCTAAAAACTCCTAATCCAAAATCTGTTAGGATTAAGGAATAGTCATGATATTTTATATTGTTCAATAAAAATGAAATCTTCCACACATCTCCACACCAATTATTACTTATTCTAGGTACATGCTCTTCCAACCAATTCCTTGGAATTAAATCGTGCATGACAATATATCCACCATTATTTAAAAATTTAAATGAGTTATGAAAATCTTTTAAAATTTGATCAAATGTGTGTAAACCATCAATGAAAATTAAATCAAATTTTTCCTGATTAATTTTAAAAAAATTATCACTAGTATCTCTGATAGTGCCTCCTTTAAATGGATCTACACCTACTTTATGTTCACAATTAACATTATTAAAAACAACATCAGTATCACAGCCTATCTCAAGATATTTTTTTGCAGATATTTCCTTAGAAATCTTATTTAAAATATTTATTCTTTCATTTTTTATATTCGATATTTCCCAGTCAAAATTAATTTTTTTTGAACTATAGTGATGTAAGTAAAATAATGGTTTCAAAAAATAATTTATTATATACAAAATCCTTGATTTAAAAATTGTCATAATTTTCATCATTTTCAAAATTAAAAAACTTTTTGTTTTGTTTACTATTCTGTATAAAAAATTTGTATAATTTTTATAATTTTAGATTAATAATCAGTTATTTATGAATGACAAGATAACAGTTGGAATTCCCACTTGCAAAAGGCCAAAACTCTTGTTGAGAGCATTAAATAGTTTAGAAAATTTTGAAAAATTTGGTATCAACATTATAGTTTCTGTTGATGGTATAGATGAAAAATATGATGAATATAAAAATGTAGAAAAGGAAGTATCCTCAAAAAGAATAAATTTTTACTATCACAAAAAAAATATAGGAAGTTTAAAAAATTTTTTATTTTTAAGAGATAAATGTTTAACAGAATATTTCATGTGGCTAGCAGATGATGATGAAACAAGTTTATTTACAATAGAAAAATTATATTCAATTCTTTCTAAGAATAACAAAGCCACTACAGCAGTTCCATACTGGTTGCTTTATAACGAAAATTTGGAAAAAAAATTATTGCGTCCATGTTTTTTCGATAGTGATTCAGTTTTAAAAAGAGTTTTATCTTATTGTTATAATTCAGATGATGCATTTTTTTATGGTTTACACAAATTAAGTTATTTAAAAAAATGTTCTTTTGATGGTTACTGGTGGCCAAACAAAATGTCTCTTTCAAACTGGTGTTATGTTTTTCAAATGGATTTGATATTAAATGGTAAAATATTATTTTTAGATGATAAAAATTGTAAATGGATAAATCATGATTATGGTGAAAAATTTTATCCACGATCGAGCACTGATAGATATTTTAAATATTTTGCATACGGTGTTAGAAGATTGAATGTATATTATTTGTATTTAAAAAAAATTTTTGTAAATAAAAAATATTCAATTTTACCTATAATAGCTTTAATATTACCATTTCTATTATTCAGAGATTTTTTATTTAGAGAACCTGTTTTTCATAAAGTGCAGTTTAAATAAAGTTAAAGTAATATGAAAATATTAATAATTAATGCAGGCGGTAATATTTTATCATTAAAAAATATTCTTTTTCATTGTGGATTTGAAGCCAAAGTTTATGATGGTGAAGATATATTGAGTGATTTTGATTTGGTGTTTTTACCTGGTATAGGTTCTTTTGATAAAATAATTGAAAATTTAAATAAAATTAATCTAATCCAGCAATTAAAAAAAATTTACCACCGAAATAGCACTCATCTTGTTGGTATTTGTGTTGGTATGCAAATTTTATTTGATAATAGTGAAGAAGGCAAACTTGAAGGTTTGGGATTAATTCCTGGTAATGTAAAAAAATTCCTAAGCACTGAGACAAAGGCTGGATTACACATGGGATGGAATGAAATTAATACAAAAAAATTTAAAGATTTCGATAAAAAAAAGTTTTATTTTGCGCACAACTATTATGTTGAGTGTAATAACAAGTATATAATTTCAACCTCCAATCATTTGATTGAATTTCCAACAATTGTACAAAATAAAAATGTAATAGGCATACAATTTCATCCAGAAAAAAGCCATAAAAATGGAATTAATTTAATTAAATTTTTATTAAATAATATTGTTAATGTTAATTAAAAGAATAATTCCAGTTTTACTTTTAAAAGATAGAGATTTAATTCATATAACCAGATTTGACAGAGCAAATGAAACTTATATCGGAGATCCAATAAATGTAGTCAACATTTTTAATGATTATGAAGTTGATGAAATGATACTTCTAGATGTAAATAAAACAAAAACAGGTGGCAAAGTGGATATAGACTATTTAAAAATTGTTTCTGGAGAGGCTTTTTTTCCAATGAGTTATGGCGGTGGTATATCATCAATTCAAGAAGCAGAACAAATCATAGAGGCTGGTTTTGAAAAAATTATTCTAAATAATAAAAACTTAAAAAATTTTGATCTAAGCAAGCAATGTATTAAAGCAATAGGTTCTCAAAGTGTAATTGCTTCTGTAGATATTATCAATCATAAAGATGATCTCTTTCTATATAATTATGTTAAAAATGAAAAAGTAAAAATAAATTTACAGGATTATTTAAAATCATTAATAGAAATAGGTATTGGAGAAATATGTATAACAAACGTAGGTTTAGATGGTTCTATGTTGGGTTCAAATATAGATATATTGGAACATTTGGGAAATATTTTCAATGTACCAATCATATATAAAGGTGGTGCTAAAAACTATTCAGACATCAAAAAAGTTTTAAAAACTAAAGCAAGTGCTTTTGCAAGCTCAACAATATTTATTATGAAAAAACCTGGTGGAGGAATAGTTTTAAATTATCCTTCCTTAAAAGAAAAAGAAGATTTATATGATTAGTTGCCCCGTTTGTATAATGAACGACTCAATTAAAGAATTTAAAATGACAAAAACAAATATCTGTAATTTTTGTGCCGAATGGGAAAAGCAAAAACACCTATATACAAATTTTACGCAAAATAAGATTAGTCAAAATTTATCTAATATTAAAAAAAAAATTATTGGTAGCAAAAATAATAAGAAATATGATTGTGTTATAGGATTAAGTGGAGGTACAGATTCCAGTTTTGTCGTTTATCATGCTTGGAAATTAGGTCTAAATCCAATTATAATACATATGGATAATGGCTGGAATTCAAAAACTTCCAATCATAACATTAACAAAATTCTTGATAGAACCGGCTTTGATTACAAAACATTAATTTTGGATTGGGAAGAATTTAGAGATTTACAGATCAGTTTTTTAAAAGCAGGTGTCCCAGATATTGAATTAATTACTGACCATGCCATATTTGCATATATCATAGATTTTGCAGTTAAAGAAAATATTAAGTTTATTTTATCAGGTGTTAATTTTGCTACAGAACATAGTACCATAAATAGTTGGGGATGGAGAAAAGATGATTTTAATCACATCAAAAAAATCCATAAAATTTTCGGAAAACACAAATTAAAAACTTTCCCAAAAATGTATCCTTTTAAAAGATTTTATTATGAAAATATAAAAAAAAAAATAAATGTAATTAATTTATTAGATTTCATAAATTATAATTCATTAGAAGCAAAAGAAATTTTGAAAAAAGAGTTTAATTGGGAAAATTATGGTGGTAAGCATAGAGAGTCTTTTTTTACGATGTTTTTTCAAGGATATATTTTGCCAGAAAAATTTAAAATAGATAAAAGAATTTTACATTTATCTTGTATGATTAGAAATCAAGAAATTACAAGAGACAAAGCATTAGAAATAACTGCTTTACCACCATTAGAGAGCCAAAATATTAATCAATATGTAAATTTTTTTAAAAAAAAACTTCAATTATCAAACGACGAGTTTGTTAAAATAATGTCAGAAAAACCAAAACGTCATTCTGATTACGATATAGATATTTATAATAATTGGGTATTTCAATTGATTAAAAAAACTGTAAAAAAACTATTATGATTAATGCATTAATTATTGGATGTGGAAGAATATTTTCAAAGCACTACAACAGTCTAAAAAAAATTGGAGAAAATAAGATTAAAATTGTTGGGGTTTGTGACCTTAAAGATAAAAAAAAAAATGAAATAAACAAAAAATATGGTTTAAAATTTTTTTTTAATTATAAAAAGGCAATTCTAAAAACAAATCCTGATGTAGCTATTATACTAACCCCTTCAGGGCTACATGCCGAACATATTTCATTTTGTTTAAAAAAAAATTGTCATGTGATTGTTGAAAAACCAATGTGCTTAAAAGAAGCAGATGGGAAAAATATTTTAAGGTTATCAAAAAAAGTTAAAAAAAGAGTTTTTGTAGTTATGCAGAATAAATTTAATATTCCAATTATAAAATTAAGAAGAGATATTCAGAATAAAAAATTTGGAAAGTTATTACACGGCAGTGTAATCGTAAGATGGATGAGAAATGAAAATTATTATAGGCAAGCAAGCTGGCGGGGTACGTGGAAATATGACGGAGGTGTTGTTGCAAATCAAGCAAGCCACCATTTAGATTTAATGAGGACTGTAATGGGTGATCCAATCTCTGTTTATGCTCAAGCCACGAATCATTTGGCGAAAATACAAACTGAGGACACTGCGTTAATTTTGTTTAAGTTTAAAGGAAAAAAAACTGGAATTATGGAAGCTACTACAGCAATGAGACCACACAATGTAGAGGGATCATTTAGCTTAATGGGAGCCAAAGGTTCAGCAAAAATAGGAGGGTTTGCATTAAATGAAATAACTTATTATTACACAGGAAAAAGTTTTAGTAAAAAAAAATATACTACGAAACCAAAAAATGTTTATGGATTTGGGCATTTAGAATTTTACAAACATTTTCTATATTCAATTAAAAAAAATAAAAAATCAGAATTTGAATGTGAAGAAGCATATAAAACTGTGAAACTTATTAACGCTATTTATAAATCAATAGAAAAAAATAAAGAAATATACTTAAATCAATCTACTAATTCTAAAAGACTTGGAATTAATTAAAATAACTGTAAAAACAAATAAATGAAAATTTTTATCACTGGAGTTGCAGGTTTTCTTGGAAGCCATTTAGCCAAAAGAATGTTAGATTTAGGTCATGAAGTAATTGGAAACGATAATTTGATAGGTGGAGATTTAGTTAATTTAGATAAAAGAATTTCTTTTTTTAACACAGACTGTAACAATCTTGATGAAATGTCTAAGATTACCAAGGAATGTAAAGTAATATATCATTGTGCTGCTACAGCTCACGAAGGTTTATCAGTTTTTTCCCCCCACATAATAACAAATAATATATTTCAAGCGAGCGTATCGGTTATAACTGCTGCAATTAGAAATAAAGCTAAGAGATTTGTTTATTGTTCATCAATGGCTAGATATGGAAAGCAAACCCCACCTTTTAGTGAAGAAATGACGCCAAAGCCTGAAGACCCCTATGGAATTGCGAAAGTTGCAGGAGAAAATGTCCTTAAAGTATTAGCAGATTTAAATGGTATGGAGTGGAACATTGCGGTCCCACATAATATTATTGGACCTAATCAAAAATATGATGATCCATTTAGAAATGTTGTTTCAATATTTATAAACAGAAATTTACAAAAAAAACCATCCATAATATATGGTGACGGCAAACAAAAAAGGTGCTTTTCATATATTGATGATGTTATTTATTGTTTAGAGAAAATTGCTCTAGATGAAAATATTAATAAACAGATAATAAATGTTGGTCCTGATGAGGAGGAGATAACAATCAAAGAAGTTGCTGAAATAGTTGCAAATGAAACAGGCTTCAATGGAAACCCAATTTATTTGCCAGATAGGCCTAAAGAAGTGAAATTTGCAACTTGCAACTCGGACAAATCAAGAAAATTACTAAATTACAAAACTAAAACTTCACTTAAGGATGCTATAAAACATACAGTTAATTATGTTAAACAAAATGGTGTAAAGCCTTTTAAGTATCACCTACCAGTCGAAATAGTAAATGAAAAAACACCTTCTACTTGGGTTAAAAAACTTATTTAAAATATAATTAAATGAAAATTTCTTTTTTAGATCTTAAAAAACAAATAAGAGGTATTGATAAAAAGATAATCAGTTCAATTAATAAAAATATTAAAAGCTCCTCATTTATTGGTGGTGAAGATTTAGATAATTTTCAAAAAAAATTCTCTAAATATATAAATGTAAAGTATTGTTTAGGAGTTGCAAATGGCACTGATGCTCTTGAAATAGCAATAAAATGTTTAAATTTAAAAAAAAATAGTGAAATAATAGTACCAGCAAACACTTGGATTTCTACCGCAGAAGCAGTATTAAACAATAATCTATATGTCAAATTTGTTGATGTGGATGAAACTCATAATATTTGCATTAAAGATTTAAAAAAAAAAATCTCAAAAAAAACATCTGCAATAATAATAGTACATCTATTTGGTAATCCAGCAAATATAAATGAAATAAAAAAAATTTCTAAGAGCATGTCAATTAAACTAATAGAAGATTGTGCTCAATCGCATGGCGCAGAGTATCATGAAAAAAAAACAGGATGTTTTGGAGATATTTCAACCTTTAGTTTTTTCCCCTCAAAAAACTTAGGGTGTTTTGGGGACGGAGGCTGTATTGTAACAAACAAAAAAAAATTATTTACTCAAGCTAGAAAAATAGCAAATCATGGTGGATTAAAAAAAAATCAACACACGTTAATAGGAAGAAATTCAAGACTAGATAATATTCAAGCAGGCATATTAAAAGTTAAACTTACTCAATTAAATAAATGGATTGAAATAAGAAAAATTCAAGTAAATATATACAGAAAATACCTAAAAAATGTTGGAGATATTGAGTTTGTAAAAACAATTGATAATGCAAAATCTTCAAATCATTTGTTTGTTATTAAAACAAAAAAAAGAAATCAATTAAAAAATTATTTGAATAAAAAAAAAATTTCAACAGGTATACATTATCCACTCTCACTTCCTCAAACCCCTTTGTTTAAATACAAGCATATGTTCTATTGTAAAAAAATGAATGCAGTAAAGTGGAGCAAAAATATTATTAGTTTACCAATTGGAGAACATTTAACCAAAAAAGAAATTATTAAAGTTTGTTTATCTATCAAGTACTTTTTTAATGATTAAATTAACAAGAATATCAACAGCTTATCCAAAAGCTGCTAAAAATATAAATAAAAAAATTTTAAAAAAAAAAAATCTTAATTATAATGAACTATTAAAAGAGGTCTTTGTTTTGGGATTTGGAGAGAGTAATAACATCACAAAAGAATTATCAAAAAAAAATTATGACTGTAATGAGATAATATCTAATATTAAATATTTACAAAAAACTTGGAGTAAAGAATACTTACAAAAAAAAAGTAATAAAAGTATAATTCTAGAACAAATTTTTTTTTATAAACCTAATGTAATTTATTTTGGAAATTACTCACTTTTAACAAAAGATTTATTAAAAGAAATTAGAAAATTAAATCATGTAAAATTGATTATAGTATTTCATTGTTCTCCCATCACATCAGAAATTGAAAAAAAATTGAAATTAGCTGATCTAGTTATTACTTGCACTGATGGATATAAAGAAGAGATTGAAAAAAAAATTAAAAAAAAAACATTTTTAATTCATCATGCATTTAATACTTCTTCTAAAAAATATATTAAAACTAAAAAAAGATCTATAGATGTAACTTTTGTTGGTTCACTATATATGAAATCTGGTCTTCATATTAATAGAATAAATTTAATTTATATTTTGTTAAAAAAATTTAGTAATACATATATAGGTGTTGATTTCCCACTTAAAAATTTTTATTATATATTTACTTTTTTATTTTCACCTAATTCTCATTATAAACTTTTTGGAAAATTAAAATTAATTTATAAAATATTTTATATATTGATTAATTGTAGAAAAGCAGTTTACGGAAATGACATGTTGGAACTTTTAAATAAGAGTAAACTTTTAATCAATTCTCACATTGAAGATACGAGGTATGCTGGAAATATGAGATTGTTTGAAGGAACAGGTATGGGCTGCTTAGTTTTAACTGACAATAAAATTGGATTAGATAAGTTATTTAAAATTAACAAACAGATAGTGGTTTATAAAAATCTTGTAGACTTAACGAATAAAATTGTTTTTTATCTAAAAAATAAAAAAAAATTATTACTGGTCGCAAAAAATGGATATAAAAAAACTCATTCTAAACACAATTATAAAAATAGAGTTAAGATTTTAGATAAGTTAATTAAAAAAAATATAAAATCTTATGAAAAAAATTTATTCTAATTTAGAGAGTTTTCACTCATTTCTTCCAAATTTATATTATTTTTTTTCATCTAATTTCATTACCCAGATATGTTCATTTGTAGTGATCTTGCTTTTTGCCAGAAACTATTCTGCTTTGGAATTTGGTAAATTTACAGTTGCACAAACAATTTTTTTTTTACTTTATAGTCTCTCATTTTCAAATATTCATTATTATTTGAATAGGGCTATTTCTCAAAATTTTCAAAATAGACGAAGAGAAATTGGCTCTTGTTTCTTAATAACATTTTATGCCTCAGTATTTCTTTACACATTTCTTGCTTTAAGTTTAAATTTTTTTTCTTTTGATAAAGACCTTAAAAATCTGATATTGATTGTTAGTTTAATCCTTATAGTTGAGCCATTTTCTATTTTTTATAGTGAAATATTTGTAAGAGGTCAGTTTAAAACAATCTTTAAGATTAGAGTTTTACAAAATTTTGTTTTTTTTGTTATTAAATTAATTATTATTTTAAACAAATTTGACTTTGTTTATATAGCTTTTGCCTATTTTTTTGAAAGTCTATTTTTTGCTTTGCTAATTATTTTCTATTATAAAAAAAACGGAAATAATTTTATAAGTCTAATATTTGATAAAGAATATACAAAAAAAATTTTAGAAAAGATTTTTTTGTTTCCTCTACTTGCTTTTTCATTAATTGTTGCAATGAGGATAGATATTTTAATGATCTCAAATATTTTAAACCATGAACAATCAGCTTATTATTCATCCACTTCAAGATTGATAACTATAATTTTAATATTTAGTACATTATTTTTTCAATTTATATATCCTAATTTATCAAGATTTATTAATGATAATTTTACTATGAGTAAAATTTTTAGAAATCTAACATTTTTAAGTTTTTATTTTTCACTTTTATTCTTAGGAATTGTATTATTCTTTGGTGAATTTTATTTGAGTTTATTTGGAGAGGATTATATTGTTGCGCATAATTCGTTTGTTATTTTATCTATTAGTTTATTCTTTTCTTTAGTAATAAATTTGTGGATACAAAAACAATTTTTGTTATCTAACTATTTGAATATATTGATTTATCAATCATCAACAATTATGTTTAATATCATTCTTAATAGTTATTTGATAAGTTCATACGGCATAACTGGTGCTGCAATGTCCAGTCTTTTTTCAACCTTAATCGCATTTATAATTA
>CACMKP010000010.1 GCA_902614355.1 uncultured Pelagibacteraceae bacterium
CTGAAAGAGCTGCATCACTAAGTGTTCTAAAGTTTTCTTTATACTCAAAACCAGGTTCACCAACAAAGACCCTCATATCAACTAATCCTGGAAAAAGATGCTTTCTCTTTAAATCCACTGGTTTTTCGCGAGTTGGGAGATTATTTGTATTTACTTTTTTTCCTACAGCTTCGATTTTACCATCTTCTCCAATAATCAAACCACCAACTTCATTAATAGAATTATGAGGGTCAACTATATTTGCATTTATAAAATATTGTTTTTTCATTTATGTACAAAATATTTTTAAACAAGCCATTCTTACTGCAACACCAAGTTCAACTTGTTCTTTAATTACGCTTTTATTAATATCGTCTGCAAGAATTGTATCTATTTCGATACCTCTATTCATTGGACCTGGATGCATTATTAAAGCATCTGATTTTGCATATTCTAATTTATCAGGTGTTAATCCGAAGTATTCATAATATTCTCTATTTGAGGAAAGATATGAGCTACTCATTCTTTCATTTTGCAATCTTAACATCATAACAATGTCGCAATCTTTTAATCCTTTTTTCATATCTGTAAAAGGGTTCACACCAAATCTATCTATTTCCTTTGGCATTAAATTAGTTGGTGCAATAATATTCACCTCAGCACCAAGCATATTTAGTAAATAGATATTTGACCTAGCCACTCGAGAGTGCAATATATCTCCACAAATTGCTATTTTTAAACCTTCTATTTTTTTTTTACGGTTAATAATTGTTAAAGCATCAAGTAAAGCTTGTGTTGGGTGTTCACGTCTACCATCACCTGCATTTAAAACTGCACAATTAACTTTTTGTGAAAGTAAATTACATGCACCAGAATCTTGGTGTCTAATGACAATAATATCTGGATGCATTGCATTTAATGTCATTGCAGTATCAATTAAAGTTTCACCTTTTTTTATGGCTGAATTACTAATGTTCATAGACATTACATCGGCCCCAAGTCTTTTTCCTGCAAGTTCAAAAGAACTCTGTGTTCTTGTGGATGGCTCAAAAAATAAATTTATTTGAGTTTTGCCTTTTAGTACATCTATTTTTTTGTTTTTACTTTGATTAACACTTATAAAGTTTTTAGCTTCATCAAGTATCAAATTTACATCATTTATTGATAAATCTTGGATTCCTAACAAATGTTTTTGGGAAATTTTAATAGCTTTATTAGTTGGTATTGCCATTAAAACCAACTCTATAACTATAATTCTTTACAATAGCAAGTGTTAATTATTTAAAAAATCAATTGCACCCTGCAGTATAAATGTAGCTGCATTCTCATCAATTTTTTTTTCCCTTTTTGTAACATTTACGTCCAATTGGCTTGACAAATTAAAAGCCCCAACTGTTGATAACCTTTCATCCCATAAACAAACAGGTATATTAATATTCTTTTCTATGTTTTTAGACACGTCTTTAATTGACTGTGTTGATCTGCCCGATGAACCATCCATATTAAGAGGGTTTCCAATTATGATACCTCCTATATTATTCTCCTTAATAATTTTCTTTAATTCCATTATTAGTTTTTCAGATGAAGTTTTGATAATAGTTCTAAATGGTGTTGCAATTAATTGCTTATCATCACATATTGAAACACCGATTCTTTTAGAACCAAGGTCTAATCCTATTAATCTACACTTATCTGAGTGTTTTTTTTTGAATTCATCTAATGTCACCATATTGTATAATTTAAACTTAAGTGATAGTTTTCGTCATATTTAAATAGCATATGAGCATAGATCTTAAAACAATAAAACATATTTCTAAATTATCAAGAATTTCAGTTGATGAGCAAAGGGCTAAAAAATTAGTTGGTGATTTAAATTCAATTTTTGATTTTATTGAAAAGCTTAATGAATTAAAAACAGAAAATGTTAAACCATTAACTTCTATCGCAGAAACAACATTAAAATTAAGGTCTGATGAGGTTCGAAGTAAAAATATCAGAGAACAAATAATTAAGAATTCTCCTCAAGATAATGAGGATTATTTTGTTGTACCTAAGGTTATTGAGTGATGACAGAAATAACTAAACAATCTCTAACAGAATTAGTTGAAAGTATTAAAAATAAAAAACTTTCTTCATCAGAAGTTACGAAAGCCTTTATTGAAAGATCTGAAAAATCAAAAGTACTTAATGCTTTTATTACTGAAGACTTCACATCCGCTTTAGATAAAGCAAAAAAATTTGATCAAAAACCCAATTTAGATTTAAAATTACCTGGTATTCCAATGGCTGTTAAAGATTTATTTTGCACGAAGAATGTTAAAACAACTGCTGGTAGCAAGATTTTAAATAATTTTGTGCCAACATACGAGTCAACTGTAACAGAGAATATTTGGAGTGAAGGTGCAATTCTTTTGGGTAAGTTAAATTGTGATGAGTTCGCAATGGGCTCCTCGAATGAGACTAGTTTTTTTGGCAATGTCCAAAATCCTATTGATAAAAATTTAGTACCTGGTGGTTCCTCTGGAGGATCTGCATCAGCTGTTGCTGGACAATTAACACCGATTACAATTGGTACAGATACCGGTGGATCAATAAGGCAGCCAGCTTCTTTCACTGGAACAGTTGGTTTAAAACCAACCTATGGTAGTTGTTCAAGATATGGAATTGTTGCTTTTGCTTCTTCCTTAGATCAAGCAGGACCAATGGCACAAAATGTTAAAGATTGTGCTTTACTTCAGGAAGTAATCAGTAGTTTTGATGTGAAAGATTCAACTTCAATAGATTTTAAAAGAAATCATTATAGTAAAGATCTTACTAATAATATTAAAGGAAAAAAAATTGGAATACCAAAAGAATATAGAGTTGATGGTATGCCTAAAGAAATTGAGGACCTTTGGCAAAAAGGTATTGAATATGTAAGAGATTGTGGTGCAGAAATTATAAATATTTCACTTCCGCATACTAGTTATGCTCTGCCAACTTATTATATAGTTGCTCCAGCCGAAGCATCTTCAAATTTAGCAAGATATGACGGTGTTAAGTATGGATATAGAGCAAATGGTGAAAATTTAATTGATATGTATGAAAAAACTAGGTCGGAAGGTTTTGGTGCGGAAGTTCAAAGAAGGATTATGATTGGAACTTATGTTCTATCTTCAGGGTATTATGATGCATATTATTTAAAAGCTCAAAAGGTTAGAAGATTAATCAAAAATGATTTTGATGAAGCATATAAAAAAGTAGACGCAATTTTAACACCATCTACGCCTAGCTCAGCTTTCAAAATTGGTGAAAAAACAAATGATCCTGTTTCCATGTATCTCAACGATATATTTACAGTGCCTGTTAATTTAGCTGGTTTACCAGGTATTTCAATTCCTGCAGGACATGACGCAAAAGGTTACCCCCTTGGTCTACAAATAATTGGTAAAGCCTTCGATGAACAAAATATATTGAATATTGCATTTGCAATGGAGGAAAAAATAAATTTTAAAAATAAAATTACTGATTGGTGGATTAAATGAGTAAAAAGAGTGAAGAATATTTGATTAATCGTAGAGATAATCAATATGAAGTTGTAATAGGTTTAGAAGTTCATGCTCAAGTATTATCCGTGTCAAAATTATTTTCTACTTCTGCTACAAAATTTGGTGCTGAACCTAATACTCAAGTAAGTTTAGTTGATGCTGCTTTTCCAGGAATGCTTCCAGTAATAAATGAATTTTGTGTTAAACAAGCAATAAAAACCGGTATAGGTCTTAATGCAAAAATAAATAAACGCTCAGTTTTTGATAGAAAAAATTATTTTTATGCAGATTTACCACAAGGATATCAAATTTCACAATTTAAAGATCCAATAGTGGGTGAGGGTAAAGTTATTATAGATTTGCCTGACGGTCATAAAGAAGTAGGTATAGAAAGATTACATTTAGAACAAGATGCAGGAAAGAGTATACATGATTTAGATGCTCAAAATACTTTTGTTGATTTGAATAGATCAGGAGTAGCTTTAATGGAAATTGTAAGTAAACCAGACCTTAGATCCCCAGATGAAGTAAGTATATATATAAAAAAATTGAGATCAATCATGCGATATTTAGGGACTTGTGATGGAAATATGCAAGAGGGATCATTAAGAGCAGATGTTAATGTATCCGTAAGGAAAAAAGGGTCAAAAGAGTTTGGAACAAGATGTGAAATTAAAAATGTAAACTCGATTAAATTTATGCAAATGGCTATAGAATATGAGGCTAATAGACAAGTTGATCTAATTGAAGAAGGTAAAACAATTGATCAGGAGACTAGACTATTTGACACTAAGAAAAATGAGACAAGATCAATGAGATCGAAAGAAGATGCCCATGACTATAGATATTTCCCTGATCCAGATTTATTACCATTAGAAGTCTCAGACGAATTTGTAAATAAACTCAAAAGTGAAATTCCAGAGTTACCTGATGATAAGAAGAAAAGATTTATTAATGAATTTAAGTTATCAGCTTATGAGGCAACAATCTTAGTTTCTGATATAGAAATAGCAAAATATTTTGAAGAAGTTGTTGCAAAAATGGGCAAAAATAAAGATATGAAACTTGCTGTCAACTGGATTACTGGAGAGCTTTTTGCTGTTTTAAATAGTAAAAATTTAGAAATTACACAAAGCCCTGTAAGTGCAAAAAATTTGGCAATATTAGTAAATTTAATTAAGAATGGAACAATCTCAGGAAAAATTGCTAAAACAGTTTTTGAACTAATGTTAAAGAATGATGAAGATCCTCAAAAAATTGTGGAAGAAAAAGGTTTAAAACAACAAAGCGATCCAAAAGCATTAGAGGAATTGATAGATAAGATAATTAACAATAATAGAGAAAAAGCTATTGAATACAAGCAGGGCAAAGAAAAACTTTTTGGTTTTTTTGTAGGTCAAGCTATGAAAGCCTCTGGTGGAAAAGCCAATCCTCAATTAATTAATGAGATCTTAAAAAAAAAATTATAAGGGTTATGGGTTCTGACCTTAATATTACAAAGCATTTACAAGATTATATATTAAAACATGGTTTAAAACTTCATCCAGTACAAAAAGAAATAATTAATTATAATCTTAAATTAGGTGATATTAAAAGAATGCAAATATCAATATCACAATGTCAATTTCTTCATTTAATTATTAAAGTTTCTAAAATTAAGAAAGTATTAGAAATCGGAACCTTCACTGGCCTAAGTACATTATCCATGGCATTAGCTTTACCTGATAATGGAGAAATTATTGCTTTAGATAAAAATAGCGAGACTAATAAAATTGCTGTTAATTTTTTTAAAAAAGCTGAACAAAATCATAAGATAAAGACAATTATAAAACCAGCCTTAGAATCTCTAATTAAGATTAGAAATAAAAAATTTGATTTAGTTTTTATAGATGCAGATAAAATGAATTATAAAAAGTATTATGAAATTTCTCTAGACTTATTAAATAAAGGAGGTTTAGTAATAATTGATAATGTATTATGGCATGGAGAAGTAGTTGATAAAAGAATAAATGATAAATTTACAAAAAATATAAGGGAACTAAATAATTTCATATCAAAAGACAAACGAATAGAGAAAGTAATTGTGCCTTTTGGTGATGGAATGAGTGTTTGTAGGAAAGTTTAATGTTTACAGTATTTGGTTTTTATAAATTCAAACAAATTAATAATTTAAATAGAAATAAAAAATTATTAAATAATCTTCTTCTTAAAAAAAATATTAGAGGAACAATTATAATTTCTAGAGAAGGAGTCAATGGATCTTTATCTGGAAAAAATAAAGATTTAAATGAAACAATTAGAAAAATTAAGACTATTTTTAAATTAAAAGAGTTTAATAGTTTTAACAAGTCAAATAGCAAATTTCAACCTTATCACAAACCAAAAATAAAAATCAAAAAAGAGTTAGTACCAATGAGTATAAATATAAAAAATGAAATTCAAAAAATTGATAATCGTATAGAGCCAAACAAATGGAATAAGCTAATTAAAAGTAAAAAAACATTTGTACTAGATGCGAGAAAACCTTTTGAAAACAAAGTAGGATCTTTTAAAAATGCTTTTAATCCTAATGTTGATAATTTTAGAGATTTTCCAAAATATTTAAAACGATTAAAAAAGCAACAGCCTATCGCTATGTTTTGCACTGGTGGTATTAGGTGTGAAAAAGCTTCTGTATTTTTAAAAAAAAAAGGTTTTGAAAATGTTTATCAATTAAAGGGAGGTATACTAAATTACTTAAAAAAAATCAAAATAAAGGATAGTTTATGGAAAGGGGAGTGTTTTGTTTTTGATAATCGAGTCAGTTTAAAACATGGTTTATTACAAGGCTCTTATTCGGTTTGCAGCGGATGCAGAAAACCAATTTCATTAAAAGATAAAAAATCTAAAATGTACGAGGAGGGCGTATCCTGTCCAAGTTGTTATAGTAAACTCACTAAAAAACAAAAATCTCGTTTTAGAATGAGGCAAAGTCAGATATATAAAGCAAAGATATCAGGAAAAAAATATAATTTTCAAAAAGAATATTAGTAGGAATTAATTTGCCACAATCTCTTAAACTCACCAAGGACCCAATATGGTTTTTATTAAGGAAAGTCACAATCCCGGCAAGTGTGGGTTCGTTATTTCAAACTTTTTATAATTTAGTAGACACATGGTTCGCAGGAAGAATATCAGCTGAAGCAATAGCAGCAATTGCAAAGTCTTTTCCAATTTACTTTACTATAATTGCCATAGGTGTTGGTTTAACAGCTGGTACAAATACATTAATAGGTAATAATTTAGGAGCTAATAATAAAAAAAAAGCGTCATTATTTATTGCTCAATCGATAATTTTTGCAATTTTTTTATCTGTTCTTGTTACCTTCTTTGGTTTAAACGTTTCAGATTTCTTATTGTCATTAATGGGATCTGACCCAGATGGAATTATTTTATCAAGAGAATATTTAGATATTATTTTTTATGGAACAATTATTGTTTTAATACAAATTTCCTTAAATGGGACTTTAAATGCTCAAGGAGATACTAAAAGTTATAGAAATGTATTGATATTTACTTTCTTTTTAAATATTTTTTTAAATCCTTTATTTATTTTTGGATATGGATTTGTTCCTGCTTTTGGCATAGCAGGTTTAGCAATAGCCACAGTTGTTGCTCAATTTACTGGTCTGCTTTATCTGGCGCATAAGGTATATTGTTGTGAGTTAAAACAATACCTAAAACTAGAATGCTTTATTCCTAAATTTAATCTTTTGGGGGAGTTAGTTTATCAAACCATACCTGTTATGTTTAGTATGTTATTAATTGGTGTGGGTTTATTTAATATTCTTTATTTCATTGGACAATTTGGAGATCTTGCAACCGCCGGTTATGGCGCTGCCCTAAGAATTGAACAAGTATTTTTACTACCTGTTATAGGCTTGAACACAGCTGTTTTATCTATTGGTGGACAAAACTTTGGCGCGAAAAATTATGATCGTCTTAGAGAACTATATAAAAAAGCTTTACTATTTGGTTCATCTTTCATGATTTGTGCGGGAATAATAATTTTTATTGGAGCAGAATTTTTAGTTTCATTATTTACAGACAATTTAGAGACAATAAAACATGGTGCAATTTACCTAAAAGTTGCAGCATTGATTGGTCCTATCTATCCAGTGTTCTTTATTACTACCGCAGTATTTCAAGCAGTCAAAAAACCTCTTTATAGTCTTTATATGAGTGTTTTAAGATTAACAGCTCTTCCTTTTTTTAGTTTATGGTATGTAATTAATATTAGAGGAGGTGATTATGAGGACATCTTTTACACTATATTTGTAACAAATTGGTTAATGGGAATTGCAGTTTTGATGTTTATTGGATATTTCTTAAATAATGTTTTTAAACAAAATAAGAAACTATTTACTAATTAATATACATATAGTTTTTCTTTTAATTAGCCCAGAAAATCTGAAAGCAAAAGAGTTAAAGATTATTACAGGTATTGCAAAAGTTATTGATGGTGACACAATTTTGATAAATAAAAAAAAAATTCGTCTTTTTGGAATTGATGCACCAGAACAGGATCAAAAATGTCAAAAAATTTGGCTAACAATTTCTTTCTTTACATTCAACAAAGATTATTTTTGCGGTGAGATTTCTACTAATAGGCTTAAAAAAAAAATTAACAATCAATTTATGAGCTGTAAATGGAAAAATAAAGATAGATATAAAAGATTTATCGCAGAATGTTTTAAAGGCAAGACTAACATCAATGCTTGGATGGTTCGATATGGTTATGCTGTTGCATATAGAAAATACTCAAAAAAATATGTTGCACATGAGGATATGGCAAAAAAAGACAAATTAGGTTTATGGTCTGGCACTTTTGAAATGCCTTGGGATTATAGAAAAAAAAATTAATCCTTTTGTAATTTTTTTTCAAATTTTCTCACTAGATAGGAAACAATTAATATTAAAACTAAATACTCAAGAATTAAAAATGTGTATATTTCAAGAGGGCGATAGGTTGTAACAACAAGTTCGTTAGCTTTTCTTGTCAAATCACCAATGCCTATAATTGAAACTAAAGAAGACATTTTTAAGACATAGACAAATTGATTTCCTATTGCAGGTAAAATATTTTTGATAGCCTGAGGCAGAATAACAAGCTTTAATTTTTTGATAAAATTTAATCCCAATGAACTTCCAGCCTCCCACTGGGACTTCTTGATAGAGTTTATGCCCGCTCTAAAAATTTCTGCTTGAAACGCACTTTCACTTATAGATAGTGCAATAATGCCAGATATAAATGGACTAAAACTGATACCTGTCATTATTGGTAGTCCATAATAGATCCATAATATTAATACTAATAATGGTATCGCTCTGACAATTTCAACATAGCCAATATTGATATAAGTTAAAAATTTATTTTTAGCTAATGATGGTATGGCTATAATTAATCCAACGAAGATTGAGATAATAATTGAAACTAAAGAAATAAAAATTGTGGTGGTTAAACCACTTAATAGAAACTTTAGATTTGTTAAACCTTCAATATTATTTGGTGATAAGATTAGCCAATTAAGTTCGCCTTTATTACATGAAGTTAAAGGGATAATTAGAAGTAAAAAAAATAAATTTCTCACCCCCCAATTTATAGAGTATTAAAAAGTAAATACTAATTTATTATAGACTTTTTAGATTATATTTAGCTAACAACTTAGTAAAGAAGCCCGATGATTTCTTCTTTTTAATCCAGTCATTAACATAATTGTTCCATTTATTATCACCTTTAGGAACCATCATAGCTAAAAAAGCAGGATTTTTTTCACCATCAGGAACGATAGCTAATTGTGGATATTTAATAACTAACTTATTTGCTTCTGTTGAACTTGTTATATTTCCATCTGCTCTTCCAGCTAACACTTCTTGAAAATCTCTAGCAGGAGCTTCTACAGAATTCAATTTTGATTTAGGAAAAAATTCTTTTGCTTTTTCTTCTTGTGACGTACCAAGAGTAGTTGCAATAGTTACACTTGAGTTATTAAGAGAGTCCCAGGTCGAAAATTTGCTTAAATTCTTTTTTAAAACAAGTGGTACAGTTCCATATTTGTAGTAGGTATCTGTAAATCCGGCTACTTCAGCTCTCTTAGGAGTTTTTGTGACACTTGTTGATATATCATACCTTTCAGAAGTTATTCCAGAGACGATAGTTTTCCACTCTGCTGGTACAAATTCAATTTTAACACCCATGTCATTAGCAAGTTCATTCATTACATCGATATCAAATCCTTTATATTTATTAGTCGCAGGATCTTTAATAGTCATAGGATCCCAATCTCCAGTTGTTCCAACTTTTAAGACACCTGATGATAAAATCTTGTCTAAGTTTGATTCTGCATTTAAATTAAAGGGTAAAAGAGCAAAGATTGCTAAATAGATTAATTTTTTCATTCTTATATTTAACAAATTTAAAAAAAAATGAGACTATAATCTTGACGCACTATCATTCATCCAAGAAAACAAATGTTGTGAAAAAGAGCGTCTTACAAAAAGATTCACGTCATTTTGACTCTCATTTTGTATAATCACATCAATTTTTGCTAATATTGTTTGTGAGACAGAACCCTTTTTTTTTCTAAAATCATTGAAATTAAATGGTGATCCAGTCTCAAATAACTCATAAATTTTGTCACCTTTAAGGTTAATCAAAACAAATTGGTCAGTAACATCTGTGACAGCTCCTAAATTTGTTTTACAAATACTTTTATAAAGTAAATTTTCTGTTTGATAATCGTTGCTACCAATATGAGAAACTTCATTTGAAAAAATCATCCATTCATCAGGACTTAGCCAAAGTGCAGTTAATTTATCGCTTTTAGTAAAAGTATTTGCTTCGGCTGGCAATATCAAATTTAATGATTTTCCAACTGCAGATAAAAATTCTCTTTTTTTCCCTCTTAGAATCAGTTTCATTATTGGTTTAACTTCTTTCATCTTTAATCCTGAATAAGACTTTTCTTCTGTAATTACGTTTGAATAATTAAGCATTTAATCTTTTATTCTCCTTGTCTAAAAAAACTGGATCTGTAACTGTCACTTTGATTTGTTTATTTTCCATTGGGATAATTAGTTTTCGACCAATCATATTTTTTCCACCTTTAACAACACCTAAAGCAATAGATTTTTCTAAATTTGGACTATAGTAACTTGAAGTTATATGACCCAACATTTCAACTGGTGATTTGTTTGCATCTGCAACAATTTGAGCACCTTCTTCCAAAACTTCTTTTGGGTTTTCTGTAACTAAACCAATTAACTGTTTTCTATCCTCTCTGATTGTATCTGATCTATATAAAGATCTTTTACCGATGAAGTCATATTTCTTTTTACTAATTATCCAATCCATTTGAAGATCTATTGGTGTCATGGTTGCATCAGTGTCTTGTCCTACAATTATGAATCCTTTTTCTGCTCTTAGTAAATGCATTGTCTCAGTCCCATAAGGTGTGATATTAAATTCTTTTCCTGCCTGCATACATTTATCCCATACAGATTTTCCATAGTTAGCTTGAACATTAATTTCATAACTTTGCTCACCGGTAAAACTTATTCTCATTACTCTACATTTAACTTTATCAATCTTTGCATTTTTAAATGACATATGTGGAAATTTTTCATCAGATAAATCTATTTCAGGAATAACTTTTGAAACAATTTTTTTACTGTTTGGACCACAAACACTAATTGTTGCATAATGGTCGGTTACTGAAGTTAAGTATACATCTAATTCTGGCCATTCTGTCTGAAGATAATCTTCTAATTTACCTAAAACAGTTGCTGCTCCACCTGTTGTTGTAGTCATAATGTAGTGATTTTCATCTAAGCGTGTTGTTACACCATCATCATAAACCATGCCATCCTCATTAAGCATCAGTCCATATCTACATTTTCCAATAGCAAGCTTTGACCATGCATTGGTATAAACTCTATTTAAAAACTCTGAGGCATCTGTACCCTGAATATCAATCTTACCTAATGTTGAAGCATCTAATATACCGGCACTATCTCTTGCAGCTTTACTTTCTCTTTGTACAGCTTCATGCATACTTTCATTTTCTTTTGGATAAAACCAAGCTCTTTTCCATTGTCCCACATTTTCAAATTTTGCTTTATTTTCAACGTGCCAATCATGAATTGGAGTTTTTCTAAAAACATCAAAATATTCTCCTACATTTCTTCCAACAATTGTGCCAAAAGTAAGAGGAGTGTAGGGTGGTCTAAATGTTGTTGTGCCAAGCTCACCCATTCTAGAGCCGGCGGTTTCAGAAATAATTCCTAACGCATGCATATTGCCAAGTTTACCTTGATCAGTTCCCATACCAGTTGTTGTATATCTTTTTACATGTTCGATTGATCGGAATCCTTCTCTTAAAGCTAATTTAATATCTTTTGCTGTTGTATCATTTTGATAATCAACAAATGGTTTTGTCTTACCGATTATCTTATCAGATGGAAGTAACCATATATTTCTTTTGGTTTTATTGAAATGAGATTGGATCTCAAGATTTTCATAGTCGGTTTTCTTAATATTCAAAAAATCTTTAAGTTTTTTTGAAATACCTGTTAATATTTCATCTAATGTAAATTCTCCATTACAAGAACCTATACTTATTTGATCTGAAGGATATTTATTTGGAATAAATACCTGATCGTCATCCCTGAATTTCAATTTACCACCAGATTGTGTGAAAAGATGCACAGCTGGTGTCCACCCTCCAGACATACCGAGGCAATCACAATCAATAGAAATTTTAGAGCCCACAACTTTTTGACCGTCTTTAGAAAGCTGCATTATTGAGATTTTATTAATCTTTTTGTATCCAAATGTATTAACAACTGTATACCCTTTATAAATTTTTATATTATTTTTTTCTATTTCTTTGACTAATTTTGAATCAACCTCTTCTCTATTATCAATTATGGCCTCAACATTAATTCCTTTTTGGAATAAACTGATTGCTGTTTCATATGCACTATCGTTATTAGTAAAAAGAACATTTTTTTGACCACACGCTACTCCGAATAAATTTGAATACTTTTCTATAGCAGATGATAGCAAAATTCCTGGTCGGTCATTATTGTCAAATACCAAAGGTCTTTCTAAAGATCCCGTTGCACTTATAACCTTTTTTGCTCTAATTTTAAGTAGTCTATGCCGAACTTTTTCATTTCTTTGATGCAAAGGTAAATGATCTGTTAGATTTTCTCGTGCCAGTAAAAAATTGTAGCCATGAAAAGCAGCAACACTTGTTCTTGTCTTTATTTCTAAATTATCAATTTTTTTTATTTCATTTATTTCTTTCTCTAGCCATGAGCTCGAGATTTGATTGTTAATCTTGAAGTGTTCTGAATTTTGATAAATTGTAGAACCACCAAGATGAGGTTTTTCATCTACTAATAATGTTTTAAAACCATTTTTTGCAGAAGTTTTTGCTGCGACTATACCTGAAATACCAGCACCAATTATTAACACATCACAGTGTATATATTTATGCTCGTATATATCAGGATCAGGCTCTGTAGGTGATTTACCTAAACCGGCAGATTTTCTAATAAAATATTCATATTTTTCCCAAAAACTTGCAGGCCACATGAAAGTTTTATAATAAAAACCTGCTGGAAGAACTGGACTTAAAAAATTATTTATACCTCCTAAATCAAAGTTAACACTAGGCCAACAATTTTGACTTGAAGCTTCAAGTCCTTCATAAATTTCTATTTCTGTTGCTCTAACATTTGGTTCTGTTCTAGATGTGTTTTTATGAAGTTGAACAATAGCATTAGGCTCTTCTGAACCAGCAGTCATTATTCCTCTTGGTCTATGGTATTTAAAACTTCTTCCGACTAGATGGATATTATTAGCTAAAAGTGCAGATGCTAATGTATCCCCTTTATAACCATAATAAGTTTTATTATTAAACTTAAATGAAATTTTATATGTCTCATCTATAAACTTACTTGATTTAACTCTTAAATTATTTGTCATTTATAATTTTCTTGGTGGCTTTTCACCCATTTTATAAATTGCTTTAATTTCATCATTAGATGTATCTCTAACCATATTAAACCATTTTCTACACCCATGAGCATGAACCCATCTTTCGAACTGAACACCTTTGATATTTTTCCTCATGAAAAGATATTCTGCCCACTGATCATCACTTAATTCAGTTGGTTGTTTTGGTCTAACTATATGAGCTTCACCTCCAGCTTTAAACTCACTCTGTTCTCTTTTACCACAATAAGGACAATGAATTACAAACATTAATGTGCTACAGCTGCTGCACCATGTTCATCAACGAGATCTCCACTTACAAATCTATTTAGATTAAATGCAGCATTTAATTTATGAGGTTCATCATTTGCTATTGTGTGAGCGAATAGATCTCCCGAACCTGGTGTTGCTTTAAATCCTCCAGTTCCCCAACCACAATTAAAGTATAAACCTTTTACTGGTGTCTTACTAATAATAGGACTTGCATCAGGACATATATCTACAATACCACCCCATTGTCTTAACATTCTCATACGACTGAATATTGGATATAATTCTAAAATAGCATTCAAGGTTCCTTCAACAATATCATGGCTTCCTTTTTGAGAATAAGAAACATAATCATCTGTGCCAGCTCCAATTACCAGCTCCCCTTTATCAGACTGACTAACATAAGCATGAACTGCATTTGACATAACTACTGTGTCAATAATGGGTTTTACCGGTTCAGAAACTAAAGCTTGAAGTGGTTTACTCTCTAAGGGTAATCTTAAACCTGCCATGTTTGCTATTACACTTGAGTGGCCGGCAGCAACAACACCAATTTTTTTGGTTTTGATAAAACCTTTTGTTGTCTCGACTCCTTCAACACTATCACCGCTTCTTTTAATTCCTTTGACTTCGCAATTTTGAATTATATCAACACCCATTTCATCAGCACCTCTTGCATAACCCCATGCAACGGCATCATGACGTGCTGTACCAGCTCTACGCTGGAGAGTACCTCCTAAAACTGGATATCTAATATCTGGAGATGTATTTATAATTGGACAAAATTTTTTTACTTGCTCTGTGTTAAGATAAACTGCATCAATACCATTCAGTCTATTAGCATGAGTTCTTCTCTTAAGATCTCTAACATCTTGTAAATTATGGGCGAGATTCATCACACCTCGTTGACTGAACATCACATTATAATTTAATTCTTGTGAGAGATTTTCCCAAATTTTTAATGCATGATCATATAAACCTGCGCTTGCATCCCATAAATAATTTGATCTTATTATAGTAGTATTTCTTCCAGTGTTGCCTCCACCAATCCAACCTTTTTCCACTACAGCTATATTTTTCATATTATATTTTTTGGCAAGATAATAAGCTGTTGCTAATCCATGACCTCCACCACCAATAATCACAATGTCATATTCTTTTTTGGGCTCTGGATCACCCCAGGCTTTTTGCCAATTTTCGTGATATGAAAAAGAATTTTTAATTAACGAAATTATTGAATATTTATTTTTCATTGTGCAATAAATACTTGATTAATATTGAATATTCAATGATTTCAAGTTACACACTCATTAATGGAAAGGTGGGTGAGAGGCTTAAACCAGTCGTTTGCTAAATGACCGTGCGAGGAAACTTGTACCGAGGGTTCGAATCCCTCCCTTTCCGCCATTTATAAGAAAAAATCTACCTTTTAAATAATTCTTTTAATTTATTGCTAACTTTAAAAGAGACTGATTCCCAATCATTTATTTTGTCAGCTTTAATTATTTCTAATTTATCGTAAAAACATTTTTCCTTCAATTCTATATGCCATCGCCAATCAGGATTAGAATTAAGCAATAGAAAAGTTTTAACACCCATTGTAGATGCAAGATGAGTCATTGAGGTATCGACAGAAATCAATAGGTCTATATTATTCAAAATAGAGATAGTATCAACAAAACTTTTATCTCCTAAATCAATTTGTTCAGAGAAATCTGTAATAAATTTTTGTAAGTTATTGGATTTAATATCTTTTGAAAAATTGTCTTTCTGTAAACTTAAAAAAGAGTAATTTTTATTTTTAATTAAATTACTAAAAAATTTAAAAGGAATAGATCTTTGTTGATCATCTAGAAATTTTTCATTTCCTTTCCATTGGATAGCAATGATTGGTCTTTTTAAATTCTCAAGTTTTTTTTTCCATTTCAAATTATTAGAAATATCATTTGATATA
>CACMKP010000011.1 GCA_902614355.1 uncultured Pelagibacteraceae bacterium
ATTTGATCTACCTCATTAATATTTTTTTGAGAAAAAGATTGATTTTTTAAAACAATGTTTTTGTTATAAGATATTCTTGTTAAAACTCTTAGTTTATCTTCACTTCTAAAAAATAAAGATATGATTGAATCTTTCAAATCGTATTTTGAAATTACTTCATTAAAATCATATTGCTCAATATTTTCATAATTTTTTTTTATCTCGTTTAAATCTTCAAGATCTTCTGTGGGAAGTATATATTCAATTAAGTGTGTCTTTTCATAATTTTTATTCCAGTTTTCAAATATATAATTGTTGTGGAATAACAGAAGATCTTTTTTATTTTCGTCTATAATGATTGGAATGAATAAAAATTTTTTACGAGTTGGAACTGATGGAAAAATATTTTTACTCTCTAGATAGTTATAAATTTTTTTTTTGTTAAATGAAACTCCTAAGTTTACGTAATATATATCATTTATAAACTTCTCTTCCTGAATAGAAAATGACTCAATCATTCCTTTAAGCTTATTTAATTTAATGTTATTAATTTTTCTTCGATCTTCGGAATTAACTATCAATGAAATTAATTCAAAAAACGCTTGATTAAAACCCTCATCAATTACATCATTTTTATCAAAATTTATCTCAAATGGTCTAGATATATCAATATTTTCTATGTCAAACGATTTAGAAAAAATCTTATCTGTGGAAAAAAAAAATAAATTTAAAGATAGAACTATAAAAAAAATATATAAGATCTTTAATTTAATTTTTTTTATTTGAAACATCATAGCCAGAATAAATGCGTAAAAATATATTAACATATAAAAAAAGTGGTGTTGATATTAATGCTGCTGACAAATTTGTTAAATTCATATCCAATATATCTACAAAGAAAAAAGGCAAAAAAACGTTGAATAATATAGGTGGTTTTGGATCAATCACTAATATTCCTAAAAATCTAAAAAATCCAAAAATTGTTGCTTGCACAGATGGGGTTGGAACTAAAATTGAAATAGCCAATATACTAAATAAATTTGATACAATAGGAATTGACCTTGTTGCAATGAGCGTTAATGACTTAATAGTTCAAGGGGCAAAGCCTTTATTATTTTTAGATTATATATCAATTAATAAGATTAATTTGTCAAAATTAAAGTCTATTGTAGGTGGAATCTTAAAAGGATGTAAAATTTCTAAATGTAGTCTAGTTGGTGGTGAAACTGCTGAAATGCCTGGAACGTATGCCAAGAATAAATTTGATATTGCAGGTTTTGCCGTAGGAATTGTTGAAGAAAAAAAAATTCTTAATGGAAAAAAAATAAAAAAAAATGATTTAGTCTTAGGAATTCCATCAAGTGGTTTGCATTCAAATGGATATTCATTAGTTAGAAACTTATTAAAAATAAAAAAAATAAATATAAATAAAAATAAATTTTTAAAAGAAGAGTTGATCAAGCCTACTAAAATTTATGTGAAAGAAATTTTAAATTTAATTGATCATGATCTAATTAATGGATGTGCGAATATAACAGGTGGGGGCTTAACAGATAATTTAAAAAGAATTCTACCAAATAATCTAAATGCTGAGATAAATCTAATTAAAGTTCGTCCTCTTAAAATATTTCGTTGGTTAAAAAGTCACTTTATAACCGATAAAGAAATGTTGAGAACATTTAATTGTGGAATTGGTTTTTGTTTAATTATAAATCCAAAAAATCTAAAGAAGGTTATTAAATTTTTTCCAAAAAAATACAAACCTTATACAATCGGAAAAATAAGTAGCGGGAAAGGACAAATCAAAATAAATGGTAGAGTCAACTGGGAATACTAAGATAAAAACAGCAATTTTTATATCTGGAAATGGAAGTAATATGAAAAATTTAATTAAATATTCAAAGTTAAAAACTTCTCCAATTTATGTAAATCTTGTTCTATCAAGCAACAAAAAAGCAAATGGAATTCGTTATTTAAAAAAAACTAAAATCGTTTCCAAAATTTTTAATTTTAAAAATAAGAAAGATGAGGAAAAAATTTTAAAAATTTTAAAAAAAAGAAAAATTAATTTAATTTGTCTTGCAGGATTTATGAGAATTCTTTCCAAAGATTTTATTGAAAAATTTAATGGAAATATATTGAATATACATCCCTCATTATTACCAAAATATAAGGGACTAAACACGCATGAAAGGGTAATAATGAATAATGAAAAATTTTCAGGTTGCACTGTTCATCTTGTAAATTCTAAATTGGATTCTGGAAAAATAATTTTACAAAAAAAGATTAGAATAAATAAAAAAGATAATCCAAGAACTTTGTCAAAAAAAATTTTGAAAGAGGAACATGTTCTATATCCAAAAGCTTTAAAAAAATTCCTATCTAGGACTTAAAAAAAAAGTCAATCTCAATTTTTGCATTCTCTGAACTATCTGAACCATGAACAGAATTTTTATCAATTGATAAACCAAATTTTTTTCTTATTGTACCTTCTGCAGCGTCTTTTGGGTTGGTTGAACCCATTAATTCTCTATTAGCCAAAATAGCATTTTTTTTTTCGAGCACCATGACAACTATTGGCCCCGATGATAAATAAGTGCATAAATCATTGTAAAAAGGCTTTGTTTCATGCACCTTATAAAATTTTTCTGCATCTATCTTGTCTAATTGAATTTTTTTTTCTTTAATAATATTAAAACCATTCTTGATAAATATTTCTTTTATTTGTTTCTCTAAGTTTCTTTCAACAGCATCTGGTTTTATTATCGACAGTGTATTTTCAACATTACTCATAATAATCTTCTATTAATTGATTTAATAACCTTACTCCATACCCAGTAGCCCCACCAGAATTTAAGGCACCTCCATATTTTGAAAAAGCCATACCAGCTATATCTAAATGTGCCCATGGTGTTTTATTCAAAACAAATCTTTGCAAAAATTGTGCAGCAGTAGTTGAGCCTGCACCACCAACATAGTTTATATTTTGCATGTCTGCATTCTTAGAATTTATTAATTTATCAAAATTTTTGTGTAAAGGCATTCTCCAAAGTTTTTCTTCAACTTTTTCACCTGCATCAATCAATTCTTTTGATAATTTATCATTATTAGAAAAAAGTCCTGCATACTCAGAACCTAGAGAAACAATTATCGCGCCAGTCAAAGTAGCTAAGTCAATCATGAATTTAGGTTTAAATTTTTTTTCAGTAAAAGTTATAGCATCAGCGAGAACTAATCTTCCCTCTGCATCTGTATTTAAAATTTCAATTGTTTTTCCACTGTAAGATTTTACAATATCACCAGGTCTTTGAGCATTCCCACTTACCATGTTTTCAACTAGCCCCACTACACCTACAGCATTTACTCTCGCTTTTCTTAATGCAAGATTTTTCATAAGTCCGACAACAGCTGCTGAACCTGCCATGTCGTAAGTCATATCTTCCATAAATTTTGCAGGTTTTAAAGAATAGCCACCTGTATCAAAACAAACTCCTTTGCCGATGAAAGCCAATGGTTTTGAAGTATTTTTTGTTCCTCTCCATTCCATAGTTACGAGATAGGACCCTCTTATACTTCCTTGACCTACTCCAAGCAGAGCATTCATACCTAACTTTTTCAATTTTTTTTGATCATAAACATTAATTTTTAGTCCATATTTCTTAAGTGTTCTTATTCTTTTTGCATATTCATCTGGGTGTAGAATGTTTCCTGGCTCAGAAACTAAATCTCTTGCATAAAACGTTCCTTGCTCCAAGGCTTTGAACTTTAATTGATTTGAATTACTTATATCACTTCCTCTTCCTAAAACATTGACAGTAATTAGTCTTTTCTCTTTTTTTGATTTATATTTTTTAAATTGATAAGATTTTAATTTTAATCCATGAAGGAAATAACCAATAAAAGTTTTGTGGTTATTAATAATATTTTCTGAGTAAATAAAATACTCTGAATTCTTTCCAAAATTTAATCGTCCGTAGAGTTCTGCACCTAAATTTTCAATCTCAAAATTTTTGATATTTTTTTTTATAGATACCAAAACTATTTTTTTTTTTGAAGTAAGTTCAAATACTAATAACTTTTTACTTAAATCACTAGTTTTCAACAAATCTGAAATATAGAAAAGTTCTTGAGCTGAAATATATTTTTTTATTTGGCTCAAACTAAATTTTTCATCCACAAATAAGACTAAATTTGTAGAATTTTTTCTTGATGTGCTTTTTTTAAAGCTTATTTTTATTGACATTTTTAATATATGTGTACTTTAGGTTGTATGTTAATTGTAAACTATTAGTTGAAAATATATAAGTACTATTTTGGAAGATTTCAATGAAAAAAATATTATTTAGAAAATTATTAATTGATTGTTTAACATTTTTTCTCATCACTCTTTTTAGTGCAAGCATAATCATTTGGGTATTTCAGGCTGTCAACTTTTTAGACATAATGATTGAGGATGGTAGAGATTATCTAGTTTACATAAACTATTCGTTACTCAACTTTCCAAAAATAGTAAGTAAAGTACTACCTTTCGTATTTTTTTTCAGTTTTTTTTACGTAATTACAAGGTATGAGTTAAACAATGAAATGATTATATTTTGGAACTTTGGTGTAAACAAGTTTCAACTTATAAATTTTTTATTCATTTTCTCAATTTTTTTAACATTAGTGCAAATTACTCTGGCTGCTTTTATAGTTCCAAATACGCAAGATTTGGCCAGGTCTTTTTTAAGGACATCTTCAGTAAATTTTTTAGAAAGTTTTATTAAACAAAAAAAATTTAATGACACCATAAAAAATGTAACAATCTATAGTGATGGTAAAGATCTGGATGGAAATTTATTAAATATTTATTTAAAAAAAGACGAAAATATTAATAATTTTCAGATTACATACGCAAAAAAAGGAAATTTTATTAGAAAAAATAATACTCAAATTTTAGTTTTGTATGAAGGAGAACAAATAAATGTTGTAAATGACAAAATTACCAATTTTCGATTTTCTAAATCAGATTTTAATTTAAAAAACTTAGAAAGTAACACAACAACCTATGTAAAAACTCAAGAAGTGTCTACCTCAAAACTATTTAAATGTTATTTAAAATTAAATAAATGGGAACTTTTTAATATTAATACAAAGGATGTTATTATTGAGAATTGCGTTAGAGAAAATCTAAATAATGTCATTAAAGAATTATATAAAAGATTTATAATTCCCTTTTATATTCCAACTTTAATGTTAATTATTTTATTTCTTATCTTAAAGTCAAAAGAAAATATAAATTATTTTAATTATCGACTTTTTGTTTTTCTATTGGGTTTGTCGATCATCATATCTTCCGAAATAAGTTTAAGATTTGTGAAAAATAATGTTTTTGAAAATCTTAAAATTTTTAGTATTCCTATTTTAAGTTTGATAACAATTTATACCATCATATATTTATCACTAAACTCATTTAAAGAGAAAAAATGAAAACTTATATTAAATTTTTAAGTAAAATTTTTTTGAATTCCTTTTTTTATGTCTCTTTAATAATGTTTAGTTTAATTTTTATATTAAATTTACTAAGTGAATTGGATTTTTTTAAAGATATAGAGGTGGATAATTTTTTTCCGATCTATTTATCACTTTTAAATTCGCCAACATTTATATTTGAAATGTTCCCATTCATTTTTCTTATCTCTACACAACTTTTCTTCATAACGTTATTTAATAATAATCAATTAAGTATTTTTAAATATACAGGTCTTAAAAATTCAAATATTTTATTAATTGTTAGTCTAATGAGTTTTTTTCTTGGTATTTTAATAATCACTTTCTTTTACAGCTTTTCCTCAAGCCTAAAAAATTTTTATTTAGATTTAAAAACCAATTATACTAAAGATGGTAAATATTTAGCTGTAATAACAAAAAATGGGCTTTGGATAAAAGATGTTTTAGATAATAAAATCTTAATTATAAATTCAGTGAAGATAGATCAAAATTATTTGATTGATGCCTATATCTCAGAATTTAATAATAATTTTGAAATTAAAAGAAATATTGTTAGCCCAAAAATAGATATATCGAACAAAAAATGGGTAATTTATAATGCTGAAGTTTTTGATAAAAATAAAAGACAAAAACTTAAAACTTTAGAAATTAATACAAATTTTGATTACCTTATTATTCAAAATCTATTTTCAAATTTATCCTCACTTTCAATAGTAGAACTTTTTCAACTGAGAGATAATTATAAGTCTTTAAATTATTCTATTACAGAAATAGATATACAACTTTTGAAACTTATCTCTTTTCCAATTTATCTTGTTCTTATGACAGTATTATCAAGTGTAATAATGCTTAGCACTAAAGAATTAAAAAGTTCAATACTCAAAATTTCAATTGGTCTATTTTTTTCAGTGGTTATATATTACTTGTTTAATTTTTTTAATGTTCTCGGAAAAACTGAGAAAATAAATATATTTAGTTCAGTTTTAATACCTTTAATATTGTTAACAATAATTAACTCTATAATAATGAGAAAATTTAATGAAAAATAAAATTTTATCAGTCTTAATAATATTTTTTACAAAGATTTTATTGATGCAATTTTCAATGGCACAAGATCAATTTAGCTTTGATGTATCTGAAATTCAAATTTTAAATGATGGAAACAAGATCATAGGCTCAAAAAGAGGACAAATTTCAACTAATGATGGTGTTATAATAGAGGCTGACAATTTTATCTATTTGAAAATTGAAAATATACTTAATGCAACTGGTAAAGTTACTATTAAAGATACTGTTAACGATTATAATATTTCATCAGATAATATTACTTATGATAAAAATAGAGAAAAAATAATTAGTGAAGGACCCACTAAAAGTAAAATTAACTCGAGATTCATTTTAAAATCATCAGACGTTATTTTTCTTAGAAATCAGAAATTATTAAGTTCAGATAAAAATTCTACACTTATTGATGAAGATGAACAAACTTATATAGAGTTAAAAAAATTCAATTTCTTTCTAGAAGATAAAATATTAAAAGGAGAAAAAATTTTAGTAAATTTAAATTTCAATTTACCTCAGAATGATAAATTATTTTTTGATAGTGGAATGTTTAACTTTAATGAAAAAAGTTTTGTGGCTAAAGATATCGAAATTAACTTAAAAAAAGATATATTTGATAATTTAAAAAATGATCCTCGCTTAAAAGGTGTGTCTGCAGAAAGTAAAAATAATGTTACAACCATTAAAAAAGGGGTTTTTACGAGTTGTAATAACGATACTGACTGCCCTCCATGGGTTGTAACAGCTAGTCAAATTAAACACGATAAAGATAAAAAACAACTTATATATGATAATGCTTTACTTAAAATCTATAATGTACCAGTTTTATATTTTCCGAAATTTTTTCATCCTGATCCGACTGTAAAAAGACAATCTGGTTTTTTAAAACCAAGTGTGAATAATTCTAATATTTTAGGATCATCTCTAAATTTACCTTACTACCATGTAATATCTCATGATAAAGATTTTACGTTTAGACCTACTTTATTTGATAGTGATATAAAAATGTTTCAAAATGAGTATAGATTAAAAAATAAAAATTCTTCTGCAATATTAGATTTTTCTTTTGTTGATGGTTATCAATCCTCACTTTCAAATAAAGCTAATAGTATAAGCCACTTTTTCGCTGAGTTTGATGCCAATTTAGCTTGGAAAAATTTTACTCAGAGTGATTTATTTATATCGATCAAAAAAGTTTCAAATGACACTTATTTAAAGATTTTTGATAGTAATATTTTTAAAAATAAGACTACTCCAAAAGATTATGATGTATTGAATTCTGAAGCTCAATTGATTTTAAATAGCAGTAATTTTAACTTAGTGACTGGCTTTCAATCTTTTGAAAGTCTAAACCTTGCAAGTTCAGACCGGTACCAATTTATACTACCTTATTATGATTTTGATAAACAATTGTTTAGTGATTTTAATAATGGAACAATTAATTTTAGATCTAGTGGTAGTAATGATCTAAACAATACTAACAATTTAAGAACAAAAATTATAAATGATTTAAATTTTCAAAGTTCAAATATTATTTCAAATAATGGATTTAAAAATGAATATAACCTTTATCTAAAAAACTTAAACACTATAGCTAAAAACGATAACTTGTATAAATCTAGCCCTCAGATGGAACTTATGAGTATTGTTGAGTTCAATACTAGTCTGCCACTTATCTATCAAACTGATGATGAAGTTAGTTATCTGACTCCAAAAATATCTTTTAGATTAAATCCAGGTGACATGAAAGATTATTCATCGAGTGATAGATCTATAAATGTTGATGGAATATTTGACATAAATAGACTTGCTATAGATGACTCTTTTGAAGAGGGAAGATCTCTGACCCTGGGAGTTGAGTATAAAAAATCAAGATTAGACGATATAAATAAATTTTTTGAAGCAAAAATTGCAACCGTATACAGAGATGAGAATGAAAATTTCATACCTCAATCAACTGGATTAAACGGTAAGGATCCTAATATTTTTGGATCAATATCCAATGATTTATCAAACATTATAAGTGTATCTTATGATTTTATATTAGATAATGATTTTAATACATTGGAATATAATTCGTTAAATACATCAATCGTATACAAAAATTTCAATACAACATTTAACTTCATAGAGGAAAATGGGGCCATTGGTGATACAAATACTATTGAAAATAAGACATCTTTAAAATTTAATGACGAAAACTTCATAACATTCAATACAAGACGAAATAGAAAAATTAATTTAACTGAGTATTATAATTTGATTTATGAATATAAAAATGACTGTTTAATTGCTGGAATTAAATATAATAAATCTTATTATGAGGATAGAGATTTAAAACCATCAGAAAATTTAATATTTAGTATTACTTTAACACCTTTAACAAGCTTTGAGCAAAAAATTGATCAATAAAAATTAGTTTCATGAGACTGAATGTAATTATAATTATTATTTTTTTTTCAACTTTAATAAAATATCCAGTACTTGCTTATGAAAATAAAATACTAGTAAAAATTAATAATGAAATTATTACGACTGTAGATATTTTAAATGAAATCAATTACTTAAAATCTATAAACAAAAATATTAATAGCTTAGATAATGAAAAAATTTTTCAGATTGCTAGAAATTCTTTAATCAAAGATAAAGTCAAAGAAATTGCTTTAAAAAAAATTGTTCAAAATATTGAGATTAGTAATGAGGACTTTAACAGAATTTTAATTTCTACATATTCTAGTACCGGATTTACAAATGTTAGTGAGTTGTTGGGTTATCTTAAAAATTTCGATATTAAGTCTGATTTTATAAGAAATAAAATGACAATAAATGCTATATGGAACCAATTTATCTATGACAAATACTCAAAAAATATCAATATCGACCTTGATAAATTAAAAAAAGATATCTTAAAAAATGAAAATCAAATTGAGTATCTTCTTTCTGAGATTGTATTTGATTTAAAAGAGAATCAAACATTAAATGAGAAGTTTAAAATTATTGAGGGTGCTATTAAAAAAAATGGTTTTGAAAATTCTGCTTTAATCTATAGCATTTCTGAGACCTCTAATGCTGGTGGGAATATTGGTTGGATTAGCGAAAATTCTATTAATACAAAAATCTTAGAAAAAATTTCTAAAATTGAAAATAATCAATATACAAATCCAATAATAATACCTGGAGGATATCTAATTCTTAAATTGAGAGAAAAAAAAATTTCAAAAAGGAATTTAAATGTTGATGAAGAGTTAAGTAAGATAGTCAGAAATAAAACTAATGAACAGTTAAATCAATTTTCTAATCTATTTTTAAATAAATTAAAAAAGGATATTACAATAAATGAGCTATAAACCGATAATATTAGTTGCGGGAGAACCCAACAGTATTTTTTTTGAAATTTTATTTAAAATTTTAAAAAAAAAAAAGATTAAAAGTCCTCTTGTTATTATAGCCTCTCACAAAATACTCTCTCTTCAAATGGAAAAATTAAATTTTAAAAAAAAAATTAAAATTTTAAATTTAAAAGAAATTACTAAATATAAATTGAATAACAATTCAATAAATTTGATCAATGTTGATTATAATCAAAAAAAAGCATTTGAGAAAATTAGCAATAAATCAAATGATTATATTAGAAGATGTTTTGAAATTGCTATAGTTTTATTAAGATCAAATTATTCTAATAAATTCATAAATGGACCAATCTCAAAAAAAAATTTTTTAAGAAAGAAATTTTTGGGTATGACAGAATATTTTGCTAAAAAATTTAATAAAAAGAAAGTAGCGATGTTAATATATAATAATAGTTTATCAGTTTGTCCAATAACAACTCATTTGCCTTTAAAAGAAGTTTCTAAGGTTATTCGGAAAAAATTAATTTTTGACAAAGTCAAATTAATAAATAATTTTTATAGAACTTATATGGGCTTTAAACCTAAAATTGCTTTGACAGGTCTTAATCCACATTGTGAAAGTACTAGTAAATCTAATGAAGACGAAAAAATTATAAAACCTACAATATCAGATCTAAAGAAACATCAATTTAAAGTATATGGACCCTATGCAGCTGACACAATCTTTTTAAAAAAAAATAGAAAAAAATTTAATGTAATTGTGGGAATGTATCATGATCAAGTTTTAACACCCATCAAAACTCTTTTTGAATACGATGCCATTAATATTACATTAGGTTTACCTTTCTTGAGAATTTCGCCTGACCATGGTCCTAACGAGACAATGCTTGGTAAGAATTTGTCAAGTTATCTGAGTTTATACAAAGCTATATCTTTTCTAGAAAAGATAAAATGATCAAAGCAAAAAAAAGTTTGGGTCAAAATTTTCTTATAGATAAAAAGATTTTAGAAAAAATTACAAGTATTGAGAAGATACAAGGTAAGACAGTGTTAGAAGTTGGGCCTGGGACAGGTAATTTAACGTCATGTATATTGAAAAAAAAGCCAAGAAAATTTTTTATAGTAGAGAAGGATAATAATCTTGTAATTAATTTAAAAAAAAAATTTCATGATAATCTAAAAATAATTAATGACGATATACTAAATATTGATGAGAAAAAATTATCTCCAAATAAGCTAATTGTTTTTGGAAATTTACCTTATAACATTTCTACTGAAATATTGTGTAAATGGATTATCAACTTAGATAATGAAAAATTTTGGTTTGAAAGTTTAGTATTAATGTTTCAAAAAGAAGTGGCGGACAGAATCATTGCAAACGTAAATACATCTAATTATGGAAGATTATCTATATTAGCTAAATGGAAGTTAGAAATAACAAAAATTTGTGACATTAATCCGTCTTCTTTCTGGCCTAAACCAAAGATAGAAAGTACCTTACTTATTTTTAAACCAAAAAAAAATTTTTTCAAAATCGATAAAGCTAAAAATATAGAATTAGTTACTAGATCTTTTTTTAACCATAGAAGAAAAATGATTAAAAAACCTTTCAATCAATTGTTTAATGGAAATGATGAAATAAAAAAAAAATTGAAATTAAATTTAGATTTAAGGCCACAAAATTTAAATCTTGATACTTACTATAAACTAGCCAAAGAGTATGAAAGTCTAACTGGTTAGTTTTTCTACATGTTTTCTAATAAAATCTTTATCGTAATCTTTTGAACCGTTATTTAGTTCTGCATCAATCAAATTTAGAATCTTTGAAAAACAATTGTTAAGAGCATCATTTATGATTACGTAATCATAATTAATCCAGTGCAAAACATCATGACTAAACTGATTCATTCTTTGTTCTACCATAACTCTATCACCCATATGTCGATTGGACAATCTTTCAAATAAAATTTCTTTAGTTGGTGGTAAAATAAAAAAAGTAATTAGTCTGTAATCTAATTTTTTATTTTTTATTTGGTCTGCACCTTGCCAATCAATATCAAATAAAACATTTTTTCCTTTATTAAGAGTTTCAATCACAGGAGTCCGAGTTGTACCATAAAGATTATTGAAAACCTTTGCATATTCAAGAAATTCTTCATTTCCAATAAGCCTTTTAAATTCTTTTTCACTAACAAAATGATAGTCTTTATTTTGTATTTCATTTTGTCTTGGTTGTCTTGTTGTGTGAGATATCGAAATTTCAAAATTTGGACGTTGTGATAATAAGCTAACTAGTGTTGTTTTTCCTGCTCCTGATGGAGAGGAAAGAATTATCATTACCCCATCTTTGTGTGTGGGCATTAATTATTAATTAGCTTTTCCTTCTATAAATTTTACAGCATCTCCAACTGTTAAAATCTTTTCAGCCTCACTATCAGAAATTTCTGAACCAAATTCCTCCTCAAAAGCCATAACTAATTCCACAGTATCTAGACTATCCGCACCTAAATCATCTATAAAACTAGATTCCTCTGTTACTTTTGCTTCATCAATACCTAAGTGATCTGCAACTATTTTTTTAACTTTACTTGAAACATCTTCTGACATTTTGATCCTTATTGTTATAAATTCTTAATAGTTTAAAAACCTATTTTGTCAAGCCATATACATGCCTCCATTAACATGCAAGGTTTCTCCATTTATATAACCTGAGTGACTAGAACATAAAAAAAGTACAGCATTTGCGATATCATCTGGCTCTCCTAGTCGGGCAGAAGGAATTTTTGATATTATAGCCTCTTTAAATTTATAATCTAATTTATCCGTCATAGCTGTTTTAATAAAACCAGGTGAAATACAATTTATATTTATATTTTTCTTAGCATATTCTATTGCCAAACTCTTAGACATTGCAATTATGCCTGCTTTAGAAGCTGTGTAATTGGCCTGTCCTAAATTACCTGTGTGTCCAACGACTGATGTAATATTAACAATCTTTCCTGATTTATTTTTAAGCATTTTTTTAATTGCTGATTTGCTCATCAAAAAAGTTGCTGTTAAGTTAACATCAATGACTTTTTTCCATTCATCTAGGCTCATCCTTATTGCTAAATTGTCTTGGGTAATGCCTGCATTATTAACGAAGCAATCTAAACTGCCACCAAGTTCTTTGGTTGCATTTTCAACAAACTCCTCAATTTTATCGCTTTGAGAAATATCAAACTTTAATATTTTAATATTTCCATATTTACTTTTTAATTCCTCAAGTTTTTCTATTCTTGTACCTGAGGCTAAAATATTTGCTCCTGATTGATTTAATTTTTCAATTATTGAATTTCCTATCCCACCTGAAGCACCAGTAACAATAATATTTTTACCTTTTAAATCAGTCATATTTTTAGACATTCAATATCGTCTTGAGAATTAATTGTATCAATTTTAACATTTCTATTAATCCTTTTTACCAAACCTGACAAAACTTTCCCAGGTCCTATTTCTATAAAATGGTCTACATCATTTTCTACCATATTAATCACGCTTTCTCTCCATCTAACTCTATTCTCTATTTGCTTAATTAAGAGATTTTTAAGCTCATCTGGGTCTTTAATTTCATTAGCAGTAACATTAGAAATTAATTTATTTTGCCCATTTTTAAAATTAAGTTTATTTAGCTCTTCTTTCATAATTTTTGTAGCATTATTCATAAGTTCGCAGTGAAAGGGTGCACTTACAGGAAGTTTAATATTTTTAATTGAATTAGCCTTAAAGATTTGAATAAATTGTTCCAAGTCTTTAGTTTTTCCACTCAAAACAATTTGACCTTCAGAATTATCATTCGCAATTTGCGCTTTTAAATTTTCTTTATTTTCCATTAAAATTCTTTCAATCTCATCAACTGTTGAGCCCAATACCGCAACCATCCCTCCCTGTCCTTTAGGTACAGAGTTTTGCATAGCATCCCCTCTAATTCTCAATATTTTTAAAGTATCTGAAAAATCCAGATATCCTGCACATGATAATGCCGAATATTCTCCTAAAGAGTGTCCTGCAAAGTATTTTGCTTTATTTAAATCTAAGTTGAATTCATTTTTTGCTAAATTAAATATTGAATAACTTATTAGAAATATTGCTGGTTGTGTATTTGCTGTTAAGTCTAATTTTTCTTTTGGCCCTTCCAGAATAAGCTTAGAAATAGAAAAATTTAATGTGTCGTCTGCCTGTTTAAAAAGGTCTTTTACTATATTAAATTTATCATAGAGCTCTTTTCCCATTCCAACTAATTGAGACCCTTGACCTGGGAAAATTACTGAAAACATAAAAAAAACCTATTTTTTAAAACTTTTAACTATTGTAATTAAAGATTTATAATAGTATATCCTCATTTTTTTAGAAAGTTTAAATGAATTTATACGAACATACAATTATAGCAAGACAAGACGCATCACCAAGTGATTTAAAACAACTTACAGAGAAATATTCCAAAATTGTTGAGAAAAACAACGGTGAAATAATAAAAACTGAAAATTGGGGTTTGTTAAATCTTTCGTATCTTATCAAGAAAAATAAAAAAGGTAGCTATTTACATTTTAAAATCAAATGTGATGGTAAAGTTATAAATGAATTAGAGAAGAATGAGTCAATTGATAAAAAATTATTAAGATATTTAACTGTCAGAGTTAAAAAGTTTGACTTAGATACAAATTATTTCAGTAAGAAAGATGATTTAGACAAAGCTAATAAATGATTTAATTATGCCAAAAAGACAGTCAGGAAATAAAAAAGGTAAACAAAGTAATTTTGCTAAACTAAGTATTTTCCAGCCTAATAAATATAAATTTAAAAAAAACTGTCCACTTTCCATAAAAGGTGCCCCAAAAATTGATTACAAAAATATTAAATTGTTAAAAAAATACACGTCTGAAAACGGTAAAATTCTTCCATCTCGTATAACGAATGTAAGTCAAAAAAAACAAAGAGAACTATCACTATCAATTAAAAGAGCGAGGAATCTGGCGCTAATATAAAATGAAAGTAATACTGCTCGAAAACTTAAAAAAAATTGGATCTATAGGTGAAATTATAGAAGTTAAAAGAGGGTTTGCTAGAAACTTTCTGATTGCAAATAAAAAAGCATTATACGCATCTAAAGAAAATATTTCTAAAGTAGATAAAATTAAAACAGACCTCGCAAAAAAAGATAATGAAAAAAAACAAGAAGCAAAAAAAATTTCAGAAAAAATTCATAAAAAAGAATATAAAATCAAGAAGCTTTGCACTGAAAACAATGAATTGTATGGCTCAGTAAAGCCTACTGAAATTTCAAAACTTATCAAAGAAATAAATAGTCAAGAAGTTAAACCTTCAATGATACAACCCATTAAAGATATTAAATCAATTGGAAAATTTAAAGTAAAAATAAGCCTACACCCAGAAGTTGATGCTGAGATAATGATTAATGTAATATCCTCAGATACAATTCAATAATTATACAATTTTTTCCCCAACAAATTTAAAAATAAAATTTATTCTAATATTTGTTATAATTGTTAATGGAAAAAAATCTAAATATTTTAAAAGAAAACTTTAATGAACTACCAAACAATATAGAGGCAGAACAATCAGTAATAGGATCAATACTAGTTTCTAATGAAATTTTTGATGAAATTAGTACTATTATTTCTAGCCTAAATTTTTATGACCC
>CACMKP010000012.1 GCA_902614355.1 uncultured Pelagibacteraceae bacterium
TTCCATTGTTTTTGTTAATGGTTCTAGCAGTTGTATTAGTTGTAATTTTCCCAGAGATTGCTTTGTGGCTACCAGAGCAGATGATTAAAAATATTAATTAATATTTAGAAACTTTTTCTCCAGCTATAATTGCTTTCAGGTCATCGTACTCTTTACAATCGCAACCTTTTAAAACTTCTAATCTCTCAATTGCAAGATTATGTCTATTTGTTGCTACGTAAAGTTCACCCAAATATTCATTAATACCAATGTGGTAAGGACTGATAGCTAAACCTTGAAGATAATATTTCTCTCCATTTTCAAAATCACCTAGTTTTCTAGATGTGAAGCCTAAATAATTCAAAGTATCTGGTTTATTTGGTTTTTTATTATTTGATTTAACTAAAAGTTTAAAAGCTTTTTCATAGTTAGACTTGGCTTTATCACTTTTACCTTTTTTCTCATTTTTTTTAGCAGTCTTAATTAATTTAACTGCCTTTTCATAATTTGATTTTGTTGCAGTTCCACTGCTACTGCTGTCGCCCGATCCAGCTGAATAAGAATTAGTCGTTAAAGCTAATGACAATAAAAGTGTAAAAAATATTTTTTTAATCATTTTTAAATTTACTCATATTATTTAAAGTTTTTAATTTAAGTCCATCATTCAGCAAGCTTTGTTTTATCGATCTAGCTGTAGCTAAAGAACTAACATTGTCACCATGTATACAAACAGAGTCGATTTCACAAGGTATTTGCTTTCCACTGTGACAATTAAGCGACTGATTTTTAACCATACTTAAAACGTGGATTTTTGCTAGCTCTGGATCTGTTATTAAAGCGTGAGGTTTCTTTCGGGAAACAAGATTACCGTCGTCCTCATAATTTCTGTCCGCAAATATCTCGCAAGCTATTTTCATATCAAGTTTTTTTGCAGCTTCCTCCATTTTAGATCCAGTGGGGACTAAATAAATTAAATCTTTGCTAATTCCTTTTATACTTTTTGCAAGTATTGTTGCTAAATCAATATTTTCACATGCCATATTATTTAAAGCTCCATGAGGCTTAATATGTGTAACGTTTTCTCCTTGCTCTAATGCTTTCTTTTGAAGAATATCATATTGATCAATTATGAGTTTTTGAATTTCTGTGTCAGATAAATTCATTCTTTCTCTTCCAAAATTTTCTGGATCATTGAAAGATGGATGCGCACCGATACTTACACCATTTTTTTTTGATATTTCTATGACTTGGCTCATAGTTTCCTCATCTCCAGCATGGTATCCACAAGCAACATTTGCAGAATTAACTATTTCCAATAATTCTGGATCATGTTTATTTGAGTGGTGTTTTGATTTTTCTCCTAAATCACAATTTATATTAATTTCCATAGTCATAAGTGTTAAGTATATCATGGGATGATAAAAAATATATTAAATCTTGGTGACGCAGCATTATATTGTGACTTTGGTAAAGACGTAAATAGAGAAATCAATACTCAAGTAATTAGATATTTCAAAAGTATTCAGAAAGAAAATATTGCATCAATAAATAATTTATCTCCCTCTTATAATAAATTAATAATTTCTTTTGATTTAAAAAAAACGAATTTTAAAGATTTAAAAAAGTTAATAGAAAACCTTAATATTACAAATGAAGATGATCTAGAAAATAAAAAAATTGAGGTTCCAGTATGTTGTGACGAAAATTTTGCTTTAGATATAGTGAGATTGGAAAACAAACTCAATCTTAAAAGAGAAAAAATTTATGAAAATTTTTTTAGTAAAGAATTCTTTTGTTATATGACAGGCTTTATTGCTGGAATGCCTTTTTTAGGAGATTTATCTAAAAACATGAGAGCAAATCGTCTAGAAACTCCTAGAGTTAGAGTTCCAAAAGGATCAGTAGCTTTGACCGAACAGTTTGCAAATATTTATACTTTTGAAAGTCCGGGTGGATGGAATGTTATCGGCAATAGTCCATTAAGAATATTTGATAGCTCAAAAGAGGAAAGCCCAAATTTAATAAATCCAGGTGATATTGTGTTATTTAAAGAAATATCAAAAAATCAGTATGAAAATTTTAATGAGTAAAAATTATTTTCAAGTTATCAGAGCAGGAATTAATACTACTTTTCAAGATGAGGGTCGAAAAAATCTTTATCATGTTGGAATTCCTTTTAGTGGAGCAATGGATAAAAGAAATTATCTATTATCAAATAAACTTGTTGGTAATAAGATAAATTCACCTGCTTTAGAATTTGCATACCAAGGCCCTTTACTTAAATATTTTGGAAATAAAATTAATATTGCAATCACAGGTGATGTAAATTTCAGGATTAAAAAAAAAGATATAACTATTGATGGTAACTGTTATCAATCTTTAAATTTAGAAGATGGTGATGAAATAGATATTTTATCTACCAATAAGTCTGTGTACGGATATTTAGCTATTGGTGGTCAAATAGATTTAAAATATCAATGGTCTAGTTGTTCTACAAATACAAAAGCAATTATTGGTGCAAATGATGGTAAAAAGTTTGAAAATGAACAAGTAATAAATATTTCACAATTGAATAATCACTTAGTGGAAAAAAAATTAAATTATTTAAATACTAAAATAGAAAATATTAGAATAATTAAAGGAACAAATTTTGATTATTTTTCAGATAAAGGAAAAAAAATTTTTCTAGAAAAAGAATTTATTGTTTCAAAGTTAACTGATCGTATGGGTATGAGGTTAGAAGGACCAAAAATAGAAAATATTATTGATACTAACATTAAATCAGAAGGATTAATAAAAGGAGTAATACAAGTGCCTGCAGATGGTAATCCTATTGTTATGCTTTCAGATCATGGAACTATAGGAGGCTATCCAAAAATAGGAGTAGTAATAAGTGCTGATTACGACAAATTAGTTCAACTATCACCAGGTTCTAAAATAAAGTTTAAGCAGGTTGATTTATCTAGCGCAGAAAATTTATTTAAGTTATATGACTTAGAAACTCAAAATTTAATTTCTCAAATTGAATGAACTTAATCAAAATAATACCTGGACCTTTTCTGGTTTTTTTAGGCGCTGTAAGCTTAAGTTTTGGAGGATTAATTGTTAAATCTTTTGAAGGCTCGACGCTCTGGCAAATTTTATTTTGGCGATCATTTTTCTTTATAATTGTTGTTAGTTTTTTTCTTTTGTTTACTTATAAAAAAAAATTTTTTAGTGCTCTAACTAAATCTGGAATTCCTGGATTTGTTGGTGGAGCTATTTTATCTTTAGGTTTTGCTAGCTATGTATTTGCTATGTACGAAACTACTGTGGCAAATACAAATTTTATTATTCAAACACAAACTCTTTTTTTGGCAATATTTGGTTATGTTTTTTTGAAGGAGACAATATCTAAACTTACTTTCTTTTGTATATTGCTTGCTATCTCAGGTATTTTTTTGATGCTTGGAACTTCAATCTCTCCTGGTGAAATGACAGGCAATCTTGTGGCATTTGTAATGCCAATCTCTTTTGCAATTTTAATATTAATAGTAAGAAAGTTTCCTGAGGTCGACATGATTCCGCTTCAACTAGTGGCAGGTATATTTGCAATGATAATTGGATTATTAATGTCGCCAACGATAATTATATCTTTAAAAGATATTTTTTTGGGATTTTTAGCAGGTTTTTTTCAATTAGGTTTTGGTTTTATATTTATTACAATTGGGGCAAGGTCAACTCCTTCCGCTTTCGTTGGTATAATAATGTTAACAGAAGCCGTTCTAGGTCCGATGTGGGCCTGGATGTTTGCGAATGAGAATCCGCCTATTTTTGTTTTAATTGGGGGTTCAATAGTTATCACAGCAGTTGTTTTGCAGTTTTTGAATAAATTTTTAACTAAAAAGAAAGCATATTAAATATTTATGTTTATGATAATTTATGATACAACTGACTTAATTACGGGAGAGACTACAAATTTTTGTAGCGCCGAAGGAGCAACCACCCAGGAATCTCTCAGGCAAAATGGACCGTAACATATTAACTCTGGAAAGAGATTAAATTCTCGCCGAAGGAGCAAAACTCTCAGGCAAATATACAGATGGGTAAAAAGAGTTAATATGGATACAAAAAAAACATCGCTTTATCAATTGCATCAAGACAGCAAAGCAAAATTTGTAGAATTTGCAGGTTATCAAATGCCAATTCAATATGCTGAGGGTATTGTTGAAGAGCATAGATACACAAGAAACCATTCTGGTATTTTTGATGTTTCGCACATGGGTCAATTATTTATCTATGGCCAAGAAGATTTAGTTGATGATTTGGAGAGAATTTTTCCGTTAGACTTAAAAAATTTAAAGTTAAATCACTCAAAATATAGTTTTTTAATGAGTGACAATGCCGGAATTTATGATGATTTAATAATTACTAAAATCAAAGACGGTTTTTTAATTATTCTAAATGCTGCTTGTAAAGAAAATGATTATAAAATTTTAAAAGAACTATTAAACGATAAATATAAAATGATTTTGGATGAGGAAAGATCTTTAATTGCAATCCAAGGACCTAAATCTGTAGAAATTTTAGAAAGTGTTATTCAAGGTGTTGAAAATTTAAATTTTATGTCAGGCAATTGGTTTACACTGGATGATCACAACATTTACGTCACGAGATCAGGATATACAGGTGAAGATGGTTTCGAGGTATCACTAACTAATGAATTTGCAGATAGGTTTACAAGAAGATTAATCGATAAAGGTGCAAAATTAATTGGTCTTGGAGCACGTGATACATTAAGATTGGAAGCTGGTCTGTGCTTATATGGTCATGAATTAAGTAAAGATAAAACTCCAGTAGAGGCAAATTTAAAATGGGCAATTTCAAAAGAGAGAATCTTAAAAGGAAACTTTATTGGATCAGATATAATTACTAAACAATTAAACCATGGAGTGAATAAGATAAGAGTAGGGATAAAACCAGAGGGAAGAATAATTGCTAGAGAAAAAACTAAAATATACAGTGAATCTAATTCAGAAATTGGTGAAATAACAAGTGGAACCTTTGGACCAAGTGTCAATGGCCCTGTAGCCATGGGATATGTGGAAAATAAATTTTCTAAAAAAGATACTAAAATATTTTTAGAGGTTAGAGGTAAAAAGCATCCAGCTACAATTTGTGGTTTGCCTTTTTATAAAAAGAGTTATGTAAAAGGAGTTAACTAATGAGTGAAGTAAAATATTCTAAGGAACACGAGTGGATTAAATTAGAGGGAGAAATAGCTACTATTGGGATAACTAAGCATGCAACAGAAATGCTTGGAGATATAGTTTTTGCAGAACTTCCAGAAAAAGGATCTAATGTAGAAAAGGATGGAACAGCAGGGGTAGTTGAATCTACAAAAGCTGCAAGTGATGTATACACACCGGTAAGCGGTGAGGTTGTTGATTTAAATCAATCTATTGTTGATGACCCATCAAAAATAAATCAGGATCCAGAAAACTCTGCCTGGTTCTTTAAATTAAAAATTAAAGATAAGTCAGAGATGGATACTTTAATGAATAAAGATGAATACGATATATTTGCAAAGGAGAGCTCCGCATAATGTTACAAAATTCACAAAAAGATTTTTTGAAAAGACACATTGGTCCCTCAGAAGATGATCAATTAAAAATGTTAAAAAAGTTAAATTATAAATCTCTGGATGATTTAATAGACAACACTGTACCAGAAAAAATACAGTTTAAGGGTGAGTTAAATATTGGTGAATCAAATTCAGAATATGAAGCATTAAGAAAACTAAAAGAAATTTCAAAAAAAAATCAAATTTACTCAAATTTTATTGGTATGGGTTATTATGGAACGTATACGCCGTATGTCATTTTAAGAAATATATTAGAAAACCCAGGTTGGTATACATCTTATACACCATATCAGCCTGAGGTAGCTCAAGGAAGATTAGAAATGTTATTAAACTTCCAACAAATGATTGTTGATTTTACAGGGATGGATATTGCAAACGCATCTTTGCTTGATGAGGGTACAGCTACAGCAGAGGCAATGGGTTTAAGTCATAGACTAAATAAAAGTGACAATGATTTAGTTTTTGTTTCAGAAAATTGTCATCCACAAACAATTGATGTTATACGAACTAGGGCTGAGCCCATGGGCTTAAAAGTTCTTGTTGGAAATGAGGATAAAGTTTTAGAACAGTTAAAAGAAGATATAGTTTGTGGAATTTTACAGTACCCTGGAACTTTAGGTGATATTAAGGATCCAAGTGAGTCAATAAGCAAGATTCATAAAAAAAATGGTAAAGCAATTTTAGCATGTGATCTTCTAGCCCTTGCTAAACTAAAAACGCCAAGGGAGCTTGGAGCCGATATTGCAGTTGGTAGTTCTCAAAGGTTTGGTATTCCAATGGGTTATGGAGGACCTCATGCAGCATTTTTTGCAACGAAAGATGAATACAAAAGATCTATGCCAGGAAGAATAGTTGGTGTTTCAGTTGATAGACATGGAAATAAAGCTTATAGATTGTCACTACAGACTAGGGAGCAACATATCAGAAGAGATAAAGCTACAAGCAACATTTGTACAGCCCAAGCTTTATTAGCAATAGTTTCTGCAGCATATGCTATTTATCATGGTCCAAATGGAATAAGAAATATTTCTGAGAGAGTATCTCAATTAGCAAAAAATTTTGCTGATAAAATAAAGCAATCTGGATATGAATTATATTCAGATTACTTTTTTGATACAGTAACAATTATTACTAAAGAAAAGACTGATCAAATTTTTAAAAACGCCTTAGCTCAAAAAGTAAATATTAGAAAAGTAAATTCAGAAATGCTTGCTGTTTCTTTTGATGAAAAGAAAAATGTTTATAGAGTAAATCAATTACTTAAAATTTTTAATGCAGCAGAGTCTATCAAAAAAGAGGATCCTACGGTAAGTTTACCCAATCTACCAAAAAATTTGTTAAGAACTTCTAAGTATTTAGAACATCCTGTTTTTAATTCATATCATTCAGAGACAGAAATGCTCAGATATCTAAAAAAGCTAGAAGATAAGGATATTGCTCTCAATAGAACTATGATTGCTCTAGGTTCATGTACGATGAAATTAAATGCTACCGCAGAAATGATACCTATTTCATGGAGAGAATTAGCAGAACCTCATCCATTTGTGCCTATTGAACAGATGGAAGGATATAGAACAATGTTCACAGATCTTAAAAATTGGTTAAGATCAATCACTGGTTTCTCAGGAGTTTCACTTCAACCTAATGCAGGTGCCCAAGGTGAATATGCAGGTTTAATGGTAATAAGAAAATATCATTTAGATAGAGGTGATGATAATAGAAATATATGTTTAATACCGAGTTCAGCACATGGGACCAATCCAGCAAGCGCCCAAATGGTTGGAATGAAAGTTGTTGTAGTTAATTGTGATAAAGAGGGAAATGTTGATTTTGAGGATTTAAAGAAAAAAGCAGAATTACATTCTGAAAATCTTGGAGCATTAATGGTAACTTACCCCTCTACACATGGAGTTTTCGAGGAAAAAATATCAGACATCTGTGATTTAATTCATAAACATGGAGGACAAGTTTATATGGATGGGGCAAATTTAAATGCTCTAGTAGGAATCGCAAAACCTGGAAATTTTGGTCCAGATGTTTGTCATATTAATTTACACAAAACTTTTTGTATTCCACATGGCGGAGGAGGGCCTGGAATGGGACCTATTGCATGCAAAAGACATTTACAAGTTTATTTGCCTAATCATCCGGTCGTCAAAGACTGTGGACCTGCAACTGGAATTGGTGCAGTTTCTGCTGCTCCATGGGGAAGCTCAAGTATTTTGTCAATTTCATGGATGTACATTAAGATGATGGGGTCTGAAGGACTTAAACTCGCTACTAAAGTTGCAATTCTAAACGCCAATTATATTGCTAATAGACTTAAAGATCATTTTCCAATTTTATATAAAGGCTCGAAAGGCAACGTTGCACACGAATGTATAATTGATATTAGAATAATTAAGTCTGAGACTGGAGTTACTGAAGAAGATATTGCAAAAAGATTAATTGATTACGGATTTCATGCTCCAACAATGTCATGGCCGGTTGCTGGGACTATGATGATTGAACCAACTGAAAGTGAGAGTTTATCAGAGCTTGACAGATTCTGTGACACATTAATTAATATAAAACTAGAAATAGATAAAATTAGGTCTGGAAAGTTTGATAAAGTTGATAATCCAATTAAGAATGCTCCTCATACAGATATGGAGCTTGCTTCAGATGACTGGAAGCATAAATATTCAAGAGAGGAAGCAGCTTATCCAGCTAAATTTTTAAAATTAAATAAATTTTGGCCACCAGTTGCACGAGTAGATAATGTTTATGGAGATAAGAATATCTTTTGTACTTGTCCTAGTATGGATGAATTTAAAGAAGATGCAGCTTAATTAATAATGAAAGTAGCTGTAATTGGCTCAGGCATATCAGGCTTAAGCGCAGCTTATTACTTATCAAAAAATCATCAAGTTGATCTTTTTGAGAGAGAGGATCATTTTGGTGGTCATTCTTATACTGTTGATGTAATTCTTAATAAAAAAAAAGTATCTGTCGATGTGGGATTTATTGTATTCAATCATCAGACATACCCAAATTTAATAAATTTTTTTAAAGAGATTGATATTGAAATCGAAAAAAGCGACATGTCATTTTCTGTTTCTGTAGAGGACTCTGATTATGAGTATTGTGGCAAAGGTTTGTCGGGTATCTTTGCTAATAAATCTAATTTATTTAATATTGAATTTCTCAAAATGTTTTTTGATATTTTAAAATTTTATAAAACTTGTGATAATATTTCAGAAATTGATCAAAAAATAACTTTAGATGATTTTTTAAAAAAAAATAAATGGTCTAGAGGTTTTATTAATTATCACATTATACCAATGGTATCTGCTATTTGGTCTATGCCACCCTATGAGGCAGGGAAAATGCCTATGAATTTTTTTTTAAAATTTTTTCAAAATCATGGCTTATTTAAACTTAAAAACAGACCTCAGTGGTACACTGTCGCTCAAAGAAGTAGAGCATATGTTAACAAAGTTCTATCCTTAATCAGTGGTCAATATTATAAAAATTATAAGATAAAATCTGTAAAAAGAGTCTCATCTGGATTACAAGTTTATTATGGGGGTAATAATGAATTTTTTCATTATGACAAGGTCATTCTTGCAACTCATGCAAATGAGGCCTTAAATTTGATAGATCATCCATCAGATGAGGAAAGAAATATTTTATCAAATTTTAGTTACAGAGAAAATTTAGCAATATTGCATACAGACGAAAATATAATGCCTAAAAATAAAGATGTATGGTCCTCATGGAATTCTTTTGTTGATAAAAAGAATACAAGCAAAAACTCACTTTCATACTGGTTAAATCTTCTTCAAAACTTAAAAAATGAAAAAAATATATTTTTGACCTTAAATCCTATAAAAAAAATATCTGAGGATAAAATTATAAAAAAAATTAATTTTACACATCCTTATTACGATCAAAAAGCTTTAGATAATCAAAAAAATTTAAAAAGTATTCAAAATAAAGAAAATATATTGTTTTGTGGAAGTTATTTCGGTTACGGTTTTCATGAGGATGGCATAAAATCATCTATTGAAATGTTAAAAAACTTAAATGACTAGTTCAATTTATAATGGCACAGTTATTCACAAAAGATTTAAACCTAAAACTCATTTTTTTAAATATAGTGTATTTTCACTTCTAATAGATTTATCAGAGTTAGACCAGCTCGATAAAAATATTAAATTTTTTTCATTTAACAAATTTAATTTAATAAGTTTTTTTGAAAAAGATCATGGAGACAGAGATGGATCTTCATTAATTTCATGGGTAAAAAAAAATTTAAATGAAAATAATATTGGCTCAAAAGATATAAGAATAAAACTTTTGTGCTATCCAAGAATTTTTGGATATGTTTTTAATCCCTTAAGTGTTTTTTTTATATACGACATTAATAATAAATTAATTGCTATTTTATACGAAGTTAAGAATACATTTGGCGAACAACATACATATATTTTTAAAGTTGAAGATGACACTAAACTTTTTCAACATAACTGTTCGAAAAAATTTCATGTGTCACCGTTCATAGAGATGGATTGTAATTATTTTTTTAGAATTCTAAAACCTTGTGAAAGAATATCTGTTATTATAGATCAATATCAGTCTGATGAAAAAATCTTGTATGCATCTCAGGATGGAAAAAGAAAAGACTTGAATAGTAAAGAATTATTAAAATCATATATAAAACACCCACTTATGACTTTTAAGATAATATCTGCGATACATTTTGAAGCGTTTAAACTGTGGACCAAAGGTATTAAATTTATCCAAAGAAAATTAAAAATTAAGAATAATATTACTTTTGAGAGTTAATGAATTTAAATACTGTTTCAGATAAAATAGTCTTTAGAATTTTAAAAGATATAAAAGTTGGTCATTTAGAGCTAACTAATTATGATGGTAAAAACTATAGTTTTGGAAACCCCAAAGATAATCTAAAAGCTAATATAAAGATAAAAAATAAAAACTTTACTTTTAATTTAATTAAATCAGGTAGTGTAGGTCTTGCAGAATCCTACATGAATGACTATTTCGAGACGAAAAATTTATCTAATTTGATTGAGATAACAGCAAGGAATATTAAACAAATTCATAAATTTTCTGGACTGCTAGATTTTCCTTTTATTAATTACTTGAAAAATATTTTCATAAAAAATACAAAAAATAGAAGCAAAACTAACATTTCAAAACACTATGACCTTGGTAATGAATTTTTTTCTTTATGGTTAGATAAAACGCTAACTTACTCAAGTGCGATATTTGATGAAAAAAATAAAGATTTATCTGATGCTCAAAATAATAAATATCAAAAATTAATAGACCTAATTAAACCTGGAACTGGAGATAAAGTTTTAGAAATAGGTTGTGGTTGGGGAGGTTTTGCTGAGTATCTTGGTAAAAAGTATGATGTGAAATTAGATTGTATTACAATTTCAAAAAAACAATTTGAATATGCTAAAGAGAGAATTTACAGGTGTGGATTAAATGAAAAAGTAAACATTCAAATAAAAGATTATAGAGATTTAAAAGATAAATATAATTCTATTGCATCTATAGAAATGATTGAGGCAGTAGGTCAAAATTATTTGGAAGGTTACTTTAAAACAATTAAAAATAATTTATCGAGCGATGGAAGCGCTGCTATTCAAGCAATAACCATTGATGATAATCTTTTTGACAGATACAAATATAAACAAGACTTCATTCAAAAATATATTTTTCCTGGCGGCTTTCTTCCAAATAAAGGAAGTATAGATAAATATGTTTCGAATAACGGTTTAACTATAAAATCTTATGAATCTTATGCTGATCATTACTCAAATACACTTGCTATTTGGAGAAATGAATTCAACAAAAAATGGGAATTAATTAAGAAACAAGGTTTTGATTTAACATTTAAAAGAATGTGGGAGTTTTATTTATCTTATTGTGAAGCAGGTTTTAAGTCTAAAAATATCGATTTAATTCAATTTTCTATACAGAACAAATAATAGAGGAGACAATGCGCGACATAAAATTTTTCAAACCAATTTTATTGATAATTTCCTTGTTCTTAATTACAAACTGCTCAAATAATAGTTCTATGAAACCAGAAGATTTTATAAATAAAAAACCCAGATTAATAATTGAGGAGTATTTGTCAGGCAATGTGAAAGCTTGGGGTGTTTTACAAAATCGATCTGGAAAAGTTATAAGACAGTTCTCGGCGGATTTAGATGGTAAATGGAATGGTAATCAATTAATTCTCGATGAAAAATTCAATTGGGATGATGGTGAAATTCAAACAAGACAATGGCAAATTACTAAAATTAATGAAAACAATTATGAAGGTACAGCTGGTGATGTTGTAGGTAAGGCAAAAGGGTATTCCTATGGTCCAGCGTTCAAATTTGAATATGTTTTATTAGTTCCTGTAAAAGGTAAACAAATGAAAATCACTTTTGATGATTGGATTTTTAAACAAGATGAAAGAGTAGCTATAAATAAAGCAACAATGACTAAATTTGGTTTTAAGGTAGCAGAATTAACCGTTGTTTTTGTTAAAGACTAATTTTTTTTCTGATATTTTGTCATTTTACCTATTAGACCAAAATATAATTTACTCGGTAAAAAACTAAAAAATTTAAGTATTAATGTTAAAGATTTTGGAAAATGAATCTCAAAGATATTTTTGTTTACTAATCCATCATAAATTTTATCAGCGGCATACTCTGCAGTTTTTAAAAAAGGCATTTTAAAATCATTTTTATCTGTCATAGGAGTTTTGATAAAACCAGGAGAAATTAGACAGACACGTACATTTGAACGACCAAAATCAAAATATAAACTCTCAGCCAAATTATTCAAAGCTGATTTTGACGGGCCATAACCTGTCGAATTAGGTAGCCCTCTATAGCCCGCTATAGATGAAACTATAGCAATTTTTCCACTTTTTTTGTTTTTAAAATATTCTTCCACAGCCTTAATACTATTTAATGTTCCAAAAAAATTAATTTTAAACACATCTTCAATCTGCTCAACATCGATATCTTTTTCTTTTTTAGGATTCCAAGTACCTGTAGAAAAAAAACAAATATTAATGTTATCAAATTTTTTCTTAATTTGCTCAAAGACCTCTTTGCATTTTGATTTATCTGTGACATCTAAAGGAAATGAGCTGATATTTGCATTGGTATCAGCTATTTCTTTTAAAAGATTTTCTCTCCTAGCAGATATAGCAACGTTCCAATCTTCATTAGCGAATTTTAATGCCAGTGCTTTACCAATACCTGTGCTTCCACCCGTGATCCAAATTGTTTTTTTATTCATTATCTAAAGATGTATAATACCTTTATGCTTAAAAATAAAATTTTATCATTTATTCTTTTTTTTATAATAACTTTTTCAGCTTCATTCATTGGTGGTACAGTATCAATTAATTTAAAAGAACCTTGGTATTCAACGCTTATTAAATCAAGTTTAAATCCACCAGATTGGGTTTTTGCTCCTGTTTGGACTATTTTATACCTCATGATGACTATTGCGGTCTGGAACTTCTGGCATAGTAAAAATCGAGATATAAACACAGTTTATATTTATTTTATCCATATAATTATAAATACAACTTGGAGTATTGTTTTTTTTGCATTGCACAAAATATTTCTAGCTATGTTAGTCCTAATAATATTAATAATATTTATTTTTTTGTTAATTATAAGATTTAAATCCGTTAACAAACTAAGTTACTATTTAATGATTCCCTATTTACTTTGGTGTTTCTATGCACTATTTCTAAATATTAACTTAGTTATACTAAATTAATTTATGGACGATGTTGTAATAGTTGGTGGGGGTATTATTGGTGCAGCAACCGCTTACTTTTTGTCTAAAGAAGGTAGAAAAGTTAAAGTTATAGAAAGGGATCCAACTTATAAATCAGCATCATTTCCATTATCTTTAGGTGGTTTCAGAAGACAATTTTTTCAAAAAGAAAATATTTTATTAGGAAAATTTGCAAGAGAGTTTATTTTTCAAATTCCAGAATTACTCAAGACTGAAAAAAACCCGAATCCTACGGCAAGTATGGTGCCCAATGGCTATCTATTAATGTTTGGACCTGAACATGCAGAAGAACAATATAAGGCTCTAGAAAATCATCAGGCGTGTGAAGCTGGTACAAAAAATATTAAAGGTTCTGAATTATCAAAACATTTTCCATACATAAATACAGATGGAATAGAAACAGCTACGTTTACCGATAATCAAAGTGAAGGGTGGATAGATCCTTTTATGTTTCATAACGCGTTAAAAAGTAAAGCCACAGAACTTGGAGCAGAATTTATCAAGGGAAATATAAAATCTCTTACAGAAATAAAAGCCAAAACTATTATTTCTGCAGCCGGTTGTTGGACTAAAGAATTACTTGAAGATATACCGGTAGAACCACAAAAACATACTGTATTTCGTGTGAAGTGCCCCAAACATATTCCTGAAATGCCTTTAACTGGAGATTTACCATCAGGAGTTTATTGGAGGCCTGAAGGAAAAGAATATTTAGCAGGCTCACCAAAATCAGTGTTTGATGCAAAAGATTTAGAACCTGCATGGGATGATTTTGAAGAATTAGTTTGGCCTGCACTCGCAAATAGAATTCCAATTTTTGAAGAATTAAAATTAACAGGAGGATGGGCAGGATATTATGATTGTAACAGATTAGATAATAATGCTGTTGTAGGCAAGCATCCTAAATTTGATAATGTTTATTTGGCTACAGGCTTTACTGGTAGAGGATTGATGCAAGCACCTGGTATAGGAAGAGCCTTGACTGAATTAATAACCACTGGTGCTTATCAGTCAATTGATATTTCCAATATGGCTGTTGAGAGAGTTCTTGGAAAAAAAGCACGACCTGAGCCTTATGTTCTTTAATTAAGTTCCACAAAAAGTTTTATACTCTTTGTTATTTTCATTCAGAATTTGATATTTATATGTATTTTTCTTTTCTTTGTAAGGGGTTTTTAAAACTTCTAAAAACTCAAATAGCATTTTAAAGTTATTTTTATTTGCTAGATCTAAAGTTTCTTCTACTTTATCATTTCTTGGGATTACTAGTGGATTAACAGTCCTCATCAATGCTATACTTTTTTCATTGGAGCTATTATTTATTATCAGTCTTTCATTCCATCTCTTTTCCCAATCTTTAAAAATTCCATCTTGAAAGTCTTCTTCTTGAACTTTAAATTTCATCAAATGGCAAAAAGTATTTGTGTAGTCAACTTTTTTTTGATGCATCCAAGTTAATAAATCAAGAATTAAAGTTTTATCCGTACTGTGATTTCCTAGTAAACCAAGTTTTTTTCTCATCATTTCAAGCCACTTTTCTTCATAATTTTTTTCAAAAGTATTAATTATTTCAGTAGCCATATCGATCGCTTTTTTTTGATTTTCATCGATCATAGGAATTAGACATTCTGCAAATCTTGACAAATTCCACTTTGTAATAATTGGTTGATTGCAGTAAGCGTATCTTCCCATATGATCAATAGAACTAAAAACAGTTTTTGGATCATATGTATCCATAAATGCACATGGGCCGTAGTCAATTGTTTCTCCTGAAATTGACATATTGTCAGTATTCATAACTCCGTGAATAAAACCCACTCTCATCCAGTCCACGACTAGATCAATTTGTTTATTCATAAGATCAATTAAAAGATCCATTGCCTTATTTTTTGAATTTACCAGTTTTGGATAATGTCTATTAA
>CACMKP010000013.1 GCA_902614355.1 uncultured Pelagibacteraceae bacterium
AACTTCTTCTCGCTTTTTTTCTTCCAGGTTTTTTTCTTTCAACAGCACGAGAGTCGCGAGTGGTTAATTTTTCAGTTCTAAGTGATGTTTTAAAATTTTCATCAAATAAAACTAAAGCTTTAGAAATTCCATGAACCATTGCTCCAGCTTGACCCGTTGGTCCCCCGCCCTTTACATTACATCTAACGTCAAAATCAGTAGGTTGTTTAATCAATTCAAAGGGTTTTGTTATTTGCATTTTATGATTATCACTTGAAAAATATTCGCTATAAAGTTTTCCATTAACATAAATTTTACCAGAACCTTTTTTAAGCCAAACTTTTGCAATTGAAGTTTTTCTTCTACCAGTGGCATATTTGCTATCTTTAAAATCTAATTTTAACTTTATTTTCTTTTGATTTTGTTGAGCACTTTCCATATTAATTTCTTACAATATTTTTATTATTAAGTTTATTTAGTTCTATTACTTTAGGATTTTGAGCTGAATGAGGATGATTGTTCCCACTATAAATTTTTAACTTGGAAAGTTGTTCTCTACCTAATACTCCAGTAGGTAGCATTCTTTTTACAGCTAATTTTAAAATCTCACCTGGTTTTTTTTCTTTAAGTTTTTCAGGGGTAGTTTCTTTGATTCCACCAGGATGACCAGTGTGTTTATAGTATTTTTTATTCTGAAATTTTTTACCTGTGAATTTGATTTGTTCAATATTTTTAACAACAACAAAATCCCCACTATTCATATGTGGTGTATAAGTAGTTTTATTTTTTCCTCTTATAATTTTGGATATTACTGTAGCGAGTCTACCTACAACTGCATTGGTTGCATCAATCTCATACCATGATGGTGATAATTGCTCTTTTTTGATAAATTTAGTCATGATTGGCCGGATTAATACTGATAAATGTGATATTGTCAATTTATATTAATATTGATAGTTAGTTATTAATATTTAAAATCAAGGAAAATTTATGACCGACAAAAAAAAGAAAAGCACAGATCCTAAAACTTACAAGTTTGATACACTAAGTCTTCATGCTGGCTATCAGCCTCATAAAAATGCTGGTTCGAGACAAGTACCAATTTATCAAACTACATCATATTTGTTTGATGATGTCGATCATGCTGCAGCACTTTTTAATTTGGAAAGAGGTGGTCATATTTATAGCAGAATTTCTAATCCTACAGTTGCAGTATTAGAGGAGAGAGTTGCGGCCCTAGAAGGAGGCACAGCAGCCTTAGCAACCTCATCTGGAATGAGTGCAATTTTTTTAACAATAATGACTTTATGTGAAGCTGGAGATCATTTAGTAGTTTCGTCTCAACTCTATGGTGGTACTGTAAATTTATTTAGGCTTACTTTACCAAAATTTGGAATCAAATGTACATTTGTAAAACCTAGAGATACTGGAGGCTTTAAAAAAGCAATTCAAAAAAATACTAAAGGTGTTTTTGGTGAGCTTGTTGGAAATCCTGGAAACGAAATTATGAATATGCCTGAAATAGCTAAGATTGCTCATAATGCTGGAGTTCCTTTAATTATAGATGCTACTTATCAAACACCATATCTTTGCAAACCAATTGATCATGGTGCTGATATTGTTGTTCATTCACTTACGAAATGGATGGCAGGTCACGGTTCATCAATGGCAGGTATCTTAGTAGAGGGTGGAAAATTTGATTGGATGCAAAATGATAAATTTCCAACTATGACTAAACCTTATGAAGGTTACCATGGACTTTCATTTGCTGAAGAATTTGGTCCTACAGCTTTTACAATGAAAGCAAGAGCCGAAGGTATGAGAGATTTTGGACCATGTTTGAGTCCTCAAAATGCCTGGAATGTTTTGCAAGGTATAGAAACTTTATCTGTTAGAATGCAAAAGCATTGTTCTAACGCAGAAAAAATGGTTGAATATTTATTAAGCCATGAAAGTGTTGCTTGGGTTTCTCATCCAAGTGTTCCTAACCACCCCGACCACGATTTAGCAAAAAAACTTTTACCACATGGTAAGGGTTCTATGATAGCTTTTGGCATTAAAGGTGGTAAAGAGGCAGGAGAAGCATTTATAAATAATGTTAAACTTGCTTCACATCTTGCAAATGTTGGTGATACTAGAACCTTAGTAATTCACCCAGCATCTTCTACACACTCTCAAATGGATGAGGCCACATTAAAATTTGCTGGATTATCGCAAGATATGATTAGATTGTCTGTGGGAATAGAAGATTTTGATGATATTAGGAATGACTTTGAAACAGGTTTTAGAGCTGCAAGACGACCTAGACTTGTTTCCAATCAATGAAGTTTCAAGTTAATGGTGTAGAAGTTTTTGCCTCTACAGGTGGACGACCTTTCGACAAAAAAAAACCACTAATAATTTTTGTTCATGGTAGTGGATTAACACATATGACTTGGGTACTCCAAACTAGGTATTTTGCTTTTCATGGTTATAGTGTTTTAGCTCTAGATATGCCTGGACATGGTCTTTCAGGAGGTGAAAGTTTGAAAACAATCGAAGACATGGCTGACTGGATTAGTGATGTTATAGATTCAGTAGGTTATAAAGAGGCTTCTTTAGTTGGTCATTCTCAAGGATGTTTGGTTATTTTAGAATGTGCATTTAGGTTTCCAAAAAAAATAAAAACACTAAGTTTAATGGGTGGCGCTGGGGCCATTCCTATGAATCCAGAATTATTGTCTTTAGCAGAAAGCGATGATCCGAAAGCCGTTGATTTAATGATGGACTGGGCACATGGTCCAGCTGGGCACTTTGGTGGACACCCAGTTCCAGGTTTATATCACATCAATACAGGTGGAATGCTGGCTAAATCCAGAACAATCAAAAATACATTAGGAATAGATTTTAGAGCTTGTGATAATTACAAGAATGGTTTTAAGGCTGCCAAAGAAATCAAGATCCCTACCTTATCTATTTTGGCAAATGGAGATAAGATGTGTCCTGTAAAGGAAGGAAAAAAATTAGCAGACTTAATAGATGGAAGTAAAATTGAAATAATTGACAATTGTGGGCACATGATGCTCTTAGAAGAAGCTGATAAAGTCTTAAACATACTGAAAAAATTTATTCTTACTTATTTTCCTATTAAAAAGAATTAACTCTTTTATTAAGATATAAAAAATATACTGATGCACTAACAAGAAAAACTGAACTCAATTGATGCATTGATGCTAAAACTATTTGAGCTCCATTTATTAAAGTGAATATTCCAAGAATGACTTGAGTAAATAAGAAAAAACCAACTAGATTAATCGCAAAAAAGCAATTCTTTATTCGATATTTATAAATTTTAAATAAAATCCAAAAATAATAAAAAAGTATTACATAAGCTAAATTTCTATGAAGAAATTGAACTAATGATGCATCACTAAATGCAGCTAAATTAAATAGATTTTCTAATTTATTATCATCCGGAAAGTAAGTATTACCCATCATGGGCCATGAATTATAGATCAAACCAGCGTCCATACCTGAAACAAAAGCACCAATAATTATTTGCAAAAAAACCAGAAATAAAAAGACTATAGGAAAAAAAATATTTAATTGTGATTGCTCTTTTATATCAAAATTCAATTTAAAATAATTCCATAAGATTAAAGACAATATTAAAAATGCTATTAATAGATGAATTGATAGTCTAAAATGACTTACATCTAATCTATCAATTAACCCACTTGAAACCATATACCAGCCTATAAAACCTTGAAAACATATAAGGAAAAAAATTGAATAAAGATTCAATAATTTTGTAAACTTAATCTTAAAAGAAAAATATATTAGGGGAATCAAAAATCCTAAACCAATTAATCTTCCAAGAAAACGATGTGCCCACTCCCACCAAAAAATAACTTTAAATTCACTCATGGTCATAGAATAATTTTGCATTTTATATTCTGGTATCTTTTTATACTCCTCAAAATAATCTAACCATTTGACATCACTCAGGGGAGGTAATGTCCCAGAAAATAATTCCCACTTTGTTATTGAGAGACCAGAGTCAGTTAGTCTTGTTAAACCACCCACAACAATCATAAAAGCTATCAAAAAAAACATGAACATTAGCCATAATGATATGTGTTTTCTCAGTAAATTATTCTCTATATACATATAATGATAAATATAATAATTATTAACTAATCCAATTTAATAAATGTCGCCTCTAAAAATAAAAAAACTAAACAAAATTAGATCTGAATTAGATAAACTTGATAATTTACTAATAAAGCTAATTAAAAAAAGAACATTTTTAGTTAAAAAGGTGCTTTTACTAAAAGAAAGAAAAAGTCAAATAGTTGATAAAAAAAGGATTAAAGAAATTTTATTAAATATAAAGAAAAAATCTCAGAAAAATAATATTGATCCAAAAATTACAAATAAGATTTGGAAGAACATGATTTATGCATATATCGATTACGAAAAGAGAAACTTCAAAAAAAAATAATTACTTGCTATGTGGTGGAAGTTTTTTTTCCACAAAAATTTCATGTTTTCTCGTAACAGGGTTGTATTTTTTTGCTTTAAGTTTGACTTTAGCTTTTTCCCCACCTGCAGGTTTTTTAACATAATAAAAAAAAGAACTATCTGGTTTAGTTTCTGGTACAAGTCTTACTTTAACGTGAGTTTTTTTAGGCATATTACTTATTATTTTTTAAATATTTAATCATATTAGAAATTTTAACTAATTTATTTTTGATATTATTAGCTTTTATAGATTCATTTAAATTTTCGTCAAGTTTTAAAGTATCAATATTATTCAAAATTTTTTTTACACCTTTTATTGTCATTCCTTGATCTTTTAAAAGAAAATGAACTTTTCTGATTAAATATATATTTTTTTGGTCATAATAACGTCTATTACCGTTTAAAATTTTAGGTTTAATTTGTTTAAATTCTTTTTCCCAATATCTTATGGTGTGCGTTGGAGAGGTATCGCCTCTTTTAGATTTCAAGCCAACAATTTTGACTACCTCACCTATAGTTTTATAAGCGCTCTCAAATTTACTCATTTTTTGAATTTATAAATTCCTTAAATTCTTTAGAGGGTTTAAATAAAACTACATTTCTCTCAGAAATGATCTTGTCTTCCTTTGTTTTAGGATTCCTTCCAATCCTAGATTTCTTTGATTTAATAAAAAAAGTACCAAATTTTGTTAATTTTAATTTTTTTTCTTTCTTTAAATTTAGTGTTATGAGAAAGAAAAGCTCATCTATTAAATGTTCTGATATTTGTTTAGAAAAACCTACTTGCATGTAAATAATATTAACTAAATCTTTTTTAGTTAAGTTTGTTCTCATTTATTTGATATTTTCCTTAATTTTTTTTATCAAATTTCCTTTAATTATTCTATTACAAACATCTAAAGAATTAGAGAACCCAATATAATCTATTCCACCATGACTTTTAACAACTGGTGTATCCAAACCTACAAATATTGCTCCATTATACAATCTAGGATCTAATCTTTTTTTGAATTTTCTTAAATTTGAAATATTAAGAAGAGAAGATATTTTTCCAAGAAAAGAACCGCCTAAAGCTTTCTTCAACTCATCTGTGATAAAATTGGCAGTGCCTTCGGCTGTTTTTAAAGCAACATTTCCAGTAAATCCATCTGAAACAATCACATTTACTTTACCATTCATTAATTCATTTCCTTCTATATATCCCTCAAAATCAAAGTTTTGATTTTTTCTCTCATTTAATAATTTGTAAGTTTCTTTTATAATTTCATTTCCTTTTAATTCCTCAGAACCTATGTTTAATAATGCTACTTTTGAAATATCATTAGGGTATAAAGATTTATATAACGAAGCTCCCATAACAGCAAAATCAGCTAAATTTTTTGAACTACACTCAATATTTGCTCCAAGGTCTAGAACAACACTCATTCCTTTTTTGTTTGGCCACAAAGCAGATAAAGCGGGTCTATCAATATTTTCAAGCATTTTTAAATTTAACTTTGCAATTACTAATAAAGCTCCAGTATTACCAGCAGAAATTACGATATCAGTTTCTTTATTCTTAACACTCTCAATTGAAAGCCACATACTTGTCTTTTTTCCTCTCTTTGCAGCTTCTAATGGACTATCAGCACTTTTCACTACATCCTGGGTATGTACTATTTCATAAAAACTCCTATCAATCTTACCACCTATTTGTTCTGAAATTTCATTCTTGTTACCAAATATCTTAAAAAAATTTTCTTTACTTTTTTTGTGGTTATGAATAATTCCGTCAATTACTTTCCTTGGTGAATTGTCTCCACCCATTGCATCGACTGCAATTTTTATCAATTTTGTCATAGTAAAAACTTAAAATTATTCTTTAGGGTCTAAAACTTGTCTTCCTTTATACATTCCCGTTTTTAAATCCAAATGATGTGATAGTCTGTACTCACCGGTTTTCTTATCTTCGATAATATTTTTTGTTGAGAATTTCATATTCTGAGATCTTCTCATACCAGTTCTAGATGGAGTTTGTTTTCTTTTTGGAACGGCCATAATTAGGCTTTACTTACACCTTTTAATAGATAATTCAAATTTTTTTTTGATAGTTTTTCTTTAAAATCTTCAAAATAATCGACAAATTTATCAATTTTATTAAAATCTTCTAAAAAAATTGATAACTTTTCAATCTTCTTAGTTCTATTTAAATCATCCCAAAAGTGGATTTCACTAACCATGGAATGGAATAAATTTATATAAATTTTCATCTTTTTATTGATTGATTGATCTCCATAACCAATTTCTCTAATACTTAATTCCAATTGTCGAAAATTAAAATCATAAATTTTTTGGAGTAACTCCTTATTTTCATCATTTTTAAAATTTTTAAGAAAAAAAGCAAAATGTAGTAAAAATAATGTTAATCTGTCAGAAAAATTGTCATTCCTATTTAATGATCTGTATAATTCTACATTTCTAGTGTAATTTATTAAATAATTATAAATATTTATAAAATTTTTATTCATGAAAACTTTATTATATATATTTCTTATATCTTTGATAGTCACTAATTGTTCGTTTAAAAAGGTAGTTAAACATCATGGAGTCTCCTTCCTTGAAAAAAAACAAAAAAATTTAATTATTAATGAAACAAACAAAAATGAAATTATAGATTTATTAGGAAGTCCTTCTACTAAAAGTAAATTTAACAATGATGTTTGGATTTATATTGAAAGAAAACAAACTCAATCTCGTTTGAAAAATTTAGGTAGAATGAAAATTTATAAAAATGATGTTCTTGTTCTTGAGATTGATGGTTATGGACTACTTAAGAAAAAGGATTTCTATAATTTAAATGATATGAAAAAAATAAATATTGTTAAAAATACAACCGAGGGTAATATAACTAAAAATTCATTCATATATGAGTTCATGTCGAGTATGAGACAAAAAATGAATGATCCACTTGGAGTTAGAGCAAAAAAAAGAGAGGAAATTAGCCAGCGATAACTGCAAGTAAAAGTAATGCCACAATATTTGTTATTTTAATCATAGGATTTACAGCAGGTCCAGCAGTATCTTTGTACGGATCTCCAACTGTATCACCAGTCACTGCTGCTTTGTGAGCTTCAGATCCCTTTCCGCCATGATTGCCATCTTCAATGTATTTTTTTGCATTATCCCAAGCTCCACCTCCAGCAGTCATTGAAACAGCAACAAATAGTCCGGTGATTATCACACCTAACAACATAGCTCCAACAGATGCGAGTGCAGCCACTTGTCCACCGATGGCAAATATTACGAAATATAAAATTATTGGTGAAAGCACAGGCAGCAACGATGGAATAATCATTTCTTTAATCGCAGCAACAGTTAACAAATCAACAAGCTTTGCATAATCAGGCTTTTGTTTTTTTTTCATAATCCCAGGATATTTTCTAAATTGTCTTCTAACCTCAATAACAACAGCACCACCTGCCCTACCGACAGCTTGCATACCCATTGAGCCAAACAAATAAGGAAGCATTCCTCCAATTAGTAAACCAACAACTACATATGGATTTGATAAATCAAACGTTACAACAATACCCTCTAGTTTTGATCCAACTTCTTTTGAAAAATGTTTTATATCCTCTGTATAAGCAGCAAAAAGTACTAAAGCCCCCAATCCAGCGGATCCTATAGCATAACCTTTCGTCACTGCTTTAGTCGTATTTCCTACAGCATCTAGTGCATCAGTTGTTTTTCTCACGTTATTTGGCAACTTAGACATTTCAGCGATTCCACCAGCATTGTCAGTAACTGGGCCATAAGCATCTAAGGCTACAACCATGCCTGCTAAAGCTAGCATAGTTGTCACTGCAATAGCAATTCCATATAAACCAGCAATATGATTTGTGAGCAAAATACCAGCAACTATAATTAATGCTGGTATAGCAGTAGCTTCTAATGAAATCGCTAAACCTTGTATTACGTTTGTACCATGTCCTGTTGTTGATGAATTAGCAACACTTCTTACAGGTCTATAGTTTGTTCCAGTATAATATTCTGTTACCCAAATCAGAAGTCCTGTAATTATTAATCCTATCACACCGCAATAATATAAACTCATACCAGTGAAAGATTTATCATTTAGAATGTAAGAATTTTCTAATCCAAGCACAAAATCTGTGACTGGGTATAAAATTACTAATGAAGTTAAAGCAGAAACAACAAATCCCTTATATAAGGCTCCCATAACATTTTTGCTATTTCCAAGTTTTACAAAAAAAGTTCCAATTATAGATGTTAATATACATGCACCACCTATGGTTAAGGGGAAAATCATCATTGATAAATCGCCAGGAAAAAATATTGATGACAAAACCATTGTAGCAACAATAGTTACAGCGTAGGTTTCAAATAAATCCGCTGCCATTCCTGCACAATCACCTACATTATCTCCAACATTGTCTGCTATCACAGCAGGATTTCTTGGATCATCCTCAGGTATCCCAGCTTCAACTTTTCCAACCAAATCAGCTCCAACATCAGCACCTTTTGTAAAAATCCCCCCACCTAATCTTGCAAATATTGAAATTAACGAAGCACCAAAACCAAGAGCTACAAGTGCATTTACAATTTCTCTCTCGTTAATATTGAATTTCAATAACAAGTAATAATAAACAGCAATCGCTAATAAAGCTAAACCGGCGACAAGCATACCTGTTACAGCACCAGATTTAAAAGCTACAGAAAGACCACTAGCTAGACCTTTTCTTGATGCTTCTGCTGTTCTTACATTTGCTTGAACGGAAACTAACATTCCCACGTATCCAGCTATACCAGATAATGTTGCACCAATTAAATAACCTAATCCAACAAGAATACTAAAAGCGAAACTTACAATAACTAATACCACAACACCAACGATCGCAATCGTCTTATATTGTCTTGTGAGATAAGCCTTCGCGCCTATCTGAATAGCAGATGCAATGTCTTGCATTTTTGAATTTCCTGCACTTGAATTTAAAATATTTTTTCCTGTTAGATATCCATAAACAATCGATAATAATCCTGCTCCTATTGTGTATAAAAGAATAGTCTCTATTGTTGAATTCATATAAACCTTAATTAAGTTATTACTTGTTAGTTATAAAAGGCGGACAATACAAAAAAAGCTATAAAAGGCAATAACTAACTTTTAAAATTTGTGTAAATAGCCTTTATTTTTAATGGTAATTTTGTTCCCTTTTTCATCAATAATTTGTGTTTTTTGATTGCTTGAACAAATTTTTCCAATTTTTGAAATTTTTATCCCTAAAGATTTAAATGTTCTCTCAATGATTCTAGCTTTTTTCTTAGATGCAGTAAATAATATTTGATAATCATCACCTTTAGATATGAGGTCAATTTTTTTTAATTTTTTTTGTAACATTACATCTTTTAGTTTTTTAGATATGGGTATATCAGCTAGGCTAATTCTGTAAGAAAGTTTCTGTTTATTAATTAATTTGTCTAAATCAGCAAATAAACCATCAGAAATATCTATAGATGTATTTGCAAAGTTAAGCAATTTTTTTGCCAAATTTATATGTAACTCTGGAAGATAATATTTCGTAATAAAATATTCGCTTAAATATTTGTTTAATGAAATATCTTTTTTTAAAATTTTTAAACCCACATAACTATCTCCCAAATTACCTGAAACATAAATATCATCATTTATTTTCGCATTATTTCTAAATATTAAATTTTTAGAAAAACCAACAGATATAATTGTAAAACTTAATTTATTAGAAAAAACTGTATCCCCGCCAGACAAATAAATCCCAAATTTTTTTTGTTCTTGTTTAAGTGAAAAAGAAATCTTGCTTAAATTCAATTTTGTAAATGTTTTTTTATTTCCTGAGCCTGAGATAAAATAATATTTTGGTTTAACGCCTTTACATATTAAGTCAGAGATAGATGATCTAAGAATTTTTTTTATTACTAAATTAGGTTTTTTAAAATCGAGGAAATGAGATTTATTTACATAAGTATCAACAGAGACAACTAATTTTTTTGATCTATCAAAAAAAACATCATCATTCAAATTTAATGAATTTTTATTATAAAGAGATAGTTTAGAAAAATATTTTTTGATTAGATCAAATTCATGCATTTGAATATCTTAGCCTTTTAGCAGCATTATCCAATAATGCGTTTAGATATTTAGTTTGAGAATCATTTAAAAAAAAATTGGATGCATTAAGATACTCTTTAATAATTATTTTTATTGACACATTAGGTTTATACAAAATTTCGTATGTCGCTGATTTTAGAATAACTTGAAATATTTTATCTAGCTTAATTAAATTAAAATTCCCACCAAGATTTCTGTCTAATTCTTCTACGATAATCTCATTTCGTTCAATTGTACCAAGAACAATGTCTTTAATAAATTTTTTAAACCTATGTTTTGGAAATTCAATTTTATCATCATTGTTATATAAAAAACTATACAATTTTTGAATAATTATAACTCTAGGATTATTTTTTGCAGTGTACTTGAGTCTCATTTTTGAGATAAAACTGAAATAATAGCTTTTGCTGCTTCAGCACCTTTTTTTTTTCTGATCCTTGCTTGATTTATATTTAGACAAGTTAGAATTCCATTTCCTATCGGTTTTTTTGAATTTATCGCTAAATTCATAATAGCATTAGTTGAAGATTGAGATATAAAATCAAAATGTGGAGTTTTGCCTTTGATAACACATCCAAGAGCAATAAAACCATCAAATTTTTTTAAATATTTTGATATAGTAATTGGTATTTCAAAAACACCAGGAACTTTTATTATCTTTATTTCAAAAGATCTAGGAAGATTTTTTTTTGCATTATTAAACAAACCTAAAGAAATTTCCTTATAATAATCAGCTATAACAATTAAAATTTTTTTCCTCATTAAATTAATTCTTGTTTGGTTATCTTAATATTAAAACCCTCAAGTCCAATAACTTTTTTTGGTGTTTTTGTAATCAATATCATTTTATTTATCTTTAAATCTTTGATAATTTGAGCGCCTATACCGTAGTTTCTTATAAGATTATCTTTTCCTTTTCCTTTTTTAAAATTATTATTTTTAAAATTTTTTAATGTTTGTGTAACAGATTTTAAGTTAGTATCTTTGATAAATATTAATACACAATTAGTATATTTTCTAAAATAATTTATAGTTTTATCAAAAGAATTAGGTAATTTTTGACTTATTAAATAATTATAAACAACATTTGATGAAATAACTCTAACTCTTGGAATAATAGATTTCTTTAGAGAACCTTTAATGAGTGCGAAATGTTCTGATCCATCTAATAGATTTTCATATATTTTAATTTTATATTTTTGTTTCTTAATCTTAATTTCTGATGTTTTTTTAAGTTTCACTAATTTTTCTTTTTTTAAACGATAAGAAATAAGATCTTCAATTTTTCCAATTTTAAGGTTATGTTTGTGAGCAAAATTTAGAAGTTTTTTACCCTTTGCCATAGAACCATCTTCATTCATGATCTCACAAATCACCGCTGAGTTATTTTTTCTAGCTAATTTTGAGATATCAACTGATGCTTCAGTGTGACCAGCTCTTACAAGGACACCGCCATCTTGTGCGATAATTGGAAAAACATGACCTGGTGACACGATGTCTTTTTTACTTACATTTTTTTTTGATGCAATCTTAATAGTTCTGGCCCTATCTTTTGCCGAAATACCAGTTGTAATTCCTTTTTTTGCTTCAATTGAAACTGTAAACGCCGTTTGATTTCTAGATTGATTCACAGGTGACATTAAAGACAAATTCAATCTTTTAGCTTGAATACTATCCAGTGCTAAACAGATTAAGCCTCTTCCATGTTTAGCCATAAAATTAATGTTACGAGCATTAGTATCTGAAGTTGACATAACCAAGTCACCTTCATTTTCTCTTTTTTCATCATCGACTAGAATGTACATACCTCCTCTTTTTGCAACGTTTATTATGGTTTCTATTGATGAATAATTATTTTTTTTCATAAAAATAATTCCTAACGTATTTTGAAAGAATATCTATCTCAACATTAACTAAATTTCCTTTTTTAAGAGATGATAAATTTGTCAATTTATATGTATGGGGAATAATCCAGATCTGAAAACCTTTGCTTGTTACCTTTGAAATTGTTAGAGAAATACCATTTATACTAATTGAAGCTTTTTCTATAATATTTTTTCTCTCTTTTTTACTAATTTGAAAATCAAATAAATAGGATTTATCAATTCTTTTTATACCTAATATTTTTCCAATAGTATCAACGTGACCCTGACAAATATGACCTGAAATTTTTTGACCGTATTTTAATGGAAGTTCTAGATTAATTTTATCTTTTAATTTAATATAATTAAATTTAGAACGACTAATTGTTTCGTCTGAAAGATAGAACTCCATGATCTTATTTTTGATTGATATGAGAGTAAGGCAAACCCCATCACAAGATACAGAAACACCAATATCCCTCTTACTTAATTTAAGATCTGATTTTATAAATATATTAATGCCTTTGGGTCTTTTAAGTATCTTGGTTACTAAACCTTTGTTGAATATAATTCCATTAAACATATTAATTTGTATAAATTGTTATTTTGTCAGTGGTTAATTTAAAATTTGTTTTATATTTATAATATTTTGAATTTAAGATATCAAAAGATGTAAAACTTACATGTTTATTTTTTTTTAATAAATTTTTTGAACTTTGAAACATATAAAATTCATTAAA
>CACMKP010000014.1 GCA_902614355.1 uncultured Pelagibacteraceae bacterium
CTTTTTACCAAATAATTTTTAATGGAACTCCAAATATCTTTTTAAAAATAATGGAAGAAAAAAATTATAATTTTGACACACAAAATAAAATTTGGTCAATTAATTAATATGAGGGATACAGAACAAAAAATATTAAAATTTAATCACGAAAAAAATTTAAGAGATAATGATTTTTTTGTGTCATCAAGCAATAAACATGTTTACGATTTGCTTAATGATTGGCCGAATTGGGAAAAAAATTTTGTTAACGTGAGCGGTGAAAATTTTTCAGGGAAAACTCATTTGATAAACATTTTCATAAAAAAATTTAAAGGGGTTATTTTTGACGCAAATACATTTAATAATGAAAATTTAACAAACTTAAATTTATACGAGAATATAGTTTTAGAAAATTTAGGTGAAAATATTAATGAAAAACTTATTTATTCTTTAATAAATACTGTGGAACAAAATAATAAGTACTTAATTATTACCTCTAACAAGCCAATAGTTGATATAAATTTTAATTTAATTGATTTAAAATCAAGATCAAAAAGCTTTTTAATTCAAAATATTAAAAAACCCGATGATGAGTTAATTTTTGCACTATTAGTAAAGAATTTATCTGATCGTCAGATAATTATAGAAAAAAAGTTGGTTAATTACGTAGTCAAAAGAATTCACAGATCTTATAGTAAAATTTTTGATTTTATATATAAGATCGACGAAATGAGTTTAAAAAGAAAAAAATCTATTAATATTAATTTAATTAAGGAACTTTTAGGAGAATAGTTGAGTATTTATAGGACTCATAGTTGTAACGAATTAAGAAAAGAAGACGTTGGTAAAAAAGTCTTACTTTCTGGCTGGATAAATAAAAAAAGAGATCATGGCAATCTCTTATTTATTGATTTAAGAGATAATTATGGAATTACTCAATGTATAATTGATAAAGAAAACTCTAATTTTTCAACACTTGAGAAAATGCAACTTGAAACCGTTATAAAAGTTGACGGTGAAGTAGTTGATAGATCAGAAGAAACAGTAAATAAAGATATTAACACTGGAGAGATAGAAGTCTCAATAAAAAGTTTTGATGTTTTGGGAAAATGTAAAGAACTTCCTATGCCAATATTCAGCGACCAAGAATATTCAGAAGAAATTAGATTAAAATATAGATTTTTAGATTTAAGAAGAAAAAAAATTCATGAGAATATTATTTTAAGATCAAAAGTGATTTCTTTCATAAGAAATGAAATGAATAAGCTAGGTTTTTTAGAATATCAAACACCAATTTTAACATCTTCTAGTCCTGAAGGAGCAAGAGATTTTTTAGTTCCAAGCAGGCTTAATCCCGGGAAATTTTATGCACTACCTCAAGCACCACAGCAATTTAAACAATTAATTATGGTTTCAGGCTTTGATAAATATTTCCAAATAGCCCCCTGTTTTAGAGATGAAGATGCAAGAGCAGACAGAAGTCCTGGAGAATTTTATCAATTGGATTTAGAAATGTCTTTTGTTGAACAAGAGGATGTTTTTAATGTAGTAGAAAAACTTCTTGTAAATACTTTTAAGAATTTCTCAAAAAAAAAATTAATTAAAGAAAAATTTCCAAGAATTCCTTATAAAGAATCGATGCTAAAGTATGGTACTGATAAACCTGATCTTAGAAATCCCTTAATTATTAATGATATAACTGATGTTTTTTTAAGAGATGATATTGAATTTGATATCTTTAAAAAGTTAGTAAAATCTGGCTCTAAAGTGAGATGTATAATCACAAAAGAAACTAAAAATAAACCAAGAAGCTTTTTTGATGGAATTGACAAATGGGCAAAAGAACAAGGTGCATCTGGCATGGCTTATTTTACCTTTGATAAAGATAAAGAAGTTTTTGGCAAAGGTCCTGTAGGTAAGTTTTTTTCAAAAGAAGCTATAGAAGAATTAATGATTAAAACAGGAGCCAATATAGGCGATAGTATTTTTTTTGCATGTAATAAAGAAAAAGATTTAGAAATAATAACTGCTTTGGCAAGAAATAAAATTGCTCAAGATTTGGATTTAATAGATGAAGATATTTTTGCATTTTGTTGGATTATTGATTACCCAATGTTTGAGAAAGATAAAGAAACAAAAAAAATAAAATTTAGTCATAATCCATTTTCAATGCCCCAGGGCGACATAGATAAAATAGATTTTACTAAACCTCTCGAAATTTTAGCTTATCAGTATGATATTGTATGTAATGGGATTGAACTTTCATCTGGAGCTATCAGAAACCATATCCCTGATTTAATGTACAAATTATTTTCTGTAGCTGGATATAATAAAAATCAGGTTGATCAAAAATTTAGTGGAATGATAAATGCTTTAAATTATGGTGCCCCTCCACACGGAGGTATTGCGCCGGGCTTAGATAGAATAGTCATGCTTCTGGCTAATGAAAAAAACATAAGAGAAGTTACTATGTTTCCAATGAACCAAAATGCTCAAGATTTGATGATGAACGCACCTTCTGAAATAGGTGAGGATCAATTAAAAGAACTGGGTATTTCTATTAAACTTAAGAAATAGTTACTTTTTGCCTTTAAGGCTTATTTTTACATCTGATAAGTCCACTAGATTTTTTTTATAGTTATTTCTAACAAAGCCCTTACTGGTCATATCTTTGACAATTTTTAATAATTGATTTTGTTCCTCAGGATTTTTTTCATCTAAACTTGTATTTTCATTATTTCCAATAGCTGGAGTATGGGCTAAATCTTCTCTATTTTGATAGGAAATTGCTAATTCTCTAAATATATAATCTAATATAGATGAGGCACTTAAAATTCTATCATTTCCATAAACTTTTCCAGATGGTTCAAACTTCGTTCCAACAAATGCATTAATAAATTCATCAAGTGGAACGCCATATTGAAGCCCGAGAGATATTGCTATGGCAAAATTATTCATTAGAGCCTTCACTAATTCACCCTCTTTACTTGTATCAATAAAAATTTCTCCAATCTTGCCATCCTCATACTCTCCAGTATGGAGATAAACTTTGTGATCTCCAATAGTTGCTTTTTGAATATATCCTTTTCTTCTGTCTGGCATACTAAATCTTTTACCATTGATATCTTTATTAGTTGAGGTCTTTTTGATTATATTACCTAAAGTTTGCTGGTTTGTTTTGTTTATGTTGGGTTTTACGTCAATATTTTTATCTAAAATTTTTTTATTACTTGGGTCTAAACTCTTTGTTTTTCTATTATCAAGTTTAACATCTAATATTTCAAATTCTCCATCATCTCTTTTTTCAAGATTTTTTAACTCAGTCTCATTTATATTATCTAAATGATGAATTACTTTAAATGTGCAGGTGTAATAAGTCTCAATTAAGTATTTTGTCATAAAACCCCAGTTTTAAAATTATTTGATTAACTAACAAATTCTTTATATACAAATTCAAATTTTAGTCTAATTTAATTTATACAATTTTAAATTGAAATTTTTTAATTTTTTATGTTGACATTTTTTAATAAAATTTTCACTTGGTGGAATCGTGATACATTAGGAACAAGATTGAAAACTATTTTTTTTGGAAAATTTGTTGGGAAAGATGATTTTGGAAATAAATACTATGAAAGTAAAAAAGGAAAAAGATGGGTTATTTATGCCGATGAAGTAGATGCAAGTAAAATTCCTGTTGAATGGTTTTCTTGGATACATTTTACCACAAACAAAATTGAAAAAAATCACAAACTTGAGAAATACAAATGGCAAAAACCTCATAAGCCAAATTTGACTGGAACAGAGTCTGCTTATTACCCAAATAGAAATAAAAATGTCAATGAAAAAAAATATAAAACATGGAAAAGTTAGATTAAAATTTTTATTATTTATCCTTTTTTTATCTTTTAATTTTTATAACAATTTAAATTCTGACTCAGACTTAGAGGGCATTATAACAGAAATTAAAGTATTAGATAAAATCAGTTCTAAAAACGTATTAATTAAACTTAAAAATGGTGATGAAACCAGACATAAAGATCTTTCAATAAGAAGTATGAAATGTAGAAATTCAAAATTTGATGATAATCCTGAAATCACAGCTTATATTCAGGTAAAAGATTTAAGCAAAAAAGGTAATGATGATGTATTTGTGTTTAATGGCTGGATGTTCTCTTCTAGTCCATCAATAGCACCGTTTGATCATCCAGTTTATGATATATGGCTTGTTAAATGTTATTAAACAATTTTTTCATTATCAAGCCAACTTACATTAAAATCTGAATTAATAAACTTTTCATGATTTAGTAATTTTTTGTGTAAGGGTATAGTTGTTGTAATTCCGTCAATCACAAATTCATCAAGGGATCTATTCATTCTCTGAATAGCCTCTGTTCTATTTCTTCCGTGGCAAATCAGTTTACAAATCAAGCTATCATAATACGGAGTAACCTTATAACCTTGAAAAATCGCACCATCCACTCTAGTTCTAAATCCTGATGGCTGATTACACATCGTTATAGTTCCTGGAGAAGGTTGAAAATTATTACTTGAATCTTCTGCATTAATTCTACATTCTATAGCATGTCCTCTTGGATTAACATCTGATTGTTCTAATGCAGTTTCTCCCGTAAAAGCTATCCATATTTGTTCTTTTATAATATCTATACCAGTAACCATCTCAGAAACTGGATGTTCTACTTGTACTCTCGTATTCATTTCTAAAAAATAAAATTTCCCATCTTCATATATAAATTCTACAGTTCCAGCACCTTTGTATCCAATTTTACTTACCATGCTGACAGTTTTTTTAAAAAGATCTTTTCTAATTTCATCATTTAAAACTGGACTTGGAGTTTCCTCAATTAATTTTTGATGTCTTCTTTGAACAGAACAATCTCTCTCATGCAAATGAACTGTCCTATTCTCTCCAGATAATATCTGTACCTCAATATGCCTAGGATTTTGAAAAAATTTTTCAATGTAGACCTCATCGTTACCGAAATATTTTTTTGCTTCTGATCTAGCTGTTGCAAATAACAAATCAAAATCTTCCTCATTCTGAACTATTTTCATCCCTTTTCCACCACCTCCGCCAGAAGCTTTGATTAAAACTGGAAACCCGATTTTTTTAGAGAGTTCTTTTGCCTCAACTACATTCTTAACTCCCCCCTCTGATCCTTCAATAACTGGTAGACCATTTTCTTTTGCAATTTTTTTAGCTTGAATTTTGTCACCCATCATTTCTATATGCTTAGATGATGCACCAATAAATTTTATTTTATTTTCTTCCAACATTCTCGCAAAGTTTGCATTTTCTGATAAAAAACCATAGCCTGGATGGACAGCTTCAGCCCCTGTAAGATCTATAGCAGACAACAAAGCTGGTATATTCAAATAACTACTGGAAGGCTGATGTGAGCCAATGCAAACACTCTCATCAGCTAATTTTACATGCATGCTATTTCTGTCAACATCTGAGTGAACAGCAACAGTAGAAATTCCCCATTCTTTACATGCTCTTATTACTCTAACTGCAATTTCTCCGCGATTTGCGATTAGGATTTTTTTAAACATTATTCTAATATGATTAAGACTTGGCCAAATTCAACAGGCTGTCCATCATTCACCAAAATTTTTTTTACAACGCCAGCTGAAGTTGAAGGAACATGATTCATTGTTTTCATAGCTTCAACAATCATAACTGTATCACCTTTTTTAATTTTTTTTCCTACTTCAACAAACTTTTTTGCCCCAGGTTCTGGTGCATGATATGCAGTTCCAATTATTGGAGACTTAATTTCTATTCCTGGAATAATATCATCTGAAATATTTGCATCTGAACTTGATGAAGAAACAAGGTTTGGATTTGGATAAGATTGACTGTTTACTGATACATTGTTCTTTGAAACTTTAATTTTTGTATCCTTAACTGTGTATTCTAATTCAGTGAGTTTAAATTCATCTAAATATTCGGTTAGTTCTTTAATTATTTTTTTATCAATTTTCATTTTTCATGAGCTTTTGCATAGAAATTATGGCTAAAATATAACCATCTATACCCAGTCCAAAAATTCCACCTGTAACTATATCACTTATAAGGGATTTTTGTCTAAATTCTTCTCTCTTATATATATTTGATATATGTAATTCTATAATAGGTTTTTTGAATACATCCAAAGCATCTCTTATAGCAACTGATGTATGTGTGAAAGCAGCAGCATTAATTATAATTCCATCAAATTTTTTTCTGGACTCTTGAATTATATTCACCAATTCTCCTTCAATATTAGATTGTGCAAATTCTATTTTTAGACCTAATTCATTTGATTTTTTAGCACAGATTTCTTTTAGTTCTTTAAGAGTAACCGAGCCATATTGTGATTGTTCTCTTTCACCTAATAGATTAAGATTTGGACCATTAATAATAATTATTTTATTATTCATTCAGCTTTTATATACGATGAAAAAAATAAAAAAAATAAAAATTAGATTAAATGGTAAATTTAAATTTGTAAAAGACGATACTAATTTATCTGATCTTTTAAAAACTTTAAAAATACCATTAAAAAAAGTAGCAATTGAGTTTAATCAGGAAATATTAGATAAAAAAAAACTAAATAAACAAATTTTAAAAAATAATGATAAAATAGAAATAGTTCACTTCATTGGAGGCGGTTAGTTTGAAAAAAGATAAATTTGTAATTGCTGGAAGAAATTTTAAATCCCGTTTGATTGTTGGAACAGGAAAATATAAAAGCATGTCACAATGTGCTAAAGCAGTGAAGTTATCAGGTGCAAGTATAGTTACTGTAGCTGTAAGGAGAGTTAATATAACTGATAAAAAAAAAGCTCTTTTAATGGATTATATTGATCCAAAGAAAATTACTTATTTGCCAAACACCGCAGGATGTTTCAACTCAAAAGATGCTTTGAGAACACTAAGATTAGCAAGAGAGATTGGAGGATGGAAATTAGTAAAACTAGAAGTTTTGGGCGATAAGAAAAATTTATTTCCAGAGATGATTGAAACGCTGAAATCAACTGAGGTTTTGTCTAGAGAGGGATTTAAAGTTATGGTTTATTGCAACGATGATCCTTTAATGGCTAAGAGATTAGAAAACGCTGGAGCGTGTGCAATCATGCCTTTAGCTGCCCCAATAGGTTCCGGTCTTGGTATACAAAATCAGACAAATATCAAGATAATTAGAAAACAAACAAAATTACCTTTAATTATTGATGCAGGCCTTGGGCAAGCTTCGGATGCTACTATAGCAATGGAGCTTGGATGCGATGGTGTTTTGGTAAACACTGCAATTGCAAAAGCTAAAAAACCTCTAAATATGGCTCTTGCATTTAAAAATGCAGTAATATCGGGAAGACAATCTTATCTATCAGGTAGAATTCAAAAAAATCTAATGGGTAGTGCATCATCACCTTTAAAAGGAATTATTTAGCTTTTTTATAAAATCTTTTTTTTTTGAATATTTTTTTTTTATATACTTTTTTATTTTTAAGTTGAATGACATTCTCATTTGATTTTATTGTATCAAGGTCTTTTAATTTTTCATAATGTTCCACCAACTCAATTGTTTTTTTTGATTTATTTTTAAAATCAATCACATATTCAGGAATAATTAAATTATTATCGGTAATTATATCTATTTTCATTTTATTTTTCTTTTCAAAATATTTTAAGTCCTCAATAAAATTTACTTTTAAAAAATTAGAAATTTTTTCACAAACCTTTAAAGTTACATATTTTGCTTTATTTAGAACTGTGTTTAATTCCACTAATTTCAAAATTTTTAGAGCAAACGATTCATCAGTAAGATTTATTTTCCACTTGACTGCACTTTCTCTTAGTCTTTGTCTAGACATTTCCAATAAGCCGAAGTTACTTATTCGTCCTATTTGAATTCTAGCTCTATCAGATCTACATTTTTCTTTTAGTCTCCTCTCGACTAGTTTTCTGTTTCCATAACTAAGCATATCTATAAAATCGATAATGATTAATCCTGACAAATCTCTAATTTTGATTTGTCTAGCGATCTCATCTGCAGCCTCTAAGTTGGTATCTAAAGCAGTGCTTTCGACATTTTTTTGTCTTATTGAACTTCCAGAATTTATATCGATTGATACTAATGCCTCGGTTGGATTCACCACTAAGTATCCACCAGATTTTAACTTTATTTCTGTTTCAAATATTTGATTAAGTTTTTGCTCAATACCTTCCTCTATAAATAAAGGATTTTTACCCCTATATTTTTTTATTTTTTTTAAATGTGATGGCATCATCATTTTCATAAAATTTTGGGCTTTTTTGTAACCCTCGTTTCCCTCGATAAATATAGTTTTTGTATTCTCATCATACATGTCTCTTAGCGTTCTTTTTATAATTTCACTTTCCTGATGAATAAGAGAGGGAGCAATAGAATTTATTGCGTTATCTTTTATTTGATTCCAAGTATTAATTAACGTTGTTAAATCATGATTAATCTCATTTTTTGTTTTGTTACTACCAGCTGTTCTGACAATTAAACCCATCTCTTTTGGTATCTCAATTTCATTAAGTATTGATCTAATCTTTTTTCTATCAGCTGGATTAAATATCTTTCTTGAAATTCCTCCACCTTTTGGAGTATTGGGCATTAACACAATGTATTTACCAGCAATTGAAATAAAAGTACTTAGTGCAGCTCCTTTTTGACCTCGCTCATCCTTAATTACTTGGACAAGGATTACTTGATTTGGCTTGATAACCTCTTGAATTTTGTATCTTTTAAATTTAATTTTATTTTCATTTTTTTTCTCTTTTGAGTTGTCATGATTTTCTTTTTCTTCCTGATTTTTAACTTCTATTGGATCTTCTAACTCTAAGTTACCTTCTGCTATACGTTCATCCTCTTTCTCCTCAACTTTTTTTGATAGTTCTTCACGAGCCTTCTTTTCTTCTAATTTTATTAATTCCAGATCACTCCTTGGAATTTGATAATAATCTGATTGAATATCGTTGAAAGAGAGAAAACCGTGTCTTTCTCTACCAAAATCTACAAATGCAGCCTGCAAGGAAGGTTCAATTCTGCTAACTTTGCCAAGGTAAATATTATTTTTAATTAAATTATTCTTTAAACCTTCGTATTCGTAATCTTCAATACTATCATTTGATTTAAGTACAACTCTTGTTTCATTTGGATGCGATGCATCAATATATAAATTTTTGTCCATAATTTTTTTTGTGATTTATTAATTAAGTAGCTCATAGTAAATTTTGTGTATTCTTTATGCCATATCTTTAACAAATTCCTGAGTATAATGGAATTAAAATGAGTCAATACTTGAAAAAAATATTTATTGGTATTACTGGAATTTTATTAATTTCCTTTATTTCAGTAATGGGGATTTTATGGAATTTTTCAAATGATATACCTGATTATAAGTTTTTAAAGAATTATAAACCGCCAGTATCAAGCAAGGTTTACTCAGGCAATGGTGAATTAGTCTCAGATTTCTCAAAAGAAAAAAGAATATTTATTCCATATAGTTCAATTCCAAAAAATGTAATAAATGCCTTTTTATCTGCTGAGGATAAAAACTTTTTTTCACATCCAGGGGTTGATGCAAAAGGCGTTCTTAGAGCTGTAATCAATAATATTAGGAATATATTGACCTCAAAAAGATTAGAAGGTGCATCAACAATTACACAACAAGTAGCAAAAAATTTCTTACTAACAAATGAAGTTAGTATAAATAGAAAAATAAAAGAGGCGATTCTGGCTTTTAGAATTGAAAGAGCACTCTCCAAAGAAAGAATATTAGAATTATATTTAAATCAAATTTATTTAGGCAGTGGGGCATATGGAGTAGCAGCAGCTAGCCTTGAGTATTTTGACAAATCAATTAAAGAGCTGAACTATATTGAAGCCGCTATGCTTGCGGCGTTACCAAAAGCACCAAGTAAATACAATCCTTATCGAAATTCCGATTTAGCTAAATTCAGAAGAGACTTGGTATTAAAAAATTTATTAGAAAATAATTTTATTAATCAAACGCAATATGAAAATTTTAAATTACAAAAAATTCAATTAAAAAAAGCAAAAAAAATTTTTTTAGAAGATGCTCAATATTATATTGAGGATGTGAGAAAAAATGTAATTGAAACACTTACTTATGAAAAAGTTTACAAGCAAGGATTTAATATTAATACTCCAATCAATTTAGAATTACAAAGAATTGCTACAGAATCCTTAAGAGATGGATTAATTGAATACGACAAAAGAAAAGGCTGGAGAGGACCGATTAAAAACGTGAAATTCGACAAAAAATGGTCTAAAAATCTTGAACAATATGAGCTTGAAAAATCAATTAATTGGAAAATTGCTATAGTAAAAAAAGTAGATAAGTTTTCTGTAATAATAGAAACTAAAGATAAGTCAGAGGGTGTAATTAAATATAGTGATATTACTTGGACAAAAAAAGAATTAGATGAATTATTAAAAGTTGGGGATATCATTTATGTTAAACAAACGTCAGAAAATAATTTTAGTTTAAAACAAATCCCCAAAATTAATGGAGGAATAGTAGTAATGGATCCTTTTACAGGAAGAGTAATGGCTATATCAGGAGGTTTTAGTTTTAGAAAAAGTGAGTTTAATAGAGCTTCGCAGGCACTAAGACAACCAGGATCTGCTTTTAAGCCATTTGTTTATGCACTAGCATTAGAGAATGATTATACCCCTTCATCTTTAGTTTTAGATGCACCTTTAGTTTTAGATCAAGGGTCTGATTTAAAAATGTGGAAACCAGAAAATTATGGAAAAAAATTTTATGGACCCTCAACATTAAGAGTGGGATTAGAGAAGTCTAGAAATTTGATGACTGTAAGAATAGCTCAAAAACTAGGTGTGAAAAATTTAGCTCAATTTTCAAAAGATCTTGGTATATATGAAGATCCGAATGAATTATTATCCATCTCACTTGGTTCTGCTGAGACTACTCTTTTAAAATTAACATCAGCTTATTCAGCATTTATAAATGGAGGCAAGTTAGTCACGCCAATTCTTGTTGACCGGATACAAGATAGTGAAGGAAATACAATATTGAACAATGATAAACGAACTTGTAGTAATTGTAATATGATTTCATTTACTGGGAATGATTATCCAGAAATTAAAGATACTTATAAGCAAGTTTTTTCTCCCCAGACAGCCTATCAAATTACATCATTGTTGGAAGGAGTGATTAAAAGAGGAACTGGAAAAAAATTAAGAGATTTAAATTTAAATTTGGCAGGTAAAACAGGAACCACAAATGAGAATACTGATACTTGGTTTATAGGTTTTACCTCAAATTATGTTATAGGTGTTTATGTTGGGATGGATAATCCAGAACCTCTAGGTAAATTTGAGACTGGCTCAAAAACAGCTTTACCAATATTTAAAAAATTTGTCCAATCAGCAGTACGAAAATCTGATGCGAGACCCTTTAAAGTATCAAAAGGTATAACTATGATGGTTATTGATCCATCTACAGGTCAAAAGGCTAAATTTACATCAAAGAACACAATTCTAGAGGCTTATAAAAGTAAGAATGTTGTAGATGGTAAAATATTGTACTCAAATAATAATAGATTAGATATTAATAATATATTAAAGTTTTATTAATGGATTCTAAATATTTAGATTTAAAAAAAGATATTGAAAAAATAAATCAAAGAGTAAAGGAGTATCTTTGAAAAGAATGGTATTTATATAAAATTAAAAGACCATAACAAAAAACTTCTTGATCCAAATTTTTGGAAAGATAAATCAAACTCTCAAAAAGTTATTAAAGAAAAAAAATTGTATGAAGAATTAGTAAGTTCTTACGAAAAATCTATTAACAATTTAAAGGACTTTGATGAACTCAATAAATTGGCTATTGAAGAAAGAAACACAAATTTTCAAAATGAATTATTAAAAAATATTAAAGATTTGAGAGCATTAGTAAAAAAAAATGAGATAAGATGTTTTTTGTCAAGCGAAGCAGATTCTCTTGATTGCTATATAGAGATACATGCAGGTGCGGGTGGTACAGAAAGTCAGGATTGGGCAGAAATGTTGAGAAGAATGTATCTAAAATGGTCTGTTCAAAAAAAGTTTAAGTCAAGTTTGATAAGTGAACACAAAGGTGACGAAGCAGGAATTAAATCATCTACAATTAAAATTGAGGGAGATTATATTTTTGGATGGTTAAAAAAAGAGTCAGGTATTCATAGACTGGTAAGAATTTCACCATTCGACTCTGGCGCTAGAAGACACACAAGTTTCGCAAGTGTTTGGGTTTATCCAGTTGTAGATGAAAACATCAATATAGAAATATTAGATAAAGATTTAAGAATTGATACTTATCGTTCGAGTGGAGCAGGAGGGCAACATGTTAATACTACAGATAGCGCTGTAAGAATAACTCATTTACCCACAAAAATTGTTGTTCAGTGCCAAAATGAGAGATCTCAACATAAAAATAAAGAAACATGTTTAAATATGCTGAAAGCAAGACTGTATGATTTTGAAATAAAAAAAAAGGAAAAAGAAAATCAAAGTCATGAATCTACAAAATCAGAGATTGGATGGGGCCATCAGATTAGATCTTATGTTTTACAACCTTATAGACTTGTTAAGGACAATAGGTCAAATCATGAAAGTTCAGATCCAGATAAAGTGTTAAACGGAGATATTGATCAGTTTCTAGAAAAATCATTGTATCAAGATATATGAAAATAATTTCAAAAATTACAATAATATTTACCTTAGTTATTATTATATTTTTAACTTATTTTAGTTTGGTAGGTATTGAAACAGATCAATTTAACAATCAAATAAAAAGTAAATTGACAAGCATAAATAAGAACCTCGACCTTGAACTAAAGCAAGTAAATTTAAAGCTTAACCCGTTAAAGTTAAAAATAAATGTAAAAATTTTAGGCTCGAAAATTAGAAATAAAAAAGAGGTCTTAGAAACTGAAAGTATTAAAACTAAAATATCATTAATTTCTTATTTTAAAAACGAATTCGTAATTAAAAATCTTTATATTTCAACCAAGTCTTTAAACATTGAAGATTTAATATCATTTAC
>CACMKP010000015.1 GCA_902614355.1 uncultured Pelagibacteraceae bacterium
ACTTTTTTTAGCCTCTGAATAACTTAAAGGATTATTTATAATAAGATTTTTGACTTTGAAAAATTTAGCTTGTTTTAAAAGTTCTTTATAATTTGCATCAGTAGATAACAATATTATCTCAAAATTTTTTTTGTCTTTTTTAATAATTTCGATCAAAGTTTTTCCTATTGAGCCTGTCGAGCCTAGTATTGCAATTTTTTTTTTCATTACATAATAGAATTTAAAATAAATATTATTGGTATTACAAAAATCATTCCATCCACTCTATCAAGCAGACCTCCATGTCCAGGTAAAATATTTCCAGTATGTTTCAATTTAGCTTTCCTTTTAAAATAAGAAATTATTAAGTCACCTAATTGACTTATCAATGAGATAAATAAAATGCCAAAATAAATCTTGAAAGAATTATTTTCTAGAAGATTTTTATTTATGTATTCTAAAAAAATAATACCTACAACTAGTGAAAGTAAAAAACTACCAACTACTCCAGAATAAGTTTTATTGGGACTTATTTTTGTAAGTTTAGGCCCCTTGAAAATTTTACCAAATATATAACCTCCTAAATCTGTCAAAACACAAATGAATATTATAAATAGAAAAAAAAATTGACCCATATTTTCTCTCATAAAAAAGGCTGAAAAAAATGAGAAAATTAAAAAAAGAACCCCAAAAGAGCATATCAAGTAATTTTTTTTACACATCTTTAACCATTCGTAACTAGTTAACAAAAAAAGTACGAGCAAAAAGAATAAAAAAAATAGTGATCCATGATAAATAGAAAATATAGCAATTGGTAATAAGATTATTGAACTTAAAATTCTCTTTTGTAACTCAGTATTAATCATATGTTACCAAAATTCCTTTTTATTTTCTTATAAGACTTAATTACTCTATTAAAATCTTTTTCATTAAAATCTGGCCATAATTTTTTTTCAAAAAATATTTCGGAATATGCCAATTGCCATAGTAAAAAATTACTTAATCTTTTTGTATTTCCAGTCCTAATTAATAAATCTGGGTCTGGAATATCTTTTGTTTGTAAATAGTTTGAAATATTTTTTTCATTTACCCTCTCTTTATTTTTATATATCTTTTTAAACGCATGAATTAATTCAGTTTTAGATCCATAATTTAAGGCAAGATTAATTTGTAATTTTTTATTTTTTGATGTTTTTTTCTCAGATAAACTTAGAAGCTTATTTAACTTTGGAGAAAAGTTTTTAAAACCGATAATCTTTAATTTGATATTTTGTTTGTGAAGTTCCTCAATTCTATTGATTAAAAAGTTCTCCAGTAAATCAAAAAGATAATTAATTTCTTTTTTTGGCCTTTTCCAATTTTCAGTAGAAAATGCATATAAGGTAAGGAATCTGATTTTATTTTTAACAGTTTCTTTTAAAATTTTTTCAACTGTATTAAGGCCAGCTTTGTGACCAGCGTTTCTTGAATTTTTATATCTTAAGCCCCATCTACCATTACCATCCATTATGATGGCCACATGTCTTAATGGGTTCATATTGTCATTATTTCTTTTTCTTTGGTTGATACTTTTTCATCAACAATTTTAGTGTGATTATCTGTTATATTTTGAATATTTTTTTCAAAAGATTTTTCCTCATCTTCACCTATTTCTTTAGATTTTAACAATTTTTTTAATTCTTCGTTAGCATCTCTTCTAATATTTCTTATTGAAATTTTACATTTCTCACCCATTGATTTAATCAATTTTTTAAGTTCTGTTCTTCTTTCTTCGTTTAGTTCAGGAACGGGTAGTCTTATTAATTGACCATCGATCTGGGGATTTAAACCTAACTCTGATTTTTTTATCGCTCCATCAATCAATGAAACATTATTCTGGTCCCATACTTGAATATTAATAGTTCTTGGTTCGGGCGTTGTGATACTTGCAATTTGATTAATCGGCATTTGTTGTCCATAGACGTCGACTTTTATTATATCAAGCATAGCGGCATTCGCTCTGCCCGTTCTTAATGAAGATAGTTCTTTTGAAAAAACTTCAATGGCTTTATCCATTTTGAGACTGTGAGACTTTTCATCAAACATTTAGTCACCTATTTTGATTCTGCTAAATTCTTTAATTTTTAAATCATTAATAGAAAGTTCTTTAATAATATCTTTAACCTTCTTTTTTGGCTCCATCACCCATGCTTGTGTTAACAAAGAATTTTCCTCTTTAAATTTATTCATTTTACCTAAACTAATCTTTTTAGCTATGTCGTCTGGTTTGCCAGAGTTTTTTAGTTCTTCATTTACCAATTCTTGTTCTTTATCTAAAATCGCCTTATCTATTAAGTCTGACTCTAAAGCTAATGGGTTTGATGCTGCTATATGCATTGATAATTGTTTACCAAAATTTTTTACAGTATCAGATTGGTCTTTTGTTTCTAATGAAACTACTACTGCTAACTTTGCTAAATTATCTTTCACGATTGTGTGAAGGTATTGATAGTTAGTTGAGGAGTTATTTGAGATTGTTTTTGTTTTACCTATAGTAATTTTTTCACCAATTTTTGCTATTAACGCAACAAGATTATCACTGACTGATTTACCATTTTTCATTACACTATTTTTTAGTTCATCAATATCAGAATTTTTTTCATTATTTAATTCACTTATTTCTTTTACAAATTCAATAAAATTTTCATTTTTAGCAACAAAATCTGTTTCGCAATTAACCTCTATGATTGATGTTTTTTTATTATCACCGCTTATAGCCACAACACCCTCTCTAGCTTCCCTAGACATTTTTTTTGAAGCTTTTGAAATTCCTTTAACTCTTAAAATCTCAACTGCTTTATCTAAATCACCTTTTGACTCTTTGATTGCTAAATTACAATCTTTAAAACCAGCTCCTGTTGCTTCCCTGAGTTTTTTTACTTTTTCAATATCACTCATCTCAATTTAGCTTTTCTTTCTTTTTCCCTGAAAATTTTATATCTAATTTTTCTCTATCTATTTCTTGTCTAGTTTTATCAATTTTTTTTTCATCAATTTTATCTTCTTGTTTATTTGACTCTAAATTAGGGACATTTTTTTTAGCACTCATTATTGTTTCTTTAATTAAAGAACAGTAAAGATCAATTGATCTTCTTGCATCATCATTACCTGGTATAGGAAAATCGATTCCATCTGGATTAGAATTACTGTCAAGGATTGCTATAATTGGAATTCCCAATTTAGATGACTCTTGAATCGCCAAGGACTCATAGTTAGTATCTATTACAAATACTAAATCAGGAATTTTCTTCATCTCAGAAATTCCGCCTAAAGATCTCTGTAATTTGTCTTTTTTAACACTCATTTTAAGTAATTCTTTTTTTGTAAAACCTCTGTTTTCAGCAACCAAATCTATTTCCAATTTCTTAAGTTTTTTAATCGAATTAGATATAGTTCCCCAATTAGTTAACATTCCACCTAACCATCTATAGTTTACAAAATATTGGTCTGTTTCTTTTGCAACTTCAGCTATTGCTTCTGAAGCTTGTTTTTTTGTAGAAACAAATAAAATTTTTCCATTATTTGAAACTGTTTGGTAAACTTTCTCTAATGCAATCTTAGTTAGTTGTAATGTTTGAGTAAGATCAATAATATGTATTGAATCTCTCTTTCCAAAAATATATTTTTTCATTTTTGGATTCCATCTAAGTGTCTTATGTCCTAAATGAACACCAGCTTCTAATAGTTGTTGAATTGTAACGTTAGGTATTTTCATATTTATTCCCGGTTAAGCCACCACAGTAATTTCCATTTAAGGACCGGAGGTATAAAACCAAAAACTGTGTGCGTACTAATTAATTTGCGATTTTTTACAAATATTTTTTCATTTTAACAAGTATAATTTAGCTTATTAAAGCTGAAATATCCTTATTTCTTATTAAATTTATGGATTTTCTGTCTATTTTTCTTCCGTTTTGTAAATTAAAATCTAGAACCCTACTATTGTCATCTATCTTTATATTTATTTTTGTTTCCCCAGGAATGATTAAAAATTTTTTTATTTCGTCTAAATCTTCTGCAGAATTCAAATTAAAAGTGATATTTTTTATAGGTTTATTTAATAAGTCTTTTAGAGAAACAATCTTCCTAACATTAAACCTTTTAAATCTATTACTCTCATCTGATAAAGACTTGTTGATAGTAAGTATTAAAGAGTTTCCTTCTTTTAAGATATTTCGATTAGAGTCTAATACTTCCGAAAAAATAAATAATTCAAATACACTAGAAGAATCTGTTAATTTAAGTATCGCATACGCGTTACCTTTTGAAGTTTTTCTTTCTTGAATCTTTAGTAAAGTTGCAGCTATATTCGTATCTTTAATATCACTCTCACTACTAAATTTTTGATAATCGACTATATCATAGTCGTTAAAAATTTCTTTAAATTGATTTAATGGATGGTCTGATATAAAAAAACCAACAGCCTCAAATTCTTTTGATAATCTTTCCTCAAAATTCCAATCTTTTATTAATGGGATGAAATCATCATTTTCGATGTTATTGCTACCGAATAAATCAATTTGATTTGCAGATTTATTTTCATAAATATTTTTTGACTTTGTTATTAAGTTGGGTATTGAATTATATAAAGCTTGCCTATTATCAATTAAACAATCAAAAGCACCTCCTTTTACCAGTCCTTCCAATTGAAGTTTATTTATATCTTTTGGATTTATTCTATTTAAAAAATCATTTATAGATTTAAACTTACCGTTGCTTATTCTTTCTTTCACAATATTTGAAATAGCCTCAAATCCGACTGCCTTAATTCCTCCAAGGGCATAATAAAATTTTTGTTCATCATTTTTAAAATCTGCAAAACATTTATTAATATTGGGTCTTTCAATCTCAATATTTAACCTTTTAAGTTCTTCATAAAACTCACTTAATTTATTTTGATTTGAAATATCCATTGTCATTGATGCAGCTATGAATTCTTTAGGAAAATATGTTTTTAAATAAGCTGTTTGGTAAGATATAATTGCATATGCTGCAGCGTGACTTTTATTAAATCCATATTCTGCAAAAGGTTCTATTTTTAAGAATATTCCTGCTGCAATGTCTTTACTTATACCGTTCTTTACAGCCCCAGAAATAAAACTTTGTTTTTGTTTTTCTAATTCAGCTCTTTTTTTCTTACCCATAGCTCTTCTAAGTATATCTGCTTGACCGGCAGTAAAACCTGATAATTTCTGAGCTATTTGCATTACTTGTTCTTGATATATTATAACACCATATGTTGGCCTTAAGATTTCCTCTAATAGTGGATGAAGATAATCTGGTTTTTGTTTTCCATGTTTACAATCATTATAAATAGGTATATTGCTCATTGGGCCTGGTCTATATAGTGCCACTAAAGCTATAATATCCTCAATATGATTTGGTTTCATTTGGATAAGTGCTTCTCGCATTCCAGCACTCTCAATTTGAAATAGACCAACAGTGTTACCAGAGGATAATAATTCAAAAACTTTTTCGTCTTCGTAACTGATATTCTCTATATCAAAATTTTTATTTTTTCTTCTTATTATGTTTTGTGTATTGTTGATCACAGTTAATGTTTTAAGACCTAAAAAATCAAATTTTATTAGACCTGCGTTTTCAGCAGAGTACATATCGAATTGTGTTGAAGGCAAAAGTAGGTCTGCTGTATTATCTTTATATAATGGAACAAAATCAGTAAGTTTTTTGTCTGCTATTACTACACCTGCCGCATGAGTTGCAACATTTCTGTTTAGTCCTTCAAGTTTCAAAGATAGATTAATTAATTTTTTTACTCTAGGGTCTTCATTTATCAACTTTTGAAGTCTTGGCTCTCCTGCTATACATTCAGTTAAATTTTGAGGTCTTGAAGGGTCAAATGGTATCATTTTTGAAATGCTGTCAACGAAACCATAAGAAAGCCCCATAACACGACCTACATCTCGAATTACCATTCTAGCTTTTAATTTTCCAAAAGTAATAATGTGTGCAACACTATCTCTATATTTCTTTGTTAGATATTCAAAAACTAAATCTCTCTTTTCCTCACAAAAATCGATATCAAAATCAGGCATAGATATACGATCAGGGTTTAAAAATCTCTCAAAAATTAAATTATATTTTATAGGATCAACATCTGTTATAGAAAGACACCAAGCAACTAATGATCCGGCTCCTGATCCTCTTCCAGGGCCCACAGGTATATCATTTTTTTTTGCCCATTTAATATAATCAGATACAATTAAAAAATAACTTGAATATTTCATTTCAATAATAATATTTAACTCATGATTAAGCCTATCTAGATATTTTTGGTAATCTTTATCTGAGGTTAAATTACCAATTTTTTTTTTAAAAACTTTAATAAATTTTTCCTCTAGTCCAATAATTGAATTTTTTTTAAGAATATCATTTGCATCACCATCTTTTTCAGAACTAATATTAGGTAAAATAGGTTTCGAAAATGAGGGCTTAAAATTACATCTATATGGAAAGTTATAATTATTTTCAAGTGCTTCGGGGATGTCGGAAAACAACTCATACATCTCTTTATCATTTCTTAAATAGTGCTTATTACTAAATTTTATTCTTTTTTTTTCTTGTATATAAGTCTTGTTCTTAATACAAATTAAGGCGTCATGTGCCTCGTGCATATCTTTATCAATATAAAAGGTTTCATTCGTTGCAATCAAAGGTATCTTTAAATCATTGGATTTTTTTAAATTCATTTTTTCAAAACTATCCTCATTTTGATCTCCATGTCTTTGTATTTCAATATAAAATCTATCTTTATAAATTGATTTGAGTTCTGAATATAATTTTTCAATATCTGAATATTTACCTTTATCAAATAAATTTCCGAATAAACCGAACACGGTCCCAGAAAATATTGCAATACCCTGGTTTTTTTTTAGTAATTCACTAAAAGGAACACTCGGTTCAGATAAGTCGTCGTTATTTAAGTATGATATTGAAGATAGTTCAATTATCCTTTTGTAACCAATTTCATTCATTGCAAATAATGGAATTAATCCCCTAGTTTCCTCATACTTAAAGTTTATTTGAGTTCCTATTATTGGCTGAGTACCAATTTTAGATATTTTATCTGAAAATTCTAATGCCCCACATAAATTTGAGGTGTCACATATTGCTAAAGATTTAATTTTATTTTCTTTTAAAGTCTCTTTAAGATCATCAATTTTTATTGCTCCCTCACATATAGAATATTGAGTGTGAAGTTTTAAATGATTAAACTTTTGAAATTTAGATTCGAGCATTAATGGTTTTTATATTACCATTAGTTATTTCCAATAAGCAATCAGCCTTATTAGCAAAAAATCTATTATGAGTTGCAAATATTATTAATCTTTCTTTATTTATCTGATTTTTTAAAAGTCCAAAAATTTCTTTTGCTGTTTGTAAATCTAAACTTCCAGTTGGCTCATCAGCTAAAATTACTTGGGGATTATTGACAACCGCTCTTGCAATAGAAATCCTCTGTTTTTCACCACCAGATAATTGTGAGGGATAATGATCTGATCTATTAGTCAGCCCTACTTTTTTTAATAAATTTTTTGCCTTATTAGCTGCAACTTTCTCATCATTACCACCAGCTAAAGCAGCTAAATAAATATTCTCCAATGAAGTAAAATCTTGCAATAAATTATCTTGTTGGTAAATAATCCCAATTTTGTTAGCTCTTAAAACATCATTTTTATTGGTATCATTGTAATTTATCTTTTTATTTTCAAATGTAATTAAACCTGAGGTAGGTCTATCAATTAAAGATAATAAATTTAATAATGTTGATTTACCTGAACCTGATGGGCCCATCAAGGAATAAATTTTACCTTTTTTAAAATTATAAGAAATACTTTTTAAGACATTAATCTTTTTTATACCTTCGAAAGATTTATTTAATTTAGATATTTTAATTAGATTATTCATATTTAAGGGATTTTACAGGATCGAGTTTTGCAGCTTTAAACGCTGGAAATATTGATACCAAAATAGTTATCAAAATTGAGCAAATAGAAATAATTAATATTGAAATGAGATTAATTTCTGAAGGCATAGAGCTTAAAAAATATATTTCCTCAGGAAATAAGCTTATGTTAAAAAATTCACTTAGGAATTGTCTTAAATTTTCTACATACATAGAAAAAGCAACACCCAAGATTATACCAAAAATTGTAGCCGAAGTTCCTATAATCACACCAATTAAGAAAAAAATTTTTATGATTGACTTATTAAGAACACCAATTGATTTAAGTATAGCAATTTCTTTTGTTTTATTTTTTACTAATATTGTCAAACCAGAAATTATATTAAACGCTGCAACGATTATTATTAATGTTAAAATAATAAACATAACATTTCGTTCAACTTTTAATGCGGAAAACAATGATTTGTTCATATCGGACCAAGTGTAAATAAATTCATCATCAAAAACTTTTTGAACTATAGTCTTTTTATATTCAATATTTTTAGGATTATTTAAATAAATCTCTAAATTACGCTTTTTTGGTTTTAAATTAAAAAAATCCTCAAGTGTGACAAGATTTATAAAAGCAACATTATTATCAAAGTCAATTACACCGCTATCAAAGAGTGAAACAACTGTAAATTTTTTTTGCTTAGGAAGACTGCCGATAATTGTTTGTACACCAGATGAAGACATTAAAGTAATTTCATCACCAATCTCCAAGTTTAAAGAAAAACTTAATTCTTTACTTATAGATATAGAGTTTTTTGACAATTCATTTTCACTACCCAAAAAATTTCCATTATTAACGATGTCTAATTTAGAAAAATCTTTGGCAAAGTACCCTCTTAAAAGAATACCTTTGGTAATATCTTTTTTGATCATAATTCCTTCGCCTGAATTGCTAAAAATTAAACTTTCAGAAATTGATTTTAAGTTTTGATTATTTAATTTTTCTTTTGCAATTTTGTTTTCATAAGGCTTAACTGTCATGTGGGCATTAAAACCAATTATCTTATTTACCAATTCTGTTCTAAAACCATTCATAACCGACATAACTACAATTAGAACAGCTACACCCAACCCAATTCCAATAAATGAAAAAATTGAAATAATATTTAAAAAACCATCTTTTTTTCTGGCTTTTAGAAATCTAAATGTAATCTCTTTTTCTAATCGAGAAATCAATTGTTTACTTTTTGTTTATTAATTATCTTAATGATGTCTTTTAATTCAATTTTTTGAGTTACTCCATCAACTTCTTTAAACTCTAATTTATCGCCTTCAACCTGTTTACCAATAATAATTTGAAAAGGTGCACCTATTAAATTCATCTTTTTAATTTTTGATGAAATATTTTCATCAGTATCATCAATTATTGCTTCAATATTATTTTTTTTAAGTTCTAGTAAGATATTATTTGCTTTATCTAATTGTGAATTATCATTTTTGTTGATCATTGGAATTATCGCAACATGATAGGGAGCAATAGAAATTGGCCATTTCATGACTTCATTTTTTTCATCATATTTAGCCTCTATTATTGCGCCTACTAATCTAGAAACTCCTATGCCGTAAGAACCCATTTTAACAAAATCTTTTTTTCCACCTGGTAAATCAACCGAAGCGCCCATAGGTTTAGAATATTTATCTCCAAAATAGAATATATGACCAACTTCAATTCCTTTTGTTATTAATCTATCTTTTTCAGAAACTTTCTTTTCAAATTCAGTCTTATCAAATTTTTCATCGGTAACTGCATAATATTGTTCATATTCTTTTCTCATATTCCCTAGAGATTCTTTCTCTAATTTTGCATTGTCTATACTTAAATCAAAAATTCTTTTGTCAGTAAAAATTTTACTTTCACCAGTTTCAGCTAAAATAATGAATTCATGAGATAGATTTCCTCCAATTGGACCTGTATCTGCTGCCATTGGTATAGCTTTTAAATTTAATTTTTTAAATGTTTTAAGATATGACAAGAAAAATTTATTATAAGAAAAAAATGCTTCTTCATCAGATATATCGAAAGAATAAGCATCTTTCATGTAAAACTCTCTACATCTCATTATTCCAAATCTTGGTCTAATCTCATCTCTAAATTTCCATTGAATATGATATAAAAGTTGTGGAAGAGATTTATAAGATTTAATCGAGGTTCTAAATATATCTGTTATCAATTCCTCATTTGTAGGGCCATACAACATTTCACGATTTTGACGATCTTTTATTCTTAGCATTTCCTCACCGTAATCTTTATATCTTCCGCTCTCTTTCCAAATTTCACTGGATTGTATTGTCGGCATTAAAATTTCCTGAACACCAATCCCATCTTGTTCTTCCCTTACAATTTGTTCAATTTTCTTCATAACTTTGAAGCCAAGTGGTAACCAGGAGTATATACCTGCTGATGATTGTTTTATCATACCCACCCTTAACATTAATTGGTGGGATTTAATTTTGGCCTCTGAAGGATTATTTTTTAAAATTGGAATAAAAGATTTTGAAATATGCATGTTAGATAATTATATTTCTTAAGTTTAAATATTCAAACCTCATTAACAAATATATAATTGTGAATAAAATAGTTGTTATTCCAGTGCAATAAATGAATTTTTTCAAAATCTTAGGATTTTCTGGTGATCCAGGATCCTCACCTTCAATTTTTTCAATCTTTATTCTATCAACATCAATAGGTAAAATCGCAAAAAAAACAATCCACCAAATGATTATATAAATTATAGCAAGTCCGGTAGCACTCATTAAATATCAACTAAATTAATGTTGGTGAAAGGTCTTTTGCCTGTTTTTTCTTTCGTAAATTTTCTAGCTGCAATTTTAAGTGCATCTATAAGATTGTGTCTTTGACTTTTATTTCCAATATTAAATGTTTTTGCTGTTTTCTCTATTTCTTCTTCTAATAAGTAAATAAATTCATCTGTTTCATAAATTGGTAATCCTCTAAAGTTTATTATTGGATTATTGTGAATGTTTCCTTTAGGTGTAATTAAAATAGTTATTTCAAGATAACCGTTAGATCCTAAGTTTTTTCTATCTTTTATAGATTGAGAGTTTTCCTCAACACTTACATTGCCATCCAAATATAGTCTTCCACTGGGAGCTTTATCATAAACTTCTGGATAGTCTCCTGGAGCTAATTTTACTATATCACCATTTTCTACTTGAACAGGATAAGGTACCTGCATTTCTTTAGCAAAAGCAATATGCTCAATCATATGTCTGTGTTCTCCGTGAACAGGAATTATACATTTTGGTTTAACCCAATCATACATATCTTTTAAATCTTCTCTATTTGGATGCCCGGAAACATGGATAAACTCACTCTCTTCTGAAATTACTTCTATTCCATCCTTGACTAATTGATTGTGAAGTTTGTAAAGTTTTTTTTCATTTCCTGGTATTATTTTTGAGGAAAAAATTACTGCATCTCCTTTCTCAATAAATACATCCGGATGTGTATAATTTGAAATTCTCATCATTGCGCCCATCGGTTCACCCTGGCTACCTGTACAAAGATATACAATTTTTTCTCTAGCAAAATTTTTTGCTTCTCTTGGATCTATTGGTTCAATGGTATTTTTAAGATATCCACATTGTCTAGCTGCTTTGTATATTCTGTGCATAGATCTACCAACAAGGGAAATTTGTCTTCCTGTTTTTTCTGCGCAATAGAAAGCTGACTCCATTCTTGCAACATTCGATGCGAATGAGGTTATTATAATTCTTTTTTTCAACCTACTCATTATGTTCAACATACTTTTTCTCACATCTAATTCAGAACCTGAGCGCCCAGCACTAAAAACATTAGTAGAGTCACAAATCATTGCTAGAACACCTTCATCACCAATTTCTTTTAATCTCTTTGAATTAATCTCGGCACCAATCAGGGGATTTGGGTCAACTTTCCAGTCACCAGTATGTAAAACAATACCTGCTGGTGTTTGAATTCTAAGGCCATTAGGTTCTAAAATCGAATGGGTTAAAGTGATATATTCAATCTCAAAA
>CACMKP010000016.1 GCA_902614355.1 uncultured Pelagibacteraceae bacterium
GGACCATGAGCAACACCCCCACCAACAAATATAGGTGCTTTTCTACTTGCGTGCCTTGCATTACCTGTTCCTTTTTGAGCATATATTTTTGAAGTTGGTCCAGAAACCTCATTTTGTTGCTTAGTTTTTGCATGACGACCTTTATAATTAGCATTAGTTTTATACAAAACACTACTGATAAGTCTTTTGTTTATTTTAGCTGAAAAAATTTTGTCCAAAACTTCGATAGACTCTTTTTTTCCATTAATATTTAATTTTTCTATTTTCATTATTTTTTCTTCTTATCTGGAGTTTTCTTTGCTTGTTCAGCAGCTTTAATTTTTTCATCTATAGTTTTTTTGGCAATATTTTTAACTGATTTTTTAACTAAAACTTCTGAATTTTTAGAACCTGGAATAGAACCCTTGAGATAAAGAAGTTCATTTTCGAGATCTGTTTTAATAATTTCAATATTTTGCATTGTTCTTAGTTTGTTACCCATATGACCAGCCATTTTTTTTCCCTTAAAAACTTTTCCTGGGTCCTGTCTTTGACCTGTCGAGCCATGTGACCTATGTGATATTGAGACACCATGAGATGCTCTTAATCCACCAAAATTATGTCTTTTCATTGCCCCAGCAAAACCTTTACCAATAGTTTTTGACTTTGTATCAACAAATTTGACATCATTAAAAATTTCTAAACCAAATTCATTTCCCTCTTTATATTTACTAGTTTCAACTACTCTGAATTCCTTTAATTTTTTTTTAACCTCAGTATTTTTTTTTGCATAATATCCTTTCAAAGGTTTAGAAATCTTTGAGTTTTTGATTTTGCCGAAGCCAAGTTGGACAGCATTATATCCTCTTTTTTCTTTATCAATTACTTGAATCACCCGAGCTTTTTCCATCTTTAAAACTGTAACAGGAACTAATTGACCAGTTTTATAAAACTCTCTTGTCATTCCTATTTTTTTTCCGATTAAAGCAATTTCACTCATAACTAAATTTTTATCTCCACATCGACACCTGAAGCCAAATCAAGTTTCATTAAAGCCTCAACAGTTTGTGGTGTTGGTTCAATTATATCAATTAATCTTTTGTGTGTTCTCGACTCAAATTGTTCTCTACTCTTTTTATCAATATGCGGTGACCTTAACACTGTGTATCTCTCTATTCTTGTCGGTAAAGGTATTGGCCCTTTTATAGTAGCTCCTGTTCTTTTAACAGTGTTAACTATTTCCTCAGTTGATGCATCCAGAATCTTATTATCGTAGGCTCTTAGTTTTATTCTAATATTTTGTTTTTCCATTTTAACCTGCTACTTTTTTTGTTACTTCATCTTGAACATTTTGAGGAACTTTTGAATAATGATCAAAAAACATTGAATATTGAGCTCTACCCTGAGACATGGATCTCAAACTATTTATATATCCAAACATGTTTGCAAGTGGTACCATAGCAGTAATAACAGTTGCATTTCCTCTTTGTTCTTGAGTGCTAATTTGACCTCTTCTACTATTTAAATCACCGATTACATCTCCCATGTAATCCTCAGGAGTTACGACTTCAACTCTCATAATCGGTTCTAAAAGTTTTAAACCACCTTGCGTACAAGCTTCTTTAAAACACGCTCTACTGGCTAATTCAAATGCTAAAACACTTGAGTCAACATCATGATGTAAACCATCAACTATTGTGACTTTGTAATCAATCATTGGAAATCCTGCTAAAATTCCACTATCTGAAACTGTTTCAATTCCTTTTTCAACACCAGGGATAAATTCTTTAGGTATAGCACCTCCCTTAATTGCACTTTCAACTAATCTACCTTTACCTGGTTCTTGAGGTTCAATTGAAAGCTTAACTTTTGCAAACTGTCCAGCTCCACCACTCTGTTTTTTGTGTATATATTCAAACTCTGCAGACTTTTCTATTGTTTCCCTATATGCAACTTGTGGCGCGCCAACATTTGCCTCAACTTTGAATTCTCTTTTCATTCTATCAACAATAATGTCTAGATGAAGTTCGCCCATCCCTTTGATGATAGTTTGACCTGACTCCTCATCTGATGAAACTCTAAACGATGGGTCCTCTTTAGCTAAACGAGCTAAAGCTTCACCCATTTTTTCTTGGTCGCCTTTTGTTTTGGGCTCAACAGCTATTTCGATAACAGGATCAGGAAATTCCATTGGTTCTAATAAAACTGGATTGTCTTTATTACACAAAGTATGACCAGTCATTGTATTTTTTAATCCAGCTAAAGATACAATATCACCTGCATTAGCCTCTTTTATATCCTCTCTAGAGTTAGCATGCATTAACAACATTCTTCCAACCCTTTCCTCTTTATCTGTAGATGAATTGTAAATAGAAGTTCCAGATTTAATTGTTCCCGAATAAACTCTGATAAAGGTTAAAGAACCTACAAAAGGGTCGTTTGCGACTTTAAATGCTAGAGCTGAAAATGGTGAATTGTCCTCAAATTTCATTTCAACTTCCTCATCAGATCCTACTTTTGTTCCTTTGATTGAGCTTATGTCTTCAGGACTTGGTAAATAATTCACAACAGCATCTAATAGTGGTTGAACACCTTTGTTTTTAAAAGCTGACCCAGTCAAAACAGGAACAAAATCGAAACTTAATGTCCCTTTTCTTACACATTTGATTAAATCTTCCTCTTTTATCTCATCACCATTTAAATAACTTTCCATTAATTTTTCATCTTGTTCTACAGCCAACTCTACTAATTCAGTTCTATATTTATTAGAAACTTCTTTTAGGTCATCAGGGATATCTTTATACTCCCACTCTGCTCCTAGTGCTTCATTTTTCCAAATCTGGGCCTTCATTTTAACTAAATCAATTACACCAGTTAATGAAGACTCAATTCCAACGGGGACTTGAAGAACCAAAGGTTTAGCTCCTAATCTATCTTTTATCATTTCAACACATCTAAAAAAATCTGCACCTGTTCTATCCAACTTATTTACAAAACAAATTCTTGGGACTTTATATTTATCTGCTTGTCTCCATACTGTTTCTGATTGTGGTTCTACTCCAGCAACACCATCAAAAACTGCAACCGCACCATCTAAAACTTTTAATGACCTTTCAACTTCAATTGTAAAATCAACATGACCAGGAGTATCAATTATATTTATTCTGTGATCTTGCCAAAAACAAGTTGTGGCTGCTGATGTAATTGTAATACCTCTTTCTTGCTCTTGCTCCATCCAATCCATAGTTGCAGCGCCGTCATGTACCTCGCCAATTTTGTGGCTTTTACCCGTGTAATACAGAATTCTTTCTGTCGTGGTTGTTTTACCAGCATCAATATGTGCCATGATACCTATATTTCTGTATTTGTTTAAATTATGTGTCCTTGCCATATTATTTACCACCTAAAGTGTGCAAAGGCTTTATTTGACTCTGCCATTTTGTGAACATCCTCTCTTTTTTTAACTGCTGCACCTTTTTTCTCATAAGCATCATAAAGTTCATTGAAAATTTTATCGGACATATCTTTATCTTTTCTTTTTCTAGCGGACTCTACTAACCATCTTATAGCTAAAGCTTGTGCTCTTTTACTTTTTACTTCAACTGGGACTTGATAGGTTGCTCCACCTACTCTTCTCGAACGTACTTCAACAGTTGGTTTTATATTGTTGATTGCTTCATTAAATATATTTATTGGTTCGTCTTTTGATTTAGTTTTAATTTTTTCTATTGCATCATAAACTATTTTTGCTGCAACACCTCTTTTTCCATCAAACATAATGTTATTTATTAATTTTGGAATGATTGTAGATTTAAATTTTGGATCTGGTGTAATATTTTTTTTTGGCTGAGTTTTTTTTCTAGACATCTTTATTTACCTTTTTTCGTTCCGTATAGAGATCGTCTTTGCTTTCTGTTAGCTACTCCTTGAGTATCTAGATTACCTCTTAATATATGATATCTGACACCTGGTAAATCTTTGACCCTACCACCTCTTATTAAAACTACTGAGTGCTCTTGAAGATTATGACCTTCACCGGGAATGTATGCGGTGACTTCAAATCCATTAGATAATCTTACTCTTGCAACTTTTCTTAAGGCCGAGTTTGGTTTTTTTGGTGTAGTTGTATAAACTTTAACACAAACGCCTCTTTTAAGAGGTTGTTTTTGCAATGCAGGAACTTTGTTCCTTGCCATAGGTTTAACTCTTTTTTTTCTTAACAACTGGTTTATCGTCGGCATATAAATTTTTATAATTAAGTTTTTTGATGAAATAACTGACAGGTTATTCATGGCAGCGTTTAGTGCAATTAAAGCACTACATTCCAACCAAAAAATATCGCCAAATTACTTATTAATTAGATTTTGTCAAACTAAAACTGTTAGTAAGTGGTGTTATTTCTATTGATTTACTTGAGTTTCAGAAGCCTCAATTTTTTCTTGTTCAGATAAGAACTTATTATCATCTTCAAGAGCTTTTTTATTCCATTTATTTTTTATATTACCAGTTCCAGCAGGAACCAGTCTACCAACAATCACATTTTCTTTAAGCCCATTTAATGGGTCAATTTTACCTTTAATTGCTGCATCAGTCAGAACCCTTGTTGTCTCCTGGAAAGAAGCAGCTGATATAAATGACTCGGTCTGTAAAGAAGCTTTGGTAATACCCATCAAGACTCTTTCACCGGTCGCAGGTTTTTTTCCACTTGATTTTAATTTTTCATTCATATTCTCAAATTTTATTCTATCAACTATTTCACCAGGCAAATAAGATGTGTCACCTGAAGTTTTAACCTCTACTTTTTTAAGCATCTGTCTTAAAATTGTCTCTATGTGTTTGTCATTAATTACAACACCTTGTAATCTGTAAACTTCTTGTACCTGATTAACGAAATACTCTGTTAAATCTTTTATACCCATTATTCTTAATATATCGTGTGGTAAAGGTTGGCCATCTAATAAATATTCACCTTTTTTAATTTTTTCTCCCTGATTAAAATTAATATGTTTTCCTTTTGGTATAAGGTAATTAGATGCTTCAGTACCATCCTCTGGGACTATTGAAACTTTTTGTTTACCTCTTAGTTCTTTACCAAATATCACTTGACCATCATTTTCAGCTATAATTGCACTATCTTTTGCTTTTCTTGCCTCAAATAACTCAGCAACTCGAGGAAGTCCTCCAGTAATATCTTTTGTTTTTGTTGTTTCTTTTGGTAATCTGGCAATTACATCTCCTGCCGAAACATTTTGTCCATCTTTTACAGATAAAATTGAGTCAGGAACAAGATAGTATCTCGCCTCATTATCATCAGCTTTTTTAATAACATTACCCTTTTCATCTCTTAAAGTAATTCTGGGTTTCAAGTCAGAACTTTTAGATTGAGATCTCCAATCAAGAACTGATTTTGATGAAATACCAGTGGCATCATCAGTTGTTTCTTGTATTGATACACCATCAATTAAATCTACATAACTTGCTATACCTGATTTTTCAGCAATCACAGGAGTGGTATAAGGGTCCCATTCACAAATTTTTGTATTCGCTTTAACCTTATCTTCATTTTTAAAAAATAATTTAGAACCATACGCAACTTTATATATCGCAGTTTGAACACCATTATCATCTTCTATAGATAGCTGAGTGTTTCTTCCCATAACAATCAAATTCTTTTTAGAGTCTTCCAAAATGTTTGAATTAATTATCTTTAAAATTCCATCTGTCTTTGTTACTATTTGGGAATCTTGTTTCACAGAAGCGGTTCCACCAACATGGAATGTTCTCATCGTTAATTGTGTGCCAGGTTCTCCAATTGACTGTGCGGAAATCATTCCGATTGCTTCACCAACATGAACCATTTTACCTCTTGATAAGTCTCTACCATAAGAGATCGCACAAACACCCTCTTTTGAACCACATGTCATGACCGAATATACTTTTATTGATTTAATACCCGCTGAGTCAATTAGATCACATGCAGCTTCATCTATCATTGATGATTTTTTTATTATAATTTCCCCAGTTAAAGGGTGTTTAACGTCATCGAACGCTATTCGCCCTAGTGCTCTTTCGGATATACTTACAACAACATTACCACCCTCTAAGATTTCTGAAAGTTCTATAAATCCAGGCTTTTTACAATCACACTCTTTTTTAGTTATTGTTAAGTCTTGTGCCACATCACATAATCTTCTTGTTAGATAGCCAGAACTTGCAGTTTTAAGCGCAGTATCTGCTAATCCTTTTCTAGCTCCGTGAGTAGAATTAAAATACTCGAGAGCAGTTAATCCTTCTTTAAAATTTGAAGTAATTGGGCTTTCAATAATTTCTCCAGATGGTTTAGCAATTAAACCTCTCATACCAGCTAACTGCTTCATCTGAGCTGCAGAGCCACGCGCTCCACTATCTGCCATCATAAATACGGAGTTTATTTTTAATCCCTCCGATGTTTTTTGTGTAGCAGAAATACCCTTCATCATTTCTCCCGCTACTTTATCAGTGCATTTCGACCATGCGTCTACCACTTTATTATATTTTTCCCCTCTGGTTATGAGACCTTCGGCATATTGTGTCTCATAATCTGATATGAGTTTTTTTGTATCTTCTATTAATTGAGTTTTGTTTGCAGGTATAATAAGATCATCTTTTCCGAAAGAAATTCCTGCTTTGAAAGCATGTTTAAATCCTAAATCTTTTAATTTATCACAAAATATAACTGTTGTTTTTTGACCACAAAATCTAAAAACAACATCAATTATTTCTGAAACAGTTTTTTTAGGAAGTAATCTATCTATTAGAGAAAATTTAATATCTTTGTTCTTTGGTAATAAATTTGCTAGTAAAAATCTTCCCGCTGTTGATGTATATTTTTCAAATTTTGTTTTTCCATTTTCATCAATAGTCTCAAACCTGGATATTATTGTACTATGAACTTTAATTTCACCCGAAGATAAGGCAAATTCAATTTGATCAGCATTTAAAAAATATCCTGATGGTTTATCAGTTAGTGGTTCTTGAGATAAATAGTAAATACCTAATATCATATCTTGACTAGGTACAATTATTGGTTTGCCATTAGATGGTGAAAGAATATTGTTAGTGGATAACATTAAAATTCTTGCTTCTAATTGAGACTCTAAACTCAGAGGAACATGCACTGCCATTTGGTCACCATCAAAATCAGCATTAAATGCTGCACAAGTCAAAGGATGTAATTCTATCGCATCACCTTCAATTAACTTAGGTTCAAAAGCTTGAACACCAAGCCTATGAAGAGTAGGTGCTCTATTCAGTAATACAGGATGTTCTCTAACTATAAGTTCTAAAGCATCCCAGACCGCATTAGTTTCTTTTTCGACTAATTTTTTAGCTTGTTTAATCGTAGAAGCCAAACCAAGTTTATTTAATCTCGCATATAGAAACGGTTTAAACAATTCCAATGCCATCTTTTTTGGAAGACCACACTCATGAAGTTTTAAATCAGGGCCAACAACGATTACGGATCGACCAGAATAATCAACTCTTTTACCTAATAAATTTTGTCTAAACCTACCTTGTTTACCTTTAAGCATTTCAGCCAAAGATTTTAAAGGTCTTTTTCCTGTCCCCGTTATTACTCTTCCTCGTCTGCCATTGTCAAATAATGCATCCACAGACTCTTGAAGCATCCTCTTCTCATTCCTGACAATTATATCGGGTGCTTTAAGATCCATTAATCTTTTTAGACGATTGTTTCTATTTATTACTCGTCTATATAAATCGTTTAGATCAGATGTGGCAAATCTTCCACCATCTAATGGTACAAGTGGTCTTAATTCTGGTGGAATAACAGGCACAACTGTCATAATCATCCACTCAGGTTTCTGACCTGTTTCGATAAAAGACTCAATTAATTTTAACCTTTTGATTGCTCTCTCTTCATTAACCTTTGATTTAGTCTCTTTAATATAAGATACTAAATTTTTTCTTTCAGTCTCTAGATCCAAATTCTTCAACATTTCAAGAACAGCTTCCGCACCTATACCTGCTGTAAAAGCTTCCTCGCCATACTCATCTTGATATTTTGCTAGTTCTTCCTCGTTCAGTAGTTGGTTTTTTTGTAAACCAGTCAAACCAGGCTCTATAACAATAAAATTTTCAAAATACAAAACTCTCTCTATCTCTTTAAGCTTCATATCAACCGCTAAAGCAATTCTACTTGGTAAAGATTTCAAAAACCATATATGTGCAACAGGTGTTGCAAGATTAATATGACCCATCCTTTCTCTTCTGACATTCGACTTTGTAACCTCAACTCCACATTTTTCACAAATGATCCCTCTAAATTTCATTCTCTTATATTTACCACATAGACATTCATAATCCTTGATTGGGCCAAAAATTCTCGCACAGAAAAGACCATCTTTTTCAGGTCTAAAAGTTCTGTAGTTAATTGTTTCAGGTTTTTTTATTTCACCATAAGTCCATGATTTAATCTTTTCCGGACTAGCTAATGAGATCTTAATACTATTAAAATTTTGTGCTTCCGAGATCTCTGAGTTTTTAAATAGATCTGTAAGTTCTTTTTTCATAAATAATTAATTTAACTCCACATTTAATGCCAAAGATTTAATTTCTTTGACCAAAACATTGAACGACTCTGGTATTCCGGACTCAAAATTCTCTTCACCCTTAACAATTGTCTCGTAAACTTTTACACGTCCAGCAACGTCATCTGATTTTACTGTCAAAATTTCTTGTAGCGTATAAGACGCACCATAAGCCTCTAAAGCCCATACTTCCATTTCACCAAATCTTTGTCCTCCAAGTTGAGCTTTACCACCAAGCGGCTGTTGTGTTACCAAACTATAAGGGCCTGTCGATCTTGCATGAATCTTATCCTCAACTAAATGATGAAGCTTTAACATATAAATAATTCCGACGGTTACAGGCCTATCAAACATTTCTCCTGTTCTGCCATCCCATAAGTATGTTTGTCCAGAGCCTGGTAATTTTGCTAATTCAAGCATCTCAGTTACATTTTTCTCTTTAGCACCATCAAAAACTGGCGTTGATATCGCTACACCATTCTGTAAGTTTTCACACAAATCTTTAAATTCAGTTTTACTTAACTTATCCACTTTATTCTGAAAAATTTCATCACCATAAACTGTTTTTAAAAAATTTGAAATTTTTTCGGTTTTTTCAATTCTCTTATTATTTTCGTTAACTAATCTTTTGACTTCTTCACCAAATTCTTTGCATGCCCAACCCAAATGAGTTTCTAAAATTTGACCAACGTTCATTCTACTAGGAACACCAAGAGGGTTTAAAACTATGTCAACTGGTCTACCGTCCTCTCTATATGGCATATCCTCGACAGGTACAATCTTACTAACAACACCCTTATTGCCGTGCCTACCTGACATCTTGTCACCTGGTCTTAATCTTCTTTTAATAGCAACAAAAACTTTAACCATTTTCATCACACTTGGTAGTAAATCATCACCACTTCTTATTTTTAAAACTTTGTCCTCAAATCTATCAACTATATCTTGTTTTGCTTTGGTATATTGATCTTTTAATTGAACAAGTGCCTCCTCACCTTTTGAGTCATTTGAATAAATCTTAAAAACATCATTAATTGAAAATTTATTAATAGTTTCAAAGTCTAGTTTAGTACCAGCTTCAACATCTTTAATTTTTTTTGCTAAAATTGAATTTGATAAAATTTGAGAGGCTCTTTGTTTAATACTTCTTTCTAAAATTTCCTCTTCGACTATTTTATCCTGTTGTACTTGGTCTATTTCTGCACGCTCAATTGTAATTGATCTTTCATCTTTTTCTATTCCATGTCTGTTAAACACTCTTACATCTACAACCGTTCCACTACTTCCCCTTGACATTTTTAGCGAAGTATCTGTTACATCAATTGCTTTTTCACCAAAAATAGATCTTAATAACTTCTCCTCTGGTCCCGATGCAGAATCACCTTTAGGAGTTACTTTACCAACTAAAATGTCTCCCGCATTTACCTCTGCTCCGATATAAACTATACCTGACTCATCCAAATTTTTTAAAGCCTCTTCATTAACATTAGGAATATCTCTTGTAATTTCTTCCTCACCAAGTTTTGTGTCTCTAGCCATTATCTCGTATTCAACAATATGAACAGATGTAAAAACATCATCTGTTACACATCTTTCAGAAATTAAAATAGAGTCCTCAAAATTGTAGCCTTGCCATGGCATAAAAGCTACAGTAACATTTTTTCCTAGCGCCAATTCACCTAATTTTGTTGACGGTCCATCAGCAATAATATCACCTGTCTTAACCTTATCACCCACTCTGACCAATGGCCTTTGGTTTATACATGTATTTTGATTTGATCTCTTAAATTTTTGTAAATTATAAATATCAACACCTGATTTTGAAAAATCAGTTTCTTCTGTAACCTTTATAACTATTCTTTTACCATCTATTTTATCAACGATACCATTTCTCTTTGCAACTATAGTTACACCAGAATCAAGAGCAACATCACTTTCAATTCCTGTCCCAACTAAAGGTGCTTCAGGTTTTAAAAGTGGAACCGCTTGTCTCATCATATTAGAACCCATGAGAGCTCTGTTAGCATCATCATTTTCTAAAAAGGGTATTAAGGATGCAGCTACAGAGACTAATTGTTTAGGAGAGACATCAATGTAATCTATTGTATTTGGTTTTGCCAACAAAAAATTCAAATTTTGTCTACATGAAACCAACTCCTCGATAATTTTACCGTCTTTATCAATCTTTGTGTTAGCTTGAGCAATGGTAAATTTTGTTTCTTCCATTGCAGAGAGATACTCCACGTTATCTTGTACAACCCCATTTTTTACTCTTTTGTACGGACTTTCGATAAAACCGTATTTATTTATTTTTGCATAAGTTGATAAACTATTTATCAAACCAATATTTGGTCCCTCAGGTGTTTCTATCGGACATATTCGCCCATAATGGGTTGGATGAACATCTCTTACCTCAAAGCCTGCACGCTCTCTGGTTAAACCACCAGGACCTAAGGCAGAAACCCTTCTTTTGTGAGTTATTTCAGAAAGAGGATTAGTTTGATCCATAAATTGTGAGAGTTGAGAACTGGCAAAGAAATCCTTTAAAGATACGGTTAATGGTTTAGCATTTATTAAATCTTGAGGCATTGCTGACTCAACATCTAATGTTGTCATTTTTTCTTTTATAGCTCTTTCCATTCTATAAACACCAATTCTGGCTTGGTTCTCAACTAATTCACCAACAGATCTAACTCTTCTATTTCCTAAGTGATCAATATCATCTACTTCGTCCTTACCATCTCTTAAATCTAACATTTTATGAATTATTGCAATTATGTCATCGTTTCTTAAAATTGTTATTTTGTCTGAACATTCCAAATCTAGTCTTGAATTCATTTTTACTCTACCAACATCAGAGAGATCGTATCTGTCTGAACTAAAAAAAAGAT
>CACMKP010000017.1 GCA_902614355.1 uncultured Pelagibacteraceae bacterium
TTAAATTCTTTAACTAATTTATTAGTAATCTTTAAATTGTCTAATTGTGCTTTTTTTCTTGCCTCAAAAAAATAAAAAGCTTTGTCATAATTATTTATAGCAAAGTAACATTTACTTAATCCTATTTTAGCAATTGTATGATCTTTATCTATGTCTAAAACTTTGTTATAATTTATGATTGAATTTTCAAAATCTTTTATTTGAAATAAACAATTAGCTAAATTTAGCAGTGCTTGTCTATTTTTATTATTTATATTAAGGCACTGTTTAAATAAATTAATTGCTTTTTTAAAATTAATTTCCTTCAAATAACAGATCCCAAGATTATTAAGAGCACTCAAATTTTTTGGTTCCTTCAATAAGATATCTTCAAATTTTTTTTTGGCTTTTTCATACTCTTTATTCATCATTTCGATTAATCCAAGATGATATTTAGCTAATAAATTCTCTTGATTTATATTTAGTGTTTTATTGAGATAATCTATTGTTTTTTTTACATCTTTTTCTTGAAAAAAAACGAGTCCTAAATTTAAATTTGCAAATTCATGATTTTTATCTATCTCGAGAATTTTAAAAAAAAATTTTTTCGCATTTTCATTATTATTTTTTTTTATTTCTATTATTCCCAAGTATAAAAAAGCTATTATTTGGGTCGATTTTTCATTTTCTAGAAATTTAAAACACTCAATAGCTTCGTTTAGTTTGTTTTTGTTGAAAAATTCTATTCCAGATTTTAATTTTTGTTGAAAAAAAGACTGATTAAATTCCATATTTAATAAAGAGGATCATCTTTAAAAAAATTTTTCATTTTTATAGGTTTTTGCTCTAAAATGTATCGATAGACATTATAATTTTCCAAAACTCTTTGCACATAATTTCTTGTTTCTCTAAATTTAATTAGTTCAATCCAGTTTATGTAATCAATCTGTTTTTTTTGAGGGTTTTTATTTATTTTTTTCCAATATTTAACTCTTTTGGGACCGGCGTTATAAGCTGCAACAGCAAAGGGATAAGCTCCATCATAATCAAGAATTAATCCAGCAATATAATGTGATCCAAGGTTTATATTATACTCCGCGTCCTTAGTTAATCTTGATTTTGAATAAGGAAGCTTTGCTTGTTTGGCGACTACTTTTGCAGTGTATGGCATTAATTGCATTAAACCTTTTGCACCGGCATGACTGTTAGCACTTAAATCAAATTCACTTTCTTGTCTGATTATTGATAAGATAAAAGCTGTTTCTGGAATTTTTCTTCCATTGATATATTTTGGTGTACTTATAATTGGATAATTAAATTTATTATGAAATCTTTTTTCATATGAAGCAATTTTTGCAATTTGAATTGCAAAATCAAACCTATCAATACTGGTTGCTAGTTGTGCAGCCAATATTTCACTTCCATTCTCGATATTATCATTGGCTAGATGTCGAAGAATATGTTTAGTGTATTTGTCATTGTTGAGTTCATCGAGAAGATAGATTGTTTTTACTAAATCTTTTTTAAAAAAATAATCCTTATAATCTTTTGATACTTCTACATCTTTTGGAAGTTCAAAAGTTTTATCAGGATTTAACTCCATAAAAGCTAATTGACCGTAATAAGTAGTCAAAAATACTGAAGCTTTTTGAAGCCATTCAATAGCTAAGTTTTTCTCTCCAAGTTTTTGGTAAGTCTTTCCCAGCCAATAAGCACCTCGGGAAACGCTTATAGGATAGCCCACATTATTATAAAAATTTACAAAATGATCTTTTGCCAATAAAGGATCATTTAAAAAACTTAGTGCTATCCATCCACTCATCCATTCAGCTGCTGCATATTCAGGACCTTCAGTCAATGCATGATTACTTGATATTTTATACGCTAGTTCAAACTTTTTTTTGTAGATAAGAGATCTTGAAATTATTTCTCTTTCAATCCACCATTTATCAGGTCGAACAAGATAATCTTTTGTATTATTAATCTTTAATAAAATATCTAGAGAACTATCAACTCTACCTCTTTTTCGTCTCCATTTTAACCTATCATAATTTAATCCTGCATCATTTTTAAATTTAGTAGGCACTTTTGCAATAGCATTATCTACACCATATGACTTACTCATTAAAAGTTGTCTTGCTGTGTATAAAAGCTGATAGTCTTTTGGTAAATATCTTAAAAGCCTTTTTAAATCCCAATATTTATTATTCCAGGCAAGGTAATCTGCTCTTTTGACATAATCATCAGAATTTAGATATTTCTTAAATTTTTTCCTATAAAATTTAAGTTCAGATCTGTTAAGTTCAGCTTTTATCCATCCTTCTTTAACTAAAGATATCCCCTTTTGCTTATTGCCTAATAAAATATAGCTTTCACCTAGTATCATTTTTCCAAAACCACTCAACGGTTCATTAGCTTCAAACCAACTAATAATCTTTTTTGGTGACACAGTATCTGTTGAAAGTTTGTGTTCTGCTAGATATTTAATTCGACCTATTCTTGGGTAATCCTCATTTGCATCAATAAATGCTTTATATTCGTAATATGAGGCTTTATTTCCTTTTGTTAAGAGGTGTCGCCATTGTATGAAATTGTAAATTGATTTATCCCTAGCTTTTTTTGAAGTTTTTAAAGCAGAGGTCCACTTTGCTTGTTTCATCTCACTCAAAGCTTTTTTGGCTAATGCAAAATCTTTTTTACTGTAATATTTTGATTTTTTAACAGGATCATCTTTTTTAACTCCTGCTATCAAAGGTTTTTTTTTTGGTAAAATTATACCTATATTTGACTTTTTTTTTGTAACTTTTTTGTAATCAGGTTTTTTTTGTTCGTTTTTTATGACTTTATTAGTTGATGGTTTTTGCAAAGGTTTTAAGACATCTACAAGAAGTTTCTTTTCTTTTTCCTTTAAAGTTTGTATAGGCTTTTTTAATGGTATTATTTCTGCAAATGTTTGAACAGATTGATTAAAAATTGTAAACAAACTAATAATTAACAAGAATTTTTTAAACATATTCTTTTACTATATGAATCTTTAAACTATGTTATAAGTACTTATGTTTAAAGGTTCAAATGTTGCTTTAGTCACCCCATTTAAAAATAATCAACTTGATGAAGAAAATTACATCAAGTTAATACATTTTCACATAGAAAATGGCACAAATGGTCTAGTACCCGCTGGTACAACAGGTGAGTCTCCAACTTTAAGTCACGACGAGCATCAAAAAATAATTGAACTATGCGTAAAAGAAAGTGGTGGTAAATTACCTGTTATCGCAGGGACTGGTTCAAATTCCACAGAAGAAGCAATTTCTCTAACTAAACATGCTGAAAAAATAGGTGCAAACGGAGCTCTTATAGTTACTCCATATTATAACAAGCCAACACAAGAGGGTTTGTATCAACATTACAAGGCTATAAATGATAACTGCGGGATACCAATCCTGATTTATAATATTCCAGGAAGATCTGTAATTGACATGTCTGTAGATACGATGGCAAGATTATTTGAATTAAAAAATATTGTTGGTGTAAAGGATGCTACGGGAGATTTGAACAGAGTAAATCGAACATTAGAGAAAATGGGAAAAGAATTTATTCAATTAACTGGAAATGACGATAATGCAATGGACTTTAATAAAAGGGGAGGTGTTGGAGCTATAAGCGTTACAGCTAATATAGCACCTAAATTATGTTCTGAATTTCAAGAAAAGTCTGTAAAAAATGATGACAAATCAATTCAAGAAACTGCAAAATTAGATGAAATATTACAGCCTTTACATAGTGCAATGTTTGTTGAGAGCAACCCAAGTCCAGTTAAATATGCAGCAAAATTATTAAATCTTTGCAATGATGATGTTAGACTTCCATTAGTCAAAGTTACAGAAAAAACAAAAGTTATTGTAGAAAAAGCTCTTCGGTCATCTAACTTGATTTAATGATAAAAAAAACCAATCAAGGTTTAAAAATAATCTGTTTAAATAGAAAAGCCAGTTTTAATTATTTTTTTGAAAGTCTCTTAGAAGCAGGAATAGTTCTAAAGGGTTCGGAGATCAAATCCTTAAGGCAAGGTAAAGTTAATATAGCAGATTCTTACGCTGTTGAAAAAAATGGAGAAATAATTTTAATTAATTCTCATATAGCATCTTATAAACAAGCAAGTTATACAAATCACAAACCACTAGATGAAAGAAAGCTTTTACTGAATAAAAGAGAAATAAATAAACTTATAGGTAAGATGCAAAGAGAGGGCTTTACAATAATTCCAACAAAAATGTATTTTAAGAAAGGTAAAGCCAAAATTGAGTTAGCTGTCGCTAAAGGAAAAAAACAATTTGATAAAAGAGCTGCGATTAAAAGAAGAGATTGGAACCGTGATAAGGCAAGATATGTCAGAAAAACAAGCTAAAATTATTTATTTGAGTATCGGTTCCAATCTTGGCAACAGAAAAAGAAATATAGAAAAAACTAAATTCAAATTATATTCCAAAGGTATAAATATAATTAAATCCTCTAATTACTACGAAACTTTATCTTGGCCAAATCCAAATAATCCAAAATTTTATAATATTATCTTAAAAGTTTCATCAGATCTGAAAATATTAAAATTATTGAAAATTTGTAAGCAGATAGAAACATCTTTAGGAAGAAAAAAGGCTCCTAAAAATTCACCACGTACATGTGATATTGATATTATTGATTATAATCAAAAAATTACTGTTAATGGCATAAATGTTCCCCATCCTAGAATGCACCTTAGAAACTTTGTATTAATACCATTATTTGAGATAGAAAAAAATTGGAGATACCCTAACTCCAAACGATATATAAAAGATCTCATTTTTTCTTTATCAAATAGTGACATTACATCTATTAAACTTATCTAAATTAATGATATAATTAAGAATGTTAAATTCTCAAGAACTTATAAATAAAGTCAAAAATTATAATAAATTTTTGAATCCAGAAAGATTAAATAAAGCTTACGATTTTGCGGTTAAGGCGCACGAAAACCAAAAAAGAGCATCAGGAGACCCGTATTCGGTTCATCCAATTGAAGTAGCAAATATTTTAACAGATTTAAAGTTAGACAGTGCAACAATAACAACTGGTTTACTACACGATACTATCGAGGATACGTATGCAACCTATGAGACGATCAAAGGAGAATTTGGAATTGAAGTGGCTGATTTAGTGGATGGAGTAACAAAAATTTCTGTATTTGAAAATACTGCATCACCAAACTCAAAAGCGGAAAACTTTAGAAAGTTAATTTTAGCTACGTCAAAAGATATAAGGGTTTTATTAGTTAAAATTGCAGATCGGCTACATAATATGAGGACCATCAAAGCAATTAAAAAAAAAGATAAAAGACAAAGAATAGCTCAGGAAACAATGGAGATATATGCACCTCTGGCTGACAGAATGGGTATGCATAGAATTAGAGATGAATTAGAAGATTTATCTTTTGAAATTTTAAATAATGACGCAAGGTCATTAATTCAAAAACGATTAGACGAAATAAAATTAGATAAAAAAGATATTTTTGAAACATTATCAAATGAAATAAATACATTATTATCTCAGAACAATATTCAGTCAAAAATTTTTGGTAGAGAAAAAACTCCTTTTTCAATTTGGAGAAAAGTTCAAAAAAAAAGAGTCTCATTAGAGCAAATTACAGATATAATTGGATTTAGAATTATTCTAGATAATGTAGATGATTGTTATAAAACTTTGGGAATTGTCCATAAGGAATGGAATTGTATTCCAGGAAAATTTAAAGATTATATATCATCACCAAAAATTAATGGATATAAGTCGATACACACTGCAGTAATTGGTTCTTATAAAAAACCAATTGAAATACAAATAAGAACCAAAAAGATGCATGATTTTGCTGAGCGTGGGATTGCATCACATTGGCAATATAAATCTTCTGAAAAATTTAAATCATTAACTTGGAAAGAATATGATTGGTTAAAAGATTTAGTTGAAATCATAGAAAAAAATGAAAACCCAGAACATTCTTACGAATATACTAAGATGCAAATGTTCCAAGAGAATGTATTTTGTTTTACACCTAAAGGATCTGTAATAAAATTGCCAAAAAACGCAACTCCAATTGATTTTGCATATGCTGTGCACACAAAAATAGGTGATACAGCTGTTGGTTGTGAGATTAACGGCAACAAAGGAGAATTACAAAGTATTTTAAGAAATGGGGATACTGTGAAAATTACAACATCCAAAAATAATTCACCATCACTTCATTGGATACCAATTACTAAAACAGGTAAAGCTAGATCTGCTATAAGAAAGTATTGGCATGATAAAGGAGAAAAAAAACAAGAAAGAGTAAAAAAATACAATACAACTCTATGGATTTCTTTACCTGATAAACCAGGTCAATTAGGTAATGTAAGTTCACTTATAGGACAACATAAATTAAACATATCAAATCTCGAAATGGTTGGGAAAAACCCAAATTATATTAATTTCAAGTTTCAACTTATAATTAGAGATCTTAAAAATTTTACTAATTTTATTGCAGAGCTTAAACAAAAAGGTATAAAATTTAAGATAATCAGACACGAAGATAAAAGAAATGCTTTCACACAAAAAATCCTTAAATATTTTAAGAAAAACTGATGCGCTTTTAGAAGGACATTTTGTATTATCATCTGGTCTCCATTCTTCAAAATACATTCAATGTGCAAAACTTTTAAGCTATCCTCATTTAGCCGAAAAAATATGTAAATCTCTGGCAAGCAAGATTAAAAAAAATTTCAGCAAATTTGATCTTATTCTATCTCCAGCAATGGGAGGCATAATAATTGGCTATGAAATAGGTAGAATTTTAAAAAAAGAAAGTATTTTTTGTGAGAGAATAAGGGGTAAATTTACACTAAGAAGAGGATTTAAGATAAGAAAAGGGTCAAAGGTTTTAATAATTGAAGATGTTATTACTACAGGAAAGTCTAGTATCGAATGTGTCAAATTAATAAAAAAAGCTAAAGCAAAATTGATAGGATTTGCCTCTATAATTGACAGGTCAAATAAAAGAAATCTAAAAATAAAAAGTAAAATTATTTCTCATCTTAAAATAGATGTGCCAGTTTTTAATAAAAAACAAATACCAAATAGTTTAAAACTTATTCCCATAACAACTCCAGGGAGTAGATTTACAAAATGAAACGTTTAGGGGTAAATATCGATCATGTAGCAACTTTAAGAAATGCTAGAGGTGAAAATCATCCAGATCCAGTTTACGCCGCTAAATTTGCTAAAAAAGTTGGGGCAGATTCAATTACAATTCATTTAAGAGAAGATAGAAGACATATTAATGATGCTGATGCGAAAAGAATATGTTCTATAAAAGGATTACTAGTAAATTTAGAAATTTCTACTAATTCAGATATTGTTAAAAACGCGATGAAAATAAAACCTAATTTTATTTGTATTGTTCCTGAAAAAAGAAAAGAAATAACTACTGAAGGTGGTTTAGATTTAATTAAAAATAGAAGCACAATACAAAATATAATTAAAAAATTTAAACGATTAGATATTAGAACTAGTCTTTTTGTTAATCCTTCCTTGAAAGATATTAAAATATCAAAAGCAATTAGCACTGATTGTGTTGAAATACACACTGGTAAATTATCCAATTTAGTTAAAAAACGAAAAAATTTTTCGAATGAATTAAAGAGAATTAAAGAATGCTCTTATCTCGCGAATGATTTGGGAATAGAAGTACATGCTGGGCATGGTCTCGACTACAAAACAACAAAAATTTTAACTAGTATAAAAGAGATAGAAGAGTTTAATATTGGACATTTTATAATAGGGGAGTCAATTTTTACGGGTTTCAAGAATGTAGTTAAAAAATTTAAAACTATTATTAAGTAACATGAAAATTTTAGGTGTAGGCGTAGATATAGTTAAGAATAACAGATTTAAGAACTTAACAAGAAAAGGCAACTTTATCCCTCGAACTTTTAGTAAAAATGAAATAAATTTTTCAAAAAAAAAAAATATGAAAATAGCTTTTTTTGCAAAAAGATTTGCAGCAAAAGAATCTTTTTCTAAATCTTTAGGCACTGGAATTGGAGATAATCTTAACTTTAAAGATATTGAAGTTCTTAATGATAAATTTGGTAAGCCTTATTTTCGTAAAACAAAAAAAATTGGTAATCTTATTTATAAAAAATTTAAAGTTAAAAAGTACGATTTGTTCCTTTCAATTTCTGATGAAAAAGACTATTCAATAGCATTTACAATTATTCAAAAACAATAATGTTTAATAAAAATTTTCTAATTGAAAACGCCAAAACATTGTTTTATGCACTAATAATAGCAATTTTTATTAGATCTATAATTATTCAACCATTTTATATACCCTCTTCGTCAATGGAGCCTAACCTTTTAGTTGGAGATAGATTGTTTGTTAGTAAATATTCTTTTGGTTACAGTAAACATTCTTTTCCATTTAGTCCACCAATCTTCAAAGGTAGGATTTTTTTTAATGAACCGAAAAGAGGTGATGTAGTTGTGTTTAAAACACCGGCAGATAACAGAACTGATTATATAAAAAGATTAATTGGTCTTCCAGGAGACAAAATTCAGTTTATAAACTCTGAATTATACATAAACAACAATATAATTTTTAAAAATAAAAAATCAAATAATGATAAAATTTATTGTGGAAAAAAAATAGTTGATGTTTTTTCTTTTAAAGAGAAATTACCTAATGGCTATGATTATAAAACAGTTTATTTTAAGAATGGATCTTTTCAAAATTCTGACATTTTTATTGTGCCTAAAGATAATTACTTCTTTCTAGGAGACAATAGAGACTGCTCAAAAGATAGCAGATATTTATCAAGTGTAGGCTACGTTCACAAAGATAATCTAGTTGGCAAGGCACAATTTATTTTCTTCTCCTCGGACAGATCTTTTGGAAGTATTTTTTATTTTTGGAAATGGAATAAGTCAATTAGATTTGATAGATTTTTTAAAAAGATCAGATAATGAAAACACCCTATACAAGTCTTGAAAAGAAATTAGGTGTAAATTTTAAAGATAAAAATCTCTTAATAAAATCACTGACACATAAAAGTTTTGATAATCAGGATAATAATGAAAAAATTGAATTTTTGGGCGACAGAGTTTTAGGTCTGGTTATTGCTAAAAAACTTTTAGAAATTTACCCAACTGAGAAGGAGGGCATTTTAGATAAAAAATTTGCATCACTTGTTAACAGAAAAACCTGTTTACAAATTGCAAATGAAATTGAATTAGAAAAATATATATTAATTTTTAGACCTAGAAACAAGAAAACAATCATCGAGGATAAAGTTGTTGCTGATAGTTGTGAAGCCCTAATAGGTGCCATTTATTTAGATAGAGGTTTTACAACTGTAGAAAAAACTATTCTTAATTTATGGAAAAAACATTTAGAAAGAAGTGTGATAACAGAAATCGACGCAAAAACAAAATTACAAGAATTATCTCTTAAAAAATATAAAAAATTACCAATTTATAAGCTAATATCCAATACTGGCCCAAGACACAAACCTCTATTTAAGGTCGGTGTAAAATTATTTAATACAAAATTATTTATATCTGAAGGTAGATCAAAAAAAGACGCTGAACAAAATGCAGCAATACTTTGTTTAAAGAATATTATTTAATTATGACTTGGGATGATGAAGGTTTTTTAATTGCAAAAAATAAATATAGCGAAAATTCGTTAATTGTTGAAATATTTACTAAAAATTATGGAAAAGTGTCTGGGATTATTTTTGGAGGAACCTCGAGGAAAATTAAGAATTATCTTCAGTTAGGAAATCAATTGTATGTAA
>CACMKP010000018.1 GCA_902614355.1 uncultured Pelagibacteraceae bacterium
TTTCCGACTTTCATATTAGAAGTGGTTGGCCTTTAGCTTATCGTCAAACTGGCGAAATTCATAAAATTCAAGAGGTTGTAGTTAAAGCCCAGGATCTTCAAGATTTATTATCAACAAACTGTAATGAAATTGAAATGAATAGATTTAAGGATACTCATGAATTAGATTCCTCAGTAACTTTGAGTGGACTAAGATTTAGAGCAAACTTTTACAAAACTATTCATGGTCCTGCTGCAGTATTAAGAAGAGTTGAGAGTGTAATTCCGACGATGGATCAATTTGACCTACCGCCTGTTCTTTATGATATCATCGATATGCATAAAGGTTTAGTTTTAGTGACAGGTCCAACAGGTTCGGGTAAGTCAACAACCCTTGCAGCAATAGTTAATGAAATTAACAAGACAAGAACTTCAAATATTATAACGGTTGAAGATCCAGTTGAATTTATTCATAAAGATATAAAGAGTATTGTTTCTCACAGAGAGGTTGGAAAACAAACCCAATCTTTTGCTAGCGCATTAAAAGCCGCATTGAGAGAAGATCCAGATGTTATATTAGTAGGAGAGATGAGAGATCTTGAAACAGTTTCACTTGCTTTAACTGCAGCTGAGACGGGTCACCTTGTTTTTGGAACTTTGCACACAAGTGGTGCCCCGAGTACCATAAACAGAATCATAGACGTATTTCCGCCAGAACAACAAGCGCAGATTAGAGCTCAAATTTCTACATCTTTAAAAATGGTTGTAACCCAAAGACTTCTAAAAACAAAAGACGGGCAAGGTCGTTGTGGTGCCTTTGAAGTAATGAAATGTACTGCACCAATTCAAAACTTAATACGAGAATCTAAAATCCACCAAATACCAAGCATCATGCAGACCGCCGTTAAGGAAGGAATGATTACAATGACAAAATCTTTAGAGGAACTTGTCAAAGCAGGAAAAATCGATGCATCAGCTGGTAGAGAACAATAAAGGGTTTACAACTTTAGAAGTTATAGTTGTGCTATGTATTGTGGGTATACTATCAGCTATTTCTTTCCCACGAATATTAGACTGGAATAAGGCTAGAGCAGTGCAATCAGATGTCCTCAAAGCATTTAATGTATTTGATAATATAAACTCACAAGTACAAAGGGGACTATACGCTTTTGTTCAAGTTTACATAAATTTTGAGGACTCAGAAGATACAGGTCCCGCTCTTACAATTACATCAAGAGGAATAACAGCTGATACATTAGGTGACAGAATTACTTCAGGAGATTTTAGAAATGCATCTGAAAGATGTTCCAAAAATATAGATGACTGGGATCATGATGGCACCATATCTGATAGGCCTGAGGTGTCCAGTGTAGTTTTAAATAACCTTCAAACAACCTTAAACGAAGTTGAAGCAGGGGTATGTTTTTCAAAAGATGGGAGGTGGTATAGTACAACTGATGAATTAGATGGAGAAAATTCTTTAGAATTATTTGGAACCGGAGGTATTTGTGACAGACACTTATCCCCTAGAGACGAAATGGATATACGTAGAGGTCCCCAATGTGAATATCGTATTATTTGGTCAAGATTTGGTAATATTAAAGTTGAAAAATGGGCTGAAGTAAGAGGAGATTGGGTTACTCAATAGAATGAAAAATAATAAAGAAAAAGGGATGAGTATATTAGAGGCAATTGTTGCAAGCGTAATAGTTGGCATTGGTTTCATAGGAATTTTTCAAATGGTTGGCTATGCAGTAAATTCTATTGATGTTTCGGGAGAGAGGTCAAAAGCTGGACATTTAGTAGGAATGATTGCAGAGGGAGTGCTTGGTTACAAAGATACTTATGTAGGAGTAAGTGAAAATGATGAACAGGCATTGATTTTTGAAGATGGTAAAGCATATATGCCTTCAGAGGCAGATCGTAAAGCGTGCGCAAAATTTGTACAATTTTATACCAATTTGGATTTTGAAGAATCTGGGGATACTAATGCTTGTGGATCAGATACTAAGCTTAATAATATAACCAACATTATAAATACGGATAAATGCTCTACAGAAGAAAGGTTGCCTCTTTATAAAAAAGATGAAGCATCAATTTGGGGAGGAAAAAGTGCTGCTTCAAACCAAATACTAAAGTGGCAGGCAATTTTAAATCAAGATCAATTAATAAAATGTAAAACCGAAAAAGATACAAAGTCGATTAAGATGTTTGATATGTGTCGTTGGACCTCAAACAAATGTACATATACTAATAATAACATATTTGATGATCGAATGTATGTTGGAAGAATTCAATTCAATTTAAACGGTGGAAAGAAAAGAAGATTTTTATATTTCCAAGCAGACTATGAACCCAAATATCGAGCTAGAGGAGCTGGAGAATGATAAGAACTCATGAAAACGCAGGGGTAAGTTTGATAGAGATGCTTATAGGTATCGTCATATCCGCAATAATAATTGGTGCAATGTACACCACTTATTCAGTAATAAACCAAACTTACTCTAGGGTAACGGATGTTGCTGGTATTAGTAAGTCAGGAAGAGATATAGTTTCCATGATAATGAGAGACGTAAGGATGGCCGGTTTTAAATATTACTATGGTTACAATGCTGAGAATGAAGCAAGACCTGAAGGAGAGAGAATTCCAAGAATTGATTATCTACGATTTGTTCCAGGTGATACTGCTGCTGAAGAAAGTATAAGCCATGCACCAGTTGTTATTTATAGAAATAGACTTGGAGATGCAACTAGACTATCAGATGCAGACCCTGTTGTTCCTGGATATGATATAATTGATGAAAAAATAAATGAAGTTTGTTGTGATCAAATCCATATTGTTTATGGAGATTTTGATGCAAATGCTGATGTTGGAGGCGGGGAACAATTTTATACAAGATATAAGATCTCTTATTTTGCCCATGCTATGGAAAAAGATAATGACAAATTTTATGGAGTATTCAGATCAAAGAAATATTGGAGACAGGCTTTAGATGATCCAGAAGGAGGAGAGTGGGTCGTTAACAATTGTCCTCCAGATAATGATTGTTATTCTGGTCAGTTAGTTAGAGAATATTTATCCGACATGTCATTTGTTGCTATGGATAAATTTGGTCGAGTAGTGGATGCAAATCCAAAAGATCCTGAAAATATTTATGATATTCGATCAGTTGATATGACCTTAACATTTAGATCAGCTTCAAAATCTGGATTTTTTAAAAATCTTAGAGAGGGAACAAAAAGACAAATTTTATCTCTCGGAAGAGAAGCTACAGAATTTACTGGTGAAGATGCTGCTTTCAAAAGAGATCCAATTTTTTTAACAGTGCATACAAGAAACTTAGGTGGAATAGGAATGGCTAACTAATGAATAATAATAAAGAAAAAGGATTTGCATTAGTATTATCAATTATACTTTTAATAGTAATGTCTTTAATGGGCGGTTCGTTAATAGTTATTTCATCAGGGGATCATCAAAGTAACAACAGTAGTGATCAGTACCAGCAAACTTTTTATGTTGCCGAAGCTGGTCTTTTAGAGGGAGAGAAATGGATCTTGGATAAATATCTTGGACCTTGGATGAATAGCATGCCCAGTGACAATGATGTCCTCGGAGATCCTCCTGCAGAACCTGGTCCATTAGCAGTGTGGAATGTTAAAAATGAGATATGGCAGGATACAAAAACTGAGTATGCGGGCAAATCAGAAAATGGTTTCTTCAGACATACATTTATACGAGGACCAGCTCAAAATGATACAGAAGTTGCTAGAGATAGCTCACAATGCTTAATGAGCTTTAAAAACCTCGATACAAATGATGAGGGCAATGTCTCAATTATTGGAAAGGGCCAACTTCCAGTTGAAAAAAGTTTTTTGGATATCGTTGGACCACTTCTATGCACAGGATCAAATGCAGAATGTTTAGATCCTAATAGCACAAGTTTTAATACTGATGATGAAGTAGTTAATGAAAGTGGAGATAGTCCTGGGGATTTTGAAGAAAAAGAAAAATTTATTAGGGCAGAATTTAATTTCTTAAAAAGATTTGCTTATGAATATTTTATCGTAAATGTGGGGGCAGCCGCATATAGAAACGATGGATCGAGTATTGCAACAGATGTAAGTAATGTTGACTCACAAGGAACAGCATATAAAATATATTCCTGTGGGATTCTTTATGGGCCAGGAGGCAGAGGAGAATACCATAATGGAGATGTTGAAATTTTAATACCTTTAGAAAGTATTGTGGTAATGCCGACATAAAATCATGAGAAGAAATATATTTTTAATAACTTTATTTTTACTAACTTTTCTAAAATTTAATCCTGTTTATTCAGAGGAATGTGATCTAGAATTTGAAATTGGAGAGAGTTTTTCAAGTGTCACTGAGATGTTAGGTGAGCCTGATATAGATAAGAATATTGAATTAATAGATATGAATCCTAGTGCTGAAAAAACAAATTATTGGTTTGCAACAACGAATTTTAAAAATTGGTGTCCAGATCATCATCCAGAGGAAACTGAAATTAGAATTCACTCTCTAGGTGGAGAAACTGTTATTGGTTATGAGTTGATTCTTAATAATAATATATCTAAGATAGATGATAAAAAATCTTTTCTCTTTTATTATATTCAAGAAAATTATGGAGAAGAAGCCAAAGAAGTTTTTGATCCGAAATGGCTTGGACATATTAGTTGGGAGAAGGATAATAAGAAATATTATTATAGTAAAACTTTAAGATTTGATGTTTTGGTCGAGGAAGAATTAATAATTACAACTAATGAATATAGGCAGTATTGGTAATGTTTAAAATGGACTCAATAAAAAGATTATTTTTCTATCTATTAGCATTAGTTATGATGTTTAATCAAAATGCTTTTTCAAAGTCATTACCACCCGGTTCAGGTACGGGAGATGTTAAAGCAAATATATTAATTCTTCTTGACACATCAGCTAGTATGAACGGAAACCCTTTTGGTGGTGCAGCAATTTATAATCCAAATGATTTAATTTTGCTTAATGATGGTGATGTAATGGTTGGGCAAGCCAGAGGAGCGATTATAAAATTTGATTACGACACAGAGGATTTTGATCCAACATTTGTTGATCCTGACGGCGATGGCAAGGGAGATAGGCTATTCCAAGGATCAAACAGTATGCCCTCGTGTGAATTAGAGACTGGCAGACAAGATAGCAGAGTAAGAACTGTTCGTGAAATGGATAAATCAACAGATGTAAATGGAGTTACACCAGCAGGTAAAGAAGTTATTTATTCAATTTCGTATGATTATGAGTCTGTTGTAGCTATAGATGCCGCTGGCAATTGCGTAGAGGTTATTAGTAGTACTGAACTTGGGAAAATGTCTACTGGAAGATTTGATAAATTGTATCCACTAGGTTTGGATATTAAAACTATTGATAGCCAAGACCATTTAATTGTAACGGGTCATCAAGAAGTCTGCCTTGATGAAAGAAGGGTAGGAAAGAAAAAAAGAAAGAGATGGGTTTGTTTTAGATATGGTCAAGAAGAATTTGTTTTTTCAAGAAATCTCTCGACTGGTAACCAATTGCTTTGTCCTGTTAATAGTCTCAATTCAACATTCAGAACCCACTTAAGATCTACAAGTTCAATTTCTATGGATAGTGGAAACAATCTTTACTACGTTGTTAGCGGAGAAATTTATAAAATTTCAATTTCATCTGATGGCGTAAACTTTTGTCCAAATCTTGAAGCGCCTACACGTTTTCAGAGAAATGTTAATGGCAATGTTTACAATCTAGTTGCGAAAATGAGTATTGATCCACAAGATGAAAGTATTATCTATGCAACAAGTAACACTAGCCACACACTGCAAAAATTATCAATTAACTCATCGAACATAACTACTACAACAACTGTTGGGGGGTTCGGTCCAACAGCGTCCACAGCATCAAATATTCTCTTTAATATACCTATGGGTCTTCATGTGTCCAATGACAGAGTTTGGGTTGGTAATGCGAAAAATTCAATTCAAGAATTTGATATAAGTGGAGGGTCCATGACTTGGGTTGACGAATTGGGAACTAAAATAGTAAGTAGAGCTGAAGGAGCCAAGAGGGCAATTAAAGCAGTTGTTAACGACAGTTCATTAACTAGTGGAGCGTATTTTGGTTATGGATATTGGAACGCTGGAACAAGAGCAAACGGAAGAGGAGCTAAGGGAAAATGGTTACCGTTTACAGAATATTCTTGTCACAACATGTGTCCCAAGGCAAAAAAATTTCAAAGGTGCAATGATTATTGTGATTATTACCGGGGGTGGTCTAACGCTGCCCAACATCCTTTAGGTAAATCTGTCCAATGCGATGACAACTCTTGTATACCTGTAGGAATTGGACCAAATACATCTAATCGAATAGTTGAAGCTGTTGATAGAATGAAAACAAGATTTGGAACAGATGGTACTGCATTTTCTCAACTTGCTTACGAGTATATGTTAGACCCAAACATTGGAATAACTAAAGACGGTCCAGAGTGTCAACTTAACTACGTTATTGTAATAGGTGATGGTATGTGGCAACACCACGACCTGGCTTTGAGACAAATTAGAGATTTAAGAATTGATAGTGCAGCAGCGGGGGTAAACAAAGATCGGTTTGGAAATGCAAAAGGAGTTAAGACGATTTTTATAGCCTATGGTGGAGGAATAAAAGATAGAGGAGACGAGCAATTTCAAGAAGCAGCAAAAGCTGGTAGTTGTGATGATCCTAATTTTGGTACATCAGCTCAAACTGATCCAGAATGTAGACAAAGAATTATTGCAGAAAATCCAAAAGAGTTAGTTACAAAATTAAAAAGTGAGATAGAGAGAATCATTGCTAGTAGGCTCTCATTTTCTGCTCCAGCCATAACTGCTACCGTGCAAGAAGGTGGAGATTTGTTTCAGGGACAATTTTCATTAGCACAAGGACAACAGTGGATAGGACATTTAATGAGAAAGGGCGTTACGCCAGACGGTTTTGTTATTCATGAAGACCCTGCAAATAATTGGGACGCAGCAAAAATACTAGCACAAAGAGATATATCTAAAAGAAAAATTTGGACCCCTCTGCAGGGTGTAAGTTACGTAGATAGTGGCTGGAACAACTGGGTTGAAGGAAACAGTTCTGAAATTAATAAATTATTTCAAATTTTAGGAAACACTGTTACCGATTATCATAAAACGGGTTCTACTTGTCCAGGACCAGATGGAAATGATGATGATATAAAAGGTTTGATTAATTTCGTCAGAGGTGCGGATTACTTTCTATACAATACAGGTGACGACAGATGTTCTGGAAAAGGATCTAAGAGAGAAAATATTCTTGGCGACATATATCATTCTCAGATAGTTGAGGTTGGACCTCCAGGCGCAAACACAAACTACACAGCCACAAATCAAGAAGCATACTATAGACAAAAAAATGGTTATGCTGGTTTTGCTTCTAGTTTAAGCCAAAGGCAAAGAGTTCTTTATGTAGGAGCTAATGATGGAATGTTGCACGCGTTTGATGCTAAAAACGGAGAGGAGCTTTGGGGTTTTGTTCCACCGTTCATTGCTGGAAAGTTACCGGAGATGGTAAATGATAACCTAGATCAAGCAATTGGTAATGGAAAAGGCGGTACGAATGCAATATTTGCAGTTGATGGTTCACCAGTTGTACATGACATGTTTATTAAAGCTGTGAAACCTGATGGGCAGCCAGAGGCAACAAAATCTTGGCGTACTATATTAATGATTCCTTACGGAAGAGGTGGTGCAGGATATTCTATTTTAGATGTGACAGAGCCATTAGAACCAATTCATGTATTCTCTGTTTACAATGATTTTGTTCGAAGTAAAGTTATGATAGCTCTAAGTGATGGTACAATAATTAACAGTGAAGACTCACCAGCTCCAGCATTAGATTATACAGGTGGAAGTTTGAATATTAATGACTCAGAGGAAGCTAAAAACGCTAAATTTAATATTGAACAAGCTAGAAATGCTGACATAGCTACTGATAGCACTGGTAATGATTATACTGAAAGAGATAAGATTAGAGATTGTGTGACCGACAGTAATTTTTACTCGGGTGGTACAGCCGCTTGTTACAAAGGCAGAGTTTGGAGATTTCCATATATTATGCCGCAAGAATTTATTGATGACCCATCAACTTTACCTGTTCAAAAAGTTATAGATGGAACTGTTACATCATTAACCGTAGATACGATTGTACAAGAAGCATCATTAGCAACAATTACATTTAGAGAGGAACTAGTAATTAATCTGAGTGAAGATGACGGTTCTCTAGCATCCGATGATGAGACAACTTTCTTTACTGTTAAAATTCCTAATATAGGAACTGAAAACCCAGTATATGATTATAGTAAGATGGGTGAAACTTGGGCAACGCCAAGAATATTCAGACTTCCAGTTGAAAGAGAAGAATCTATAGATAGTGACAGATATGTTGCAGTAATGCCCGCTGGATTTGGTAGAGTTGGTGGTGTTGGTTCAGCTGTATATGTAATAGATTTAGAGTCCATGAGTGAGCAAAGTGGAGGCCAATACCCTGGGAAAATAGCTAGCGGAGGGAATGGGTTAATCGATTTAGTTGATATCGATAATTCATTTGAAAGTGCTTATGGAGGTACGTTAAACGATCTTCCTAATTCAGTATTGGGCGACCCAGTTGTAATTACTCCAGATACTTTTAGAGGTGCGAAATGGCGGGGAGCAATGGTTTATGTAAACGATTATGAAGGGAAAATTTCAAAAATTAACTTAACTAATGAACTGACTTCTAAAGGCTCTAATCCGGCGCCAATAGAATTATATGATTATACTACTTTATTTTCTCTAAATACAAACGAGGAGAACGGCAGAGTTAGTTTTTTTGGAATGGACGCTGCTTTTGGAATGGATACTAAAAACTTATATTTGTTTGGAGCCACTGGGGACTTTAATGACATCGCGCGGAGATCAAGAGGAATGGATAACATCTTATATGGAATAAGAGATTTTGATTTTCCAAATTTTAGAATGGTTAATTCTGGAGGTGTTGGGTCTTTAACAGAGGCTATGAATGCAAGAAAGATTGATGCAGAAGACGGATATACTTTAAGTCCAAATTGTGTAAATACTGCTGACGAAACAATGGATCAGGGAGATTGTCCTGCGATATCTAAGGACGCCTGGGTATTTAAATTAGATAAGCCATTTGACAAAAGACAAGACGAGTCTTTAGTCACTGATACAGGAGCTCCAAATTTAACGCAAAATTTATATCACAAAGCTACCGCATCACCCACTGTGTTTAAGGGCACGGTTTATTATCCTGTTTATCAACCACCAGAGGGCGGAAAGTGTAATGTCGGAAACGCTTATGTCTGTGCCGCTGATGATGAATGTGGAATTAATACCTCAGAAGAAATTGGACGAGCAAGCAGACAGATGGATGCAAATGCAGGCTTTGATGAAAAGACAGGTTGTTATTATTTACAACCTGGTGTTCTTTCGAAGTTAGAAGTGTTTGCAGATAAACTTTTTGCAAACATTACAACAGATAGTGAAGACCAAGAAGATACACTTATATCTTTACTTTCTAAT
>CACMKP010000019.1 GCA_902614355.1 uncultured Pelagibacteraceae bacterium
AGCTGGATGAAAAGTTCCTGCTCCAACCTCCATATCATATGGTTGTAAAATTATACAACCATGTTTACTCCAATATTTTTGGAGGTTTAAAATTGTATCCTGAAAAGTTTGAAATTTTGCTTTTTTTATACTTTTTTTAGAGGCCATATTTTTGCCAAATAGATTTTTCTTCTAATATATTTGCGACCTGATCGACGTGATCATTAGATGATGATAATTTCTTACTTAACCAACTTTTAGATTTTTCAAATTTTTTGATTATTACGTCTTCTCCAAATTTTTCTCTCAACACTTGATTGGCATCACCTATTTCATCAATCAAACCAAGTTCTTTGGATTTAATTCCAGACCAAAACTCTCCAGAAAATAACTCAACTTCTGATTTCTTAAGTTTTTCACCTCTACTTTTTTCAACAACATTAATGAAATCTTTATGCAAATCTAATTGTATATTTTTTAATCTTTCTATATCTTCTTTTTTTTCTTCAAGAAACGGATCGAGAGTGCTTTTATTTTTACCAGCAGTATGAACTCTTCTTTCAACTCCAATTTTTTTAATTAACTCTGTAAAACCAAATGATGAATAAATTACACCTATAGATCCAATAATTGAACTAGAGTTTGCATAAATTTCATCACCAGCACACGCAATTAAATAGCCTCCTGATGCAGCAATATCCTCTGCAAAAACTATTACCTTTTTTTTATTTTTTTTCGCTTGTTGTCTTATAAAATTAAAGATTAAGTGTGATTGAACAGGTGATCCACCTGGAGAATTAATTGTAATAGCAACACATGGTGCTTTTTTTACAGAAAAAGCCTTTAAAATTATCTCTTCTTGACCTGAAAAATCTATACCTTGTTTAAATTTACCTACGTTTCCGATAACACCAGCTAATTTAATATGAGGAATAATTTTCTTCTTTTTAAAAATTGAGAACATAACAAAACTTTATAGAATTTTTGTATTAATATAAAGACACCTTATAATTGAAGATTTAGGTGCGTCAATTGATAAGTATTAAAAGAAACTTATTACACTAATTTGCTCAGATTATGGGAAGCGTAATTCAACTTAAAAAACAAATTAATAACTCTTACTTTCAACTTAAAAACTCAGTTGAAAATAGGTTAATGCTTGTTGAGGAAAAAATTAAATCAAAACTAGATAGTAATGTTGAGCTAGTTAAAAAAATGACAGATTATCATTTAAATACTGGTGGCAAAAGGTTAAGAGCCCTATTAACTTTGGGTTCATCAAAGTTGTGTGGTTATACAAAAGGCACCAGAGATATAAATTTGGCAGCTTGTGTGGAATTAATTCATGCTGCAACTTTGATGCATGATGATGTTATAGATAATGGTTCAATTAGAAGAGGTAAAAAAACACCAAATAAAATTTGGGGTAACCACTCATCTGTTCTGGCTGGCGATTATCTTCTTAGTAGGTGTTTTGAAATGATGGTAGAAGATGGAAATATTGAAGTTTTAAAACTATTATCGTCAACATCATCAATAATTGCTCAAGGTGAAATTTTGCAACTTCAGCATAAAGGTGAAGTTGATATGCTTGAAGAAACTTATTTGAAAATAATTTCTTCAAAGACGGCTGAGTTATTTGCTGCTGCAACTAAAGTAGGAGCAATTTTATCAGAAATGAAAACCAAAGAGAAAGAAGCTTTAGAGTTTTATGGTAGGAATTTAGGTTTAACTTTTCAAATTGCTGATGATACTTTAGATTATAACTCAGAATTAAAACTATTTGGAAAAAATATCGGTCAGGACTTCTATGAGGGAAAAATTACACTACCAATAATTCTTCTGTTTCAAAAAGCTAATAAAGATGAAAAAGAAATTCTTAAGAAAACTTTTGCAAAAGAAGAGAGAAATCAAAATGATTTAAATTATACTTTATCTTTAATAAAGAAATACGATATTATAAATAGTTGTTATCAAAAGGCCAAGCACTATATTAATTTGTCATCAAATTCATTGTCGGTATTTAAAGACTCTGAAGAAAAAAATATTCTCGAAAATTTAACGTCTTTTAGTTTATCAAGAAATTTTTAGGGGCTTAAGAGACTTTTTATCCAATCATTATTTGCTGTCAATTTATACTTTAGTCTTTCGTGTATTCTATTATCTCCATCTAACCAAAATTCTATACTCGTAGGTTTTAAATTCCAGCCCGACCAATGATTTGGTCTTGGAACATTATTTTGATCTTGGTATTTATTTTTAAATTCTTCTAGTGATTTTATCAATTCTTCCCTATTGACTAATTCACTACTTTGTTTTGATGCCCAAGCCCCAATTCTACTTTCATAAGCTCTGGAATTAAAATAATTATCAGCTACCTCATCTTCTACTTGGCTCAAAGTACCTACAATTCTAATTTGCCTAAGCAAACTTTTCCAATGAAAACACATTGTTGCATTGGGGTTTTCTTTTATTTCTTTTCCTTTCTGACTATTAAGATTAGTATAAAAAACAAATCCATTTTTATCGTAACCTTTAAGAAGTACCATTCTTACTGATGGAACGCCTTGTTTTGTTGCAGTTCCAAGAGCTAAAGCATTTGGATCATTAATTTCATTCTTTTTTGCCTCTTCGTACCAACTTTCAAATAATTTAAAAGGATCATCTAAATCTAGAAAGCATTTATTAAGCCCTAGTGAGTTTTTTTCATTCATAATTTTAACAAAATAATCTATACAATATAAATAATGTCATTTAATACTTTTGGAAAGGTTTTTCGTTTCACTACATGGGGAGAATCTCATGGTCCTGCAATTGGTTGTATAATAGATGGTTGTCCACCACTAGTAAACCTCAATGAACGAGATATTCAGATAGAACTCAACAAAAGAAAACCTGGTCAATCTAAATTTACTACTCAAAGAAAAGAGAGTGATAAAGTAGAGATTCTTTCAGGAGTCTTTGAAGGTAAAACAACTGGAACCCCAATCTCCTTAATAATTTATAACGAGGATATGCGCTCAAAAGATTATAGTGATATTAAGGATAAATTCAGACCAGGTCATGCTGATTATACCTACTTTAAAAAATATGGAATTAGAGATTATAGAGGTGGTGGAAGGTCTTCTGCGCGAGAGACTGCTTCTAGAGTTGCAGCAGGCGCGGTAGCAAAAAAAGTTTTGGAAAAAAAAATAGGTAAAAAATTTAAAATTTCTGGCGCGGTTACACAACTTGGAATTCTTGGATGCGATACAAACAAGTGGGATGATAAGATAATTAATAAAAATCCGTTTTTTTGTCCTGATAAATCTATGCTTAAAATATGGGAAAAATATCTTTTAAGTATTAGAAAAGCCGGTTCATCTTGTGGTGCTATAATTGAAATTAGAGCAAATGGTATACCGGCAGGATTAGGAGCACCAATTTACTCAAAACTTGACTCTGATATTGCTTCAGCAATGATGAGTATTAACGCCGTCAAGGGTGTTAATATTGGTTCTGGAATGAATTCTGCACAGTTATCAGGGGAGGAAAATTCAGACGAAATTTCAAATTCAAAAAATAAATTAAAATTTAATTCAAATAATGCAGGTGGAATTCTTGGTGGCATCTCTTCCGGTCAACAAATAGTTGTTTCATTTGCTGTTAAGCCTACCTCATCAATCTTAAAGAGCAGAAAAACAATTAACAAATTTGGAAAAAATACCACTATTTCTGTTAAAGGTAGACATGATCCGTGTGTTGGAATTAGAGCAGTACCAGTGGGTGAGGCTATGCTGTCATGCGTTTTACTTGACCATTATTTATTGAATCAAGCCCAGTGTGGATAAAAAGTTTATTTTTGTTTTTGTAAGATAATATTAGAATTTAGCACATCTAAAATTTTCTCTTCAATAGAAATAGAGTCTAAATTCGCTAGCTTATACATATTTTCAGGTTTGTCTTGATCTATAAAAACATCTGGGAGTTTCATTGACCTAAATTTTAAATTTAAATCTATCAATCCTTTTTTTGTTAAAAAATCAATTACATGAGAACCAAATCCACCAATAGATCCCTCCTCAATAGTTATAATTGCCTCGTGAGTTGTCGCTAATTGCCATATTAAATTTTCATCTAATGGTTTTGCGAATCTTGCATCAACTATTGTAATATTTACACCTTTTTTTTTTAAATTTTCAGATGCCTTTAAACTTTCACTTAATCTAGCTCCAAAATTTATTAAAGCCAATTTTTTTCCCTCTTGAATAATTTTTGATTTACCAATCTCTATTTTTTCATTAATTGAGGGTAAAACTGATCCAATGCCTGTACCTCTAGGGTATCTAAATGCACATGGTCTATCGTTAATTTCTGTTGAAGTATTTATCATTCTGACTAACTCCGCCTCATCACTAGCAGCCATCACAATAAAATTTGGCAATGTTGCTAAATAGGTTGTGTCGAAACTTCCTGCATGAGTGGGTCCATCAGCTCCAACTAATCCTGCCCTATCTATTGCAAATCTTACAGGCAAACTTTGTATTGCAACATCATGAACAACTTGATCGTATGCTCTTTGAAGAAACGTTGAGTATATTGCTGCATAAGGTTTGTAATTCTCAGTCGCCAAACCAGCAGCAAAAGTTACAGCATGTTGTTCAGCAATACCAACATCATAAGTTCTATCTGGAAATTCCTTTCGAAAATTACTTAATCCAGTTCCATCTGGCATAGCTGCGGTTATTGCAACTATTTTACTATCCTTTTTTGCGTGTTGTATCAGTGTATCGGCAAAAACTTTAGTATATGATGGTATTTTACTGGAACCTTTTTCCTGTTCTCCAGTCTTAACATTAAATTTGGATACTCCATGATAATGATCTTTTGCTTCTTCAGCAAAGGAATAGCCTTTCCCTTTTTTTGTTTTAATGTGAATCAATATTGGACCTTGGTGTTTTGAGTCCCTAGCATTTCTTAAAATTGGAATTAATGAGGAAAGGTCATGGCCATCTATAGGACCAATATAATAGAAACCTAATGAACTAAATAAAGTACCTCCAGTTACAGCTGATCTTAATAAATCCTCAGCTTTACCTGCTTTTGCACTAAATCTTTTTGAAAATGCTGATGTAATTAATTTAATTGTTTCTCTTAAACTAAAATAGATTTTACCAGAAAAAATTTTAGCTAAATATGTTCCCATTGCTCCAACGGGTTTTGCAATTGACATATCGTTATCATTAAGTATCACAATCATTTTAGTCTTTGAGGCACCCGCGTTATTCATGGCTTCATAAGCCATACCTGCACTTATTGCACCATCACCGATCACTGCTATAACGTTCTCCGATTTTTTTGATAATTTATTTGCCTCTGCAATTCCTAGAGCTGATGAAATTGAAGTGGAACTATGAGCAGCTCCGAAAGGATCATATTCACTTTCTAAACGCTTAGTAAATCCTGAAAGACCCCCTCCTTGTCGAAGCGTTCTTATTTTATCTTTTCTTCCTGTTAAAATTTTATGCGGATAACATTGATGTCCAACATCCCAAATTAATTTATCACTTGGTGTATTGAATATATAATGTAATGCAACACTTAATTCTACAACACCTAAACTA
>CACMKP010000020.1 GCA_902614355.1 uncultured Pelagibacteraceae bacterium
AATTGTTAATGCATTGATGCATTATGATAAGGATTCTTTATCAAATATAGGTGAAGAGTTAAGGCCTGGTATTGTTCATAGAATTGATAAAAACACATCTGGTTTAGTTGTAATTGCAAAAAACAACGAAACACATGAAAATTTATCAAAACAATTTAGTGATCATACAATTATAAGAGAGTACCAACTTTTGATATGGGGAAAATTAAGACCTTCCTCAGGAAGAATTGAAACATTTATTACTCGTAGTTCAAAAAATAGACAACTTATGGAGGTTAGTAGTTCTAAAGGTAAGAAAGCTATAACAAATTATAAAACACTTGAAATTTTTGAAAATCAGAAAACACCAACCTTAAGTTTAGTTGAATGTAAATTAGAAACAGGAAGAACACATCAGATAAGAGTACATATGAATTATAAAGGTAATAGTCTAGTTGGAGATGATAAATATAAAAAAAAATATAAAAAGTTAAAAAATATTGATTTACATATCCAAAATTCAATTACTAAATTAAATAGACAATTTTTGCATGCAAAAACTTTAGGATTTATACATCCACAAACTAAGAAGGAGATGATTTTTTCCTCACTTTTGCCACAAGATCTAAATAATATTCTAAAAATGCTTAGAAACACTGAAGAATAAATTATTGAAAATTAGGTAAAATTAATTAAATAAACACTTCAATGAGCGCAACAATAAGCAATAATCTACCAACCCTTTCTAATGAAGGTGGGCTATCTGCATATTTAGAACAGATTAAAAAATTTCCAATGTTAGCTGCAGAAGAGGAATATATGCTAGCAAAAAATTGGAAAACGACTGGGAATATTAAAGCTGCAGAAAAACTAGTCACTAGTCACTTAAGATTAGTTGCAAAGATTGCTATGGGCTACAAAGGATATGGTTTGCCTATCAATGAAATGATTTCTGAGGGAAATGTAGGTCTCATGCAAGCTGTTAAGAAATTTGAGCCAGAAAAGGGTTTTAGATTGGCAACTTATGCAATGTGGTGGATTAAGGCTTCTATTCAAGAATATATTTTAAGATCTTGGAGTCTTGTAAAAATTGGAACTACTACTGCTCAAAAAAAATTATTTTTTAATTTAAAAAAAATTAAAAATCAAATTTCTCCAGAAACCGAAGGAGACTTAAGAGAAGAGCACGTTAATCATATCGCTAATAAGCTTGATGTAAGTAAAGAAGAAGTCGTTTCAATGAATAGAAGACTTTCTGGAAAGGAATTCTCTCTAAATGCCCAAGTTGGTGAAGATGGCGATGAATGGCAAGATTGGTTGGTTGATAAAGAGCTTGATCATGACCTGAAATTTGCTCACCACGAGGAAATGGAACAAAGAAAAGATTTATTAAAAGACTCTATTAAAGTTCTTAACGATAGAGAAAGAGAAATTTTATACTCAAGAAGACTAAACGATGACCCAACTACACTAGAGGATTTAAGTAAAAAATATAAAATTAGCAGAGAAAGAGTTAGACAAATAGAAAACAAAGCATTTGAAAAACTCCAAAAGCATATGCTTCTTTTAGCTAAATCAAAAAATCTTTTACCCGCAAACTAAACTTCAAAAGGGTTTTCAATTAAAATAGTATCATCCCTTTCTGGACTAGTTGATATACTTGATACTTTTGCGCCAATGAAATCTTCTACTGCAAAAATATATTTTTTTGCATTTTCAGGTAACGAGTCAATATTTTTGACTCCACTTGTGGAAGCTTTCCATCCTGGAAAAGTTTCATAAATTGGTTTTATTTTTATCTGGTCCTCTACGGCAGCAGGTAAATAATCTAATCTTTTACCATCAAGCTCATAAGCAACGCACATTTTAATTTCATCTAATTCATCTAGTACATCTAATTTCGTTAAAGCAATACCATCAATACCTGAAACTTTAATAGTTTGCCTCACTAAAACACCATCAAACCATCCACATCTTCTTTTTCTACTTGTAACAGTTCCAAATTCTTTTCCGCGTGTTCCTAAAAGTTCACCGATATCATCTGTTAACTCTGTAGGAAAAGGGCCCTCTCCAACTCTTGTTGTATAAGCTTTTGTAATGCCAAGAACATAATTTATCGAATTAGGGCCACAACCAGTTCCTGTCGCTGCGCTTGAGGCAACTGTATTAGATGAAGTTACAAAAGGATAAGTTCCATGATCTACATCAAGTAAAATACCTTGAGCTCCTTCGAATAAAATTTTCTTTTTTTGTTTTTTAAATTGATCAATCTTTAGCCAAACTGGCTGAGAGAATTCTAATATTTTAGGTGCTATTTCAAGCAAATCAGATTTAAGCTGATCTTTTTCAAAAATTTTTTTTCCCAGACCTTTTCTAATTGCATTATGATGAAGTAATACTGAGTCTAATCTTTGATCTAAATTTTTTTCAGATCTTAGATCCATAACTCTTATAGATCTTCTTCCAACTTTATCTTCATATGCTGGTCCAATTCCACGTCTTGTGGTTCCTATTTTACTTTTTCCTGCTGCATCTTCTCTTATCTCATCCATTTCCCTATGAAAAGGCAAAATCAAATTTGCAGATTCTGAAATAATAAAATTATTTACATTTACTTCTACACCTTTAGATTTTATTTCTTCTATTTCCTCTAATAAAGCCCATGGATCTACGACAACTCCGTTACCAATAATTGATATTTTGCCATTTCTAACTATTCCAGATGGCAGTAATCTCAATTTATATGTAACACCATCAATCACTAAAGTATGGCCGGCATTGTGACCTCCTTGGAATCTTATTACCACATCAGCCTGTTCAGATAACCAGTCAACAATTTTTCCTTTACCTTCGTCACCCCATTGAGATCCAACAACAACAATATTTTTCATTATTAAAATTTTCTATTTACTTTTAAGGAAGTGAGATGGTTAATTGGGCCATAACCTTTTCCATATTGCGGGTTTGATTTAATAGCTGAATTTACATACTTAATTCCAAGCTCACAAGATTTCTTTACTGTTTTTCCACATGAAAGAAAAGTTGTAACTGAGCTAGATAAAGTACAACCTGTACCATGAGTATTTTTTGTTTTGTGACGCTCGCTTTTAAAGATCTTAATATCTTTTGTGTTTATTAAAATATCTATTACATTTTTATGTTTTAAATGGCCTCCTTTTATCAGTACATTTTTTGCTCCTAACCCTAAAAGTTTATTAGCAGCAAAAATCATATCCTCTTTTGTTATAATTTTTGTTTTAGTCAAAATTTCTGCCTCAGGAATATTGGGCGTAATAAGCGATACTTTTTTAATTAATTTTAATTTTAATAATTGAATAGCTTTACTATCTATCAATTTAGCTCCTCCTTTAGCAACCATTACTGGATCTAATACGATTTTTTTAACTTTAATTACATCCAAAGCTTTCAGTACCATTCTTATAACCTCTGAAGAATGAAGCATGCCAATTTTTATTGCATCAGGTCTAATATCTTTACAAGTATAAATAATTTGATTAAAAATTTCTTTTGGACTAATCGCAACAATTGATTTTACACCTATAGTATTTTGCGATGTAACTGCAGTTATTGCTGTCATTGCATAAGAGCCTAGAGCAGTAACAGTTTTTATATCAGCTTGGATGCCTGCACCACCAGAAGAATCTGATCCTGCAATAATTAAAATTTTTGTATTCGGTTTCAATTTATTTAATTTTTTTTGTGATAATATTCATACATTTGTATAGAAGAGATTTATTTTCACTTTCACCCATCACTCTAATTTTAGACTCTGTTCCTGATTTTCTTACTAAAATTCTTCCTTTACCTTTAATTAATTTTTCTGCAATTTTTATGGTTTTTTTAATCTCTGGTTTGTTAATAATATTTTTATCTTTCACTAATATATTTTCTAAAAGCTGAGGTGTCTTCTTAAATTTTTTAAAAAATTCACTAGCTTTTTTTCCCTTTCTCAAAGCGAAAAGAGATTCCAGGGCTACCAACAGGCCGTCTCCTGTCGTTGCAAATTTACCCAAAATAATATGTCCTGATTGTTCACCCCCTAAATTGAACTTATATTTTTGCATTTTTTCTTTAACATATCTATCACCAACATTTGCCCTTATGAATTTAATTCCTTTCGATTTAAAATATTTTTCTAACCCATAATTTGACATTGATGTTCCAACAACTCCCCCTTTTAACATTTTTTTATTTTTCCATCTTGTTGCTAAAGCAGATATAATTTGATCTCCATCTATTATATTGCTCTTCTCATCACACATAATGACTCTGTCAGCATCTCCATCTAAAGAAATTCCTATATGTGCTTTATATTTTTTTACAGCAGATCTAATTTTTCTTGGAAAAGTCGATCCACAATTTTTATTAATATTTAAACCATTTGGTTTAACACCTATTGCTATCACTTTAGCTCCTAATGATTTCAATAATTCAGGACCTGCCTTATAACCAGCGCCGTTTGCACAGTCGATTACTATTCTTAGTCCTCTTAAATTAAACTCTTTTGTGAAATTTTTCTTTAATATTTTAATATATTTTTTGGTGCCTGTTTCTAATCTTTTAACTCTTCCTAATTTTTCAGAATTTGAGAGATTTTTTGAGATTTTCTTATCAATGAGATTCTCAATTTTTTTTTCTATTTTATCTGATAATTTCATTCCATCAGGACCAAACAATTTTAAACCATTGTCAAAATGTGGATTATGAGAAGCGGTAATCATTATACCCATATTTGCCTTCATCTCTTTTGTTAACATAGCCAACGCATTAGTTGGTAAGGGTCCTAGAGTATAAACATGCATACCAGCAGAAGCCAAACCTGAGACAAGAGCTGGTTCAAGTGTATATCCAGACAATCTCGTATCTTTTGCAATTATTGCTGTTTGTTTTCTTTTTTTTTGAGATTTAAAGTATGTTCCACTTGCAAGTCCAAATTTAAAGAACATATCTCCATTTATATATTTACTATTAACTGCTCCTCTTATTCCATCAGTTCCAAAATATTTTTTTGCCATTAATTTTTAATTATCTGATTAAAAACTTTAATACCTTGCATAACTTCATTAACATCATGAATTCTTAAAATCTGAATTCCTTGCATCATCAAATAAATTGAAGAAGCCACAGTTCCACCAATCCTTGTTTTGCTATCATTTTTTTTTGATATATCTTTAATAAATCTTTTTCTTGAATTACCTACTAGTATAGGAAAACCTAGTGAATGAAAAATAGAAACA
>CACMKP010000021.1 GCA_902614355.1 uncultured Pelagibacteraceae bacterium
TACTAACATGACTGAATTCGGCCTTTTACAAAAAAAAGGGATTATTGCATTTACAGATGGAATTAAGACAATCCAAAATCCAAGATTAATGTCAAGAATTATGAATTCTGCAAAAGATCTTGGCTGTTTAATTATGCAACACGCTGAAGATTATGAGCTTGCCAAGAATGGAATGATAAATTCTGGAATAATAGCAACAAAATTAGGTTTATCAGGTATACCAGAAATAGCTGAGAGAGTTTTAATAGAAAGAGACTTAACTTTGTTGGAAAAAGTTAAATGTAGATATCATATTTCACAACTTTCATCACAAAAATCAGTTGAAGTGCTTAAGCACAGAAAAGAAATTGTTAAATTTTCTTCCGGTGTATCAATCAATAATCTCTCATTAAATGAGAATGACATTGGTGACTTTAGAACTTTTTTAAAACTCTCACCACCTTTAAGAAGAGAGGAAGATAGATTAGCTCTAATTCAAGGATTAAAAAGTGAATTGATAGATGTAATCGTATCTGATCACAAACCTGAGGATGAAGAGTCAAAAAGACTTACTTTTGCACAAGCAGCTACAGGTGCCTCTGGAATTGAAACTCTATTATCATTAAGTTTAGAACTATATCATAATGAGTCACTTAAATTAGAAACTATAATTAAAGCTATGACCTCAAATCCTGCAAAAATTCTAAAGATTAATAAAGGAAATCTATCAATTGGTAATGATGCTGACTTTTGTATTGTCGACTTAGATAAACCCTGGATTGTAAAAAAAGAAAAACTAGTATCAAAATCAAAAAATACATCAATAGAAGATAAAAAACTTCAAGGTAAAGTTACAAATACTTTTGTAAAAGGAAAAGAATTATTTAAGTTATAATATGGAAATTTTAATTATTGTTATTATTTCTTACCTAATGGGATCAATTCCATTTGGTTTGATATTAACAAAAATTTTTTTAAAAAAAGATATTAGAGAAATAGGTTCCGGAAATATAGGTGCCACAAATGCTCTAAGAACAGGAAATAAAATTATTGGTTATTCAACTTTAATTTTTGATATTCTTAAAGCTATCCTTCCAGTTATTTATGTTAAAATTCATTTCCCAGAATTAGTTTATGTATCTTCACTTTGTGTTTTCTTAGGTCATGTTTTTCCTATCTGGTTAAAATTCAAGGGCGGTAAGGGTGTTGCAACTTATTTGGGAATTTTATTTGCATTAAATATTTATTTCAGTTTAATCTTTATAATTTTTTGGCTTATTACATTTGGTCTTTCTAAATATTCATCATTAGCTTCATTGGTTGCATCAATTTCTATTCCGATATATTTGTTATTTTCATCACAATTTAATCAAGTGATTTTTTTTACTATTATGTTCATTTTGATATTTTTTACTCACAGAGAAAATATTAAAAGATTGAAAAATAAAGAAGAAACAAAGACAAAAATTTATTAATTTGACTATCTAACTCATTTGAGTAGTTTGTAGTTAATGAACTTGGTGATTGTAGAAAGTCCTGCTAAAGCAAAAACCATAAATAAATATTTAGGTGATGATTATAAAGTTTTAGCAAGTTATGGACATATAAGAGATTTACCTTCAAAAAATGGTTCTGTTGATCCTGATCATGACTTTAAAATGGAGTGGGAAGTAGACAGTTTTTCAAAAAAATATCTTAAAGAAATTACTGATGCAGCAAAAGACTCTTCTAAAATTATCCTTGCTACTGACCCTGATCGTGAAGGTGAGGCAATAGCATGGCATGTAAAAGAATATTTAAATGAAAAAAAACTTTTAAAAGATAAGGAAATTGAAAGAGTTGTTTTTAACGAAATTACAAAAAAAGCTGTATTACATGGTATTGATAATCCAAGACAAATTGAACCTTTGTTAGTAGATGCTTATATGGCTAGACGAGCTTTGGACTACTTAGTTGGTTTTAACATTTCGCCTATTCTTTGGACTAAATTACCAGGCTCAAAGTCCGCTGGGAGAGTTCAGTCTGTAGCATTAAAGTTAATAACTGAGAGAGAGCATGAAATTGAGTCATTCAATCCAGAGGAATTCTGGACTTTAAGTGTTAAATTTAAAGATAAAAACAACCAAATTATAACTGCTAGTATAAGTCAACTTGAAAACAACAAAATAGAAAAATTTTCTTTTAGAAATAAAGAAGAAATAAATAAAGCTATATCAATTATTAACAAAAAAAAATTTAGTATTACTGATATTTCAAGTAAAATTGTAAATCGAAATCCTTCAGGGCCTTTCACAACCTCTACACTGCAACAAACAGCCTCAAGTAGACTAGGTTTTGGCGCGTCAAGAACAATGCAAATTGCGCAAAAACTTTACCAAGGGATAGAAATAGATGGAGAAACTATAGGTTTGATCACATATATGAGAACTGATGGAACAAATTTGTCAAAAGATGCAGTCTCAGCTTTTAGAGACTATATTAAAAAAGAAATTGGTAATGAATATTTGCCTGAGAGCTCTCTAAACTATTCAGGAAAAAAAGCTAAAAATGCACAAGAAGCTCATGAAGCAATTAGGCCTACAGATATAATTAGAACTCCACAAAGTGTTAAAAAATATTTAAGCACTGATCAAAATAAATTATATGACTTAATTTGGAGTCGAGCTTTGTCCTCACAAATGTCATCTGCAAAATTTGACAGAAATACAATTACTGTAAATTCTGATAATAATGACACAGTTTGTAAAGCTAGTGGCTCTGTTCTCAAATTTGATGGTTTTTTAAAAATCTATAACAACCAAAATAAAGATGATGACGAAAGTATATTGCCAGCTATGACAAAGGGTTTAGTAAATATTGAGTCTTTAATAGATGAACAACATTTTACTCAACCTCCGCCAAGATACTCTGAAGCAAGTTTAGTAAAAAAACTCGAAGAGCTTGGAATTGGTAGACCATCAACGTATGCAAGCATTATCTCTACCATAGCTAACAGAGGATACGCAGAAATACTAAATAAAAGGTTTTTTCCTACAGATAGAGGAAAGTTAATTTCTGCTTTCTTAGAAAAATTGTTCTCAAGATATGTAGATTATAATTTTACAGCAGGATTAGAAGATCAACTTGACGAGATTACCTCAGGTAAAGAAAGCTGGATAAGGGTCTTAGAACTTTTCTGGAGAGACTTTAATAATAATGTAACAGAAGTAAAAGAAATAAGGACTAGAGAAGTTTTAGATATGCTCAATGATAGTTTAGGAGATTTAGTATTTAGTAAGAATAAAGAGGGAAAAGTTGACAGAAATTGTAAATTATATAATGAAAGCTGTAAAAATCCCGATGGAGGTACCTTAAGTCTGAAAAATAGTTTTAGAGGTGGAGCTTTTATAGGATGTTCAAATTATCCCGATTGTAAATATACAAGGCCGTTATCTAAAGCAAAAGCTGCAGCTCAAGCTCAACTAGCAGAACCAAAATTTATTGGAAAGCATGAAAATGGTAATGATATATATTTAAAAAATGGAAGATTTGGACCCTATCTTCAATATGAAAAAGTTTTAAGTGAACAAGAATTAGAAGAAAATACAAAAAAAAAGAAAAAGAAAAAAAAATCTAAAACTGAAGTTAACGAACTCTTAAAAAATGTATCAATTCCTAAGGGTTTAGATTTAAAAGATATTGATTTAGAAAAAGCTCAATTCTTATGCTCTCTACCAAAATCTTTAGGTCTCAATCCAGAAAATCAAAAAGAAATAACATTAAACACTGGAAGATTCGGTCCCTATCTAAAATGTGAAAATAAATCAGCGAGAATTGAAAATATCGAAGAAATTTTTTCTATTGGCTTAAACAGAGCAATAACTTTAATTGCTGAGGCTAAACCAGGCCGAATGTCTTCATCTATTATAAAAGACTTGGGCGCACATCCTGAGGATGGCAAACCAGTTAGAATTATGAAAGGACAATATGGCCCATACATTAAATACAAATCTCTTAATGCCACAATACCAGAGGAAAAGGATCCGAATGAGTTAACTATGGAAGAGGCATTAATTTTAATTGAGAAAAGAAAAGAATACGATAAAAATAAAAAAAACAAAAAAAAATAGGAATAAATATGAAAAAAAAATTGTTATTTAAATCTCTTTTTATTTTATTGATTTCAACTTCTCTATTTGCAAATGAGACTGATTGTAATCAATTTGATAAACTAAGTGCAAAATATATTGAGTGTACCGCAAAGAAACTTAAATCAAATACAGGTGAAAAATTAAGTGCAGGTAAAAAAAAGCTTGATAAATCATCATTAAAAGATACTTGGACAAAATTTAAAAGCAGTAAAAACGGTAAAGAATTTCTGAAAAAATTAAAAAATGACAATTAATGATCGAATTAAAAAATTAGATATTATTTTACCACAGGCGAAATCGCCGGTCGGATCCTATGTCGCTACTAAAATTATAGGTAATTTATTATTCATATCAGGTCAAATATCGATCGATGAAAATGGTAAATTAATAAAGGGTAAAGTGGGAAAAGATCTCTCAATGGATGATGGTTATAATGCTGCAAAAAGATGTGGTTTAAGTATTGTTTCACAAGCAAAAGAGGCTTGTGATGGAGATTTATCCAAAATAAAATCGTGTGTTAAACTTACTGGATTTGTTAATTCAACAGATGATTTTACAGATCAACCTAAAGTAATTAATGGAGCTTCAGATTTAATTGCATCAATATTTGACAAAGCTGGGATGCATACAAGAGCAGCTATTAGTGCAAATAGTTTACCATTAGGTGTTTCAGTTGAAGTAGATGCAATATTTGAATTAAATTAAATTATCTTCCAATACTGGTATAATCTATTTTTAAATTTTTCATTTTATCATGAGAATAAATATTTCTCATATCAAAAACTTTAAAATTCTTTTTTTTTACGAGTTTTTTAAAGTTTAGTAACTTAAAAGCATTCCACTCAGTGTGAATAATTAT
>CACMKP010000022.1 GCA_902614355.1 uncultured Pelagibacteraceae bacterium
GTAAAACCAAGTGCAAGTAATAATGTGGATGCTAAAATTTTCTTTTTTCTATCTATTTTAAAATATAGAAAATCTTTAACATCATATTCAAAATCTAACCATGAACCTCTATTCGGTATAACTCTACAATTAAATAATAATTTTCCACTTGCATGAGTTTTGCCTTTATCATGATCAAAAAAAACACCGGGACTTCTATGCATTTGATTTACAACTACTCTTTGAACTCCATTGGTAATAAATGTTCCACTGTTAGTCATCATTGGAACTTCACCCATATAAACTTCTTGCTCTTTAGCAGACAATATATCTTTTGTATTATTTTCTTGATCTATATCGTAAACAACTAATCTTAAAGTACATTTCAATGCAGAAGAATATGTTAAACCTCTAGCAATACATTCTTCAACATCAAATTTAGGTTTTTCCAATCTATAAGAGACGTATTCTAAGGTAGCTTTATCATTTAAATCCTCAATGGGGAAAATACTTTTAAAAACTCTATCAAAACCTTTGGTTAAGTCACCGGCTTCAGGTTTAAAATGAGTTAACTCATCATAAGAATTTTTTTGAACCTCAATTAAGTTTGGTATTGATAAACTTTCTTTTAATTTACCAAAACTTTTTCTAATATTTTTTTTTTCTGTAAAAGATATTTGCATTGTGTTCAGTACTGGTTAAAAATAACCAGTACATCAAAAATTCCTTATTAAATTACTTAAGTTCTACTTTTGCGCCCGCAGCTTCTAACTTCGCTTTAATCTCTTCAGCCTCTTTCTTTGGAACACCAGCTTTAACCTCTTTTGGTGCTCCTTCAACAAGGTCTTTAGCTTCTTTTAAGCCAAGTGATGTTGCTGCTCTTACTTCTTTAATGACATTAATTTTTTTGTCACCTGCAGAGACAAGCATAATTGTAAAATCGTCTTTATCTTCTGCTGGGGCTGCTCCTCCAGCTGCTGCTGGTGCTGCCGCAGCCAATGGGGTAACTCCCCACTTTTCCTCTAGTTGTTTTGAAAGCTCAGCTGCCTCAGCAACAGTTAAGCTTGATAAATCTTCAATAATTTTATTTAGGTCTGGCATATATTACTCTTTGGGTTTTGTTTCAGAATTTTCTGCTGGTAAACTACTCATTTTTTCTGATCGTGCAAGTAAAATACTTACTAATTTTGAGGCAGAAGCATTCAAAATACCCACTATATTTGCTCTAGCTTCATCTAAAGTGGGTAAATTTGCGACATTCAATACTCCAGCCTGATCTAGAATCTCATTCTCCATCATTCCACCAATTAATTTAAGATTCTCGTTATCTTTTGCAAATTTTGATAGAATTCTTGCAGACATAATAGCATCCTCGCCAAATGCTACAGCAGTTGGACCAGTAAATAAATTTGACAAATCCTTACACTTGGTTTTTTCTAATGCCAATTTCGTAATTCTATTTTTAGTAATCTTAAAAGTAATACCGTGTTCTCTCATTTTTGATCTTAATTCATCAAGTTGATTCATATTCAAACCTTGATAATGAGTAACTAAAATTGCCTTACTATTTTCAAATTGAGTTGTCATCTCAGATATATAATTTTTTTTTTGCTCTTTATTCATCATAACAATTAAATACTTTTTCCTAATTTAAGTCTATACGAAACACCCATCGTAGAAGTAATGAAAGCTGAACGAATTAAATCACCTTTGATGGTGTTGTTCGATTTTTCTTTTTCTAGTGTCTCCAAAATTGCGCTCAAGTTTTTTGTTAATTTTTCATCAGAAAATGATTTTTTTCCTATACTAACTCCGATATTTCCATCCTTATCATTTCTAATTTCTGCTTGACCTGATTTCGCATCAGTTACAGCTTTTTTTAAATCATCAGTTACAGAACCTAACTTTGGATTAGGCATCAAACCTTTTGGACCTAAAACTTTTCCAAGTTTTGAAAGTTTAATCATCATAGCTGGTGTACAAATTAATTTTTCAAAATTCATTTCTCCATCTTTAATTTTTTCAATAAAGTCATCACCACCTACAATATCTGCACCAGCCGATTTTGCTTCCGATGATTTTGTATCTTCACAAACAACAGCAACTTTTATATTTTTTCCAGTTCCTCCTGGTAAGTTTACAACAGTTCTGATGTTAACTTCACCTTTTTTTTGTTTGTTATTTATATGAAAATTTATATCAATAGACTCATCAAATTTGGTTGTGCAATTTTTTTTTATAACTGACAATAATTTTTCCACAGTTTCTGCTGGAAGCTCACTAGTTTTTTCTGGTAATTTTTTAAATCTTTTTGAAGACATTTTAATCTTTAACCTCTATTCCCATAGATCTAGCTGATCCTGCAATAATTTTAACAGCTTGTTCTAAGTCTATTGCGTTCAAATCATTCATTTTCTGTTTTGCAATCTCCTCAGCTTGTTTTTTTGTTATCGAAGCAACAATATTTCTGCCTGGTTCTTGTGACCCACTTTTTAATTTAGCTGCTTCTCTAATAAAGAAGGATGCTGGGGGAGATTTAATTTTAAAATCAAATTTTTTATCTTTATAAACAGTAATTTCAACAGGAACTGGTTTACCTGCCATTGATTTAGTCTTATCATTAAATGCTTTACAAAATTCCATTATATTTACACCACGTTGGCCTAAGGCAGGTCCAACAGGTGGAGCTGGATTAGCTTGACCGCCTTTTATTTGTAATTTTATAAACCCACTAATTTCTTTTTTTGCCATTAACTAACTTTCTCTACTTGATTATATTCTAGTTCCACTGGTGTTGGTCTTCCAAAAATTGAGACTGAAACTTTTAATCTTGATTTTTCCTCATCAATTTCTTCAACCATGCCATTGAAAGATGCAAAGGGTCCATCAACAACTTGTACTTTTTCTCCTACAGAGTACTCTATACCAGATTTTGGTTGAGCTACACCATCTTTTATTTGGCCCAATATCTTTTCAATTTCTTTGTCTGAAACTGGCACTGGCATGCCTTTAGTGCCTAAAAAACCACTTACTCTCTTTATATTTTTTATCATATGGTAAATATTATTGTCCATTTCGCTCTTTATCAAAACATATCCTGGAAAATATTTTTTCTTCCTTTGAATTCTTTTGCCCCTTTTGACTTCAGTAACATCATGGGTTGGAACTATTATTTCCTCAAATTTTTCAGAAATTTTAGCTTTATCTGCCTCTTCCTTTATTAAGCCTGCTACCTTATTTTCAAAGCTTGAATGAGACTGAACTATATACCAGTTTTTCATTAAATACTTACCTTTAATAATAAATCTAAGAAGAACTTAAGAACTTGATCCAATAAAAGAAAAAATATTGACATAGCTATCGCCATGAGAGAAACCATTAAGGCACCTTGCAAAGTTTCTTTTCCAGTTGGCCATGTAACTTTAAAGGCCTCTTGTTTTACTTCTTGTATAAACTTTATTGGATTTTTCATTTTTTAAAATATTATAAGTTTTGGCAGGAGCGGAGGGACTCGAACCCTCAGCCTCCGGTTTTGGAGACCGGCGCTCTACCAATTGAGCTACACTCCTATATAGAGCTTACTCTATAATTTTTGTTACTACTCCAGCTCCTACAGTTCTTCCTCCTTCTCGAATAGCAAAGTTAAGTTTCTCTGACATTGCGATTGGAGTTATTAATTTTACTGTAAACTTAGCATCGTCACCTGGCATAACCATTTCAGTACCTGCAGGCAACTCAACTTCTCCTGTTACATCAGTTGTTCTAAAATAAAACTGTGGTCTGTATTTTGTGAAGAATGGTGTATGTCTGCCTCCCTCTTCCTTTTTGAGAACATAAGCCTGAGCTTCAAATTTAGTATGTGGTGTAACAGATCCTGGCTTACAAAGAACTTGACCTCTTTCAATATCTGTTCTTTCAACACCTCTTAAAAGAACACCAACATTGTCACCTGCCTCACCAGAATCTAAAAGCTTTCTAAACATTTCAACACCTGTACAAACTGATTTTTTAGTCTCTCTAATTCCGACAATCTCAATTTCATCTCCTGTTTTAAGTACTCCTGACTCTACTCTTCCAGTAGCAACCGTACCACGTCCTGAAATCGAGAAAACATCCTCAACAGGCATCAAGAAATCTTTATCTTTTGGTCTGTCAGGTTGCGGAATAAACTCATCAACATTCTTCATTAATTCCATAATTGATTTTTTTCCAATTTCTTCATCTCTTCCCTCAACTGCTGCAAGAGCAGAACCCTTAGCAATTGGAGTTTTATCTCCTGGAAATTTGTATGAAGTTAATAATTCTCTAATTTCCTCTTCAACAAGATCAATCATCTCTTTATCGTCCACTTGGTCAACCTTATTCAAATAAACCACTATTGCTGGAACTCCAACTTGTCTTGCTAAAAGAATATGTTCTCTAGTTTGAGGCATAGGTCCATCAGCAGCATTAACAACTAAAATTGCTCCATCCATTTGTGCTGCACCAGTAATCATGTTCTTTACATAGTCGGCGTGACCTGGACAGTCTACGTGCGCATAGTGCCTTTTTTCTGTCTCATACTCAACATGCGCAGTTGAAATTGTTATACCTCTCTCTTTTTCCTCTGGAGCTTTATCAATTTGATCATACGCAACTGCTTGGGCACCACCAGTTTCAGATAAAACTTTAGTGATAGCAGCAGTTAGGGTTGTTTTACCATGGTCGACATGACCTATTGTACCAATATTACAATGCGGTTTATTTCTTACAAATTTTTCTTTTGACATTACTTATATTCCTCACATTTCTTTTTATTTATAATTTTATTCTTGGAGCGGGTAAAGGGAATCGAACCCTTACATCCAGCTTGGAAGGCTAGCGTTCTACCATTGAACTACACCCGCACAACCCCAAGAGTA
>CACMKP010000023.1 GCA_902614355.1 uncultured Pelagibacteraceae bacterium
GTATATCCATCTAGCCTACAATCAAGTTTTGGATTATCTATATTCAAAGTTCTACTGGTTATCAGTATGCCATCATTTTTTAATCTTAGATAATGAGTTAATTTATCCGAAGTGTTGTTAGTAATTTTTTTTGATATATCGCTATAAATAATTTTATTTTTTGATAAAGCGATTTTTCCAGTAATGAAAGGCAATCTTTTTTTTCTATTTATGTAATATGATTTATACAAATTTAGTGCCTCTTTTTTTAAAAGTCCTTTTTTAACTTTAATGTTATTCTTTTTTAAAATCGAATAACTTTTTCCTTTCACTTTTACATCAATGTCATCAATAGAATAATAAACTTTGCTAAATTTATTTTTAACTATATTTCTCGTACAAGGAGGAGTTTTGCCATAATGATTGCATGGCTCTAATGTAATATACATTTTAGAACCATTTGGGTTGTCAAAACAATTTGAAATTGCATTATATTCAGCATGTGGTCTACCTCCGTACCCAGTTTGACCTATGGAAATAATCTTATCTTTTTTTACAATTACGCACCCAACAGATGGATTATCACCAGTTAGACCTTTTCTAGCCCTTGCTAAATCTAAAGCAAGTTTCATAAATTTCTTATCTTTTTGTGTAAAATTATCTTTTTTTGTAGACATCTATCTTGTCCACAAATTGTATAAAATCTTTTTCTTCTCTAAAATTTCTGTAAACAGATGCAAATCTAACATATGCAACAGGGTCAAGATCTTTCAGACCTTCCATAACCATAGTTCCAATTGTATTACTGGAAATTTCATTTTGGCCTAACTCCTCCAAAGACCTTGAAATTTTACTGATAAACTTCTCAATAGTTTCGGTGTCTAGCGGTCTTTTCTTAAGCGCTATATAAATTGATTTTGACAATTTATCTCTGTCGAATGAAGATTTTCGTCCGTTTTTTTTTACCACCATTATTTCACGATGTTGAATTCTCTCAAATGTTGTAAATCTAGTACCACATTCACATAATCTTCTTCTTCGAATAGCTGTTCCATCTTCAGTTGGGCGAGAGTCTACCACAGAAGTCTCACCTTTCTTTTCGCAAGGACAGATCATCTATTGAGATTTTTGTAAATTGGGAAATGAGAACATAAATCTATAACTTCGTTTCTAACTTCTTCCTCAACTTTACTATTATCCTCAGGATTTTTAGATAAACCTTCTATTACTTTTGTGATTAAATTACCAACTTTCTCAAATTCTTTTAAACCAAATCCTCTTGTTGTCGCTGCTTGAGAACCAAGCCTAATACCTGATGTGATCATAGGTTTTTCAGTATCAAAAGGTATTCCGTTTTTATTACAAGTAATATTTGCTCTGCACAGGCTTTCAGATGCTACATTTCCTTTCACATTGAAGGGTCTTAGATCAACTAACATTAAATGGGTATCTGTACCACCAGAGTAAATTTTAAATCCATTATTTTTTAAAGTCTCAGCTAACATTTTAGCATTAGCTAAAACGTTTTTTATATAAACTTGAAATTCTGGTTTAAGCGCCTCGAAAAACCCTGCAGCTTTTGCTGCAATTATGTGCATTAATGGTCCCCCTTGGTATCCAGGGAAAACTGCTGTATCAAATTTTTTTCCAAGATCAAGATCATTTGATAAAATTATACCACCTCTTGCACTTCTAAAAACTTTGTGAGTTGTTGAAGTGACCACATGAGCATAATCACATGGGTTTGGATAACCTTTTCCGGCAACAAGACCAGAAAAATGAGCCATGTCAACCATCAAGTATGCACCTACCTTATCTGCTATTTCACGAAATCTTTTAAAATCAATTACTCTCGAGTATGCGCTTCCACCAGCAATAATTAATTTTGGTTTGTGTTCTAAAGCTAATTTCTCAACATTTTCATAATCAATTAGCTCTGATTTTTTATCTACATCATAACTAATCGCATTAAACCACTTTCCAGACATTGAAATTTTTAAGCCGTGAGTAATATGACCTCCAGAATTTAGGCTCATGCCCATAAATGTATCATTAGGTTTAAGGAGAGCTAAAAATACTGCTCCATTTGCTTGTGCGCCAGAATGTGGTTGTACATTTGCATACTTACAATTAAAAAGTTTTTTAATTCTCTCTAAAGCTAATTGCTCAGTTACATCTACATGTTCACATCCATTATAATATCTCTTACCTGGGTATCCCTCCGCATATTTGTTTGTTAGGACTGAACCTTGTGCTTCAAGCACTGCCTGAGAAACAATATTTTCAGATGCTATAAGTTCAATATGATTTTGTTGTCTGACTAACTCATCGTTAATAGCTTTAAATAGATCAGGATCTGATTGAGATAAGCTTTTTTCAAAAAAATCTTTATAATCTGAGTTTATATACTTAGTTTCACTTGACATAATAACCTAAATTTTTTTAACTCTTTTTTTGTGTCTTCCACCTTCAAAATTTGTATTAAAAAATACAGTAATACATTTAAATGCTGTATCTTTTTTTGTCAATCTAGAACCTAATGTAATAATATTTGCATTATTGTGTAATCTAGATAATTTTGTGTTTTTTACAGAATAACCTAAAGCTGCTCTTATTTTCTTGTGTTTATTAGCCGCCATTGACATTCCCATACCCGATCCGCAGACTAATATACCCATATTTTCCTTTTTTTTACTAACTTTCTTACAAAGATTATGTGCATAATCTGGATAATTTACCGAATTCTTTGAATTGTGAGTCCCTAAATCGTCAAATATAAATTTTTTAGAAAATTTTTTTTTAATCTGTTCCTTTAGTTGATATCCAGCATGATCTGATGAAATAAATACTTTTTTCAATTTAATTAAATTTGTAATCTAATACGCAAGCAACTAAATGGATTCTATCTTCTTCTCCACCGTTAAAAGCGTTATGATATTTAGTATTATTAGTTATCCAAACAGAACCGTCAGCTGGCATATGTTTTGCAACATTGTCTATAACCATTATTGAACCTGGGTTTGTTATAATTGGAATATGAAGTCTTGGTTCTGGATCTCTATGCCAACTCAATGTTGATCTTGGCTCTTTTAATAAAACTCTTACTCTTCCGAGTTTGTATTTGGATGAAAGAACATCAAAGACTTCTTTAAAATAAGTGTTTTTATAATCATGGATAAATTCAGAATAAGCTGCTTCATCTATTGTTTCATCTCTTCTTACTTCTTTTCCACTAGAGTCTGGTTTTGTCCAAAACACACCTCTAGCTTTGTTACCCTTTATAGACCCTGGATCTCCTGGAATTTGAGTCAATGAAATTGCTCCAAAATTTGATACTCCTGTAACACCCGTAAAACCCTTTATTGATAAAACTTGTTTATAGGCCTCTTTAAGTTTGTTAATGTCAAACTTTAGATCTTGTTTCTGAAAGTCATTAAAATTTAAATTCATTGTAGCTAATTGTCTCTTAATGTTGTTTATTATCTTTTTTAAGCTATATTTGTATATATCATTTGTCGCACATTATAAATATAATAAAATATGATTACCGGTAGTTTTCCTAATTTAAGAATGAGAAGAAGTCGTAAAAAAAGTTGGTCTAGAAGATTAATAGCTGAAAATAATTTAACACCAAGTGATTTTATACTTCCGGTGTTTCTCACAGATGGAAGAAATAAAAAGCAAGGCATTAATTCTATGCCAGGTGTATATCGTTATTCATTAGATAAATTAAATTCAATAGTTGATAGAGCACTTAAATTAAAACTGCCAATGATTGCTCTATTTCCATATACTAATAAAAAAAATAAAGATAAATTTGGAACTGAAGCATTAAACGAAAACAATTTAGTTTGTAAAGCTTTACAGTTAATCAAAAAAAAATATCGAAATGAGATCGGGATTATGTGTGATGTTGCATTGGATCCATACACTTCACATGGACAAGATGGATTAGTAAATAATAGTTATGTCCTAAATGATGAAACAGTAGAAATTTTAATAAAACAATCTTTGTTACAAGCTGAAATGGGATGTGACGTCATAGCACCATCTGATATGATGGATGGAAGAATAGGTAAAATTAGAAGATCATTAGATAAAAATGGTTATAAAATGACACAAATTTTATCTTATGCAATTAAATATGCCTCGAGTTTCTATGGTCCATTTAGAGATGCAGTTGGCTCTAAAAATATCTTAAAGGGTAATAAAAAGAATTATCAAATGGATTTCAGAAATAGTGACGAAGCTTTAAGGGAAGTTGCTTTAGATATTAAAGAAGGCGCTGATATGGTAATGGTTAAACCAGGTATGCCATATTTAGATATTATAAAATCTGTAAAAGAAAAATTTAAAATACCAGTATTTGCCTATCAAGTATCCGGTGAGTACACTTTATTATCGAATGCTATTAATAAAGGTTTTGTAAATAAGAATGCTATCTTAGAAAGTCTTATTTCATTTAAACGATCGGGTGCTAATGCAATTGTTAGCTATTATGCAGATAGGATTGATAAAATATTAGATTGACTATTTGAATGTGTTTAAAAACCTCAATCTGTTTGATGGATAATTGATATTATTAGGTTTCAATATACTTTTTTCTAAATAATCACCAACTAGCCTTAATCCATCAATTAAAATTTCCTCATTTAAAAAATCCTGATTTTTATCTATTAAGAATTTTGGAACAATTTTA
>CACMKP010000024.1 GCA_902614355.1 uncultured Pelagibacteraceae bacterium
AAATCCCGAGTGGGTAGCTAGCGATTTAATTGGTCAAGCAGAACATGATCCTTTGGCGCAATGTATTTTAATTTCAAAAGATAAAGATTTGATTAAGAAAGTTCAAATTGAAATTACAAAACAATTAAAAAGTATTCCAAGAGGATCTATTGCAAGAAAAAGTTTAAATAATAATGGAATTTTAATGCATGTATCTAAGGACAATAAAATAATTGATGTTGTAAACAAAATTGCCCCCGAGCATCTAGAGCTTAATATTAAGAATTATAAATCGGTTGTTTCAAAAATTAAAAATTCTGGATCAATATGTCTTGGAAAATATGCTGTTATGGCAATGACTGATTATAATGTCGGTTCAAATCACATATTACCAACTAATGGTTCAGCAAAATATTCAAGTGGCATAAGTGTTAATGAATTTTACAAAAGAATTTCTTATATAAACTTATCAAAAAAGGGTATTGAAAGTCTTGGACCATCAGTTATAACTCTTGCAAACTATGAGGGGTTAAAAGGTCATGCTCAATCCATCATAAAAAGAATTAAAAATAAGGAGTAAATAAATTTGTCAAAACAGGATCTACTTGAATTTAAGGGTAAAGTCACAGATTTATTGCCTAATGCAATGTTTAGAGTACAATTAGAAAATGGTCATACTGTTACAGCACACACTGCTGGAAAGTTAAGAAAAAACAGAATTAGAGTTTTGCAAGGTGATAATGTAACAGTTGAAATGACACCTTATGATCTAACTAAAGGTAGAATAATCTTTAGAGGATAATTATGAGGCTGAGTAGCTCAGGAGTAGAGCAGAGCCCTGAAAAGGCTTGTGTCGGAGGTGCGAATCCTTCCTCAGCCACCACCACAAGATTTCATCTTGAAATTACCTCAAAACAAATTAACTTCTTAATATAATAATTAATAAAAGGACTAAGAAATAAGATGAGTACAATACAAGGTAAAGTAAAGTGGTTTAACGGTAAAAAAGGTTATGGTTTTATCGAAAGAGATGACAAAGAAAAAGATGCTTTTGTTCATGCATCAGCAGTTAAAGCAGCTGGAATGCGATTTTTGAATGAAGGTGACAAAATAGAATTTACACTAGAGGATGGACCAAAAGGCCCCTCGGCAGTAAATCTTAAGAAATTAGATTAATCCCCAAATTTATACAAAGGACGTTCTTTCTAAAAGAGAATTTACGTCCTTTTTCTTTTTAAGGTTGCATAATAAAGTTTTTTGTCTAATAAACACTTAATGAAAAAATATGAGTTAATAAAATGGTTCAATAAAAGTACTTTGAGAATAGCTCTTAAAGTAAGCGAGATAGTTGTGCATACTCATATCCATGCTGGCTAAAGCTAGCATTTTATCATTTAATAATAATTTTAAATCCACACAAAATAAGATAAAAACAAAAAGGATAAGCCCGGGTGGTGTAATGGTTAGCACGGAAGTTTGTGGAACTTTAAGTTTGAGTTCGACTCTCAGCCCGGGTACCAAAAAATGAGCAAAGATAATAAATTAATTCCTGGTTTACCATCAGGGTTCGAAGATAGATGGAATAAAAAATTATTTCTCAAAAAAAAACTTTTAAAAGTTATTGAGAAAAATTTTATAAGATATGGATTTGATCCATTAGAGACTCCGTCTTTTGAAATTGCGGAAAATATAGGGTCTTTTCTTGCAGAGGATGATAGTAATCCTATGTCTGATGTTTTCTCTTTTAATGATGGAGAAAAGAATATTACTCTGAGATATGATCTTTCTAGTCCATTAGCTAGATTTGTTGCACAAAACAATCAAGAACTTCCCTCCATATTCAAAAGATATGCTATTCAAAATGTATTTAGAAATGAAAAGTCTGGCAATGCCCGTTTTAGAGAATTTACACAGGCAGATTGTGATATTGTAGGTAACGTAAATTCAGCTCAAGCAAATGCTGAATTATGTAATCTTGTTGCTAGCACTTTGATTGAATGTGGTTTAAACAAAAGTCAATTTACTATTAATGTAAGTAATAGAAAAATTGTTCAAGGTTTAATTGAGGACCTTAAAATTCCGGAAAATAAAAAAATTAAAGTAGTGAGAGCAATCGACAAACTGGATAAACCCGACTTTGGATTAAAGGGAGTAGAGGAATTATTAAAAAAAGAAAGAAAAGACAAAAGTGGAGCTATTACTAAAGGGGCCGGTTTAAGTAATGATCAAGCTTACGAAATTTTAAATTTTTTAAAGATTAAGGATTTAAAGGGATTAAAACAAAATTTTAAAAACCCCCTTACACAAGAAGGGATTAAAGAATTGGAAGAATTTTTTGAAATTTTAAGTTTTGGATCTTACTCTGACCAAGTTAAAACTAATTTTACAATTGTTAGAGGTCTTGATTATTATGATGGTTTTTGTGTTGAAACCAATTTAAACTTTAAAGCAAAAAATAATAAAGGCAAAGAAGTTGATATTGGAAGTATTTGTTCAGGTGGACAATATGATAAATTAATTTCTAGATTTAAAGGCGTAGATATCCCCGGGACTGGCATAAGTATTGGTGTTGATAGATTGTTATTTGCAATGATGCAATTAGATCAGATAGAAATTGATGAACAAAAACCAGTAATTGTATGTGTGATGGATCAAAAATATTTAAAAAGTTACTATGAGATTTTAGATAATTTGAGAAAAAATAATATTAATTCTGAAATATTTTTAGACAGCAAAAAAAATCTTGGCAAGCAACTGACTTATGCAAATAAAAGGGGATGTTCAGTTGCAGTAATTTGCGGAGAAAATGAGTTCAAAGAAAATAAAGTAACATTAAAAAATTTACTTGGTGTTAAAGGTGAAAACAATCAAATATCGTTTACAAAAGAAAATTTAATTGATGAAATCAAAAAATTTATCTGAAAAAATTCTTAGATCGGTAAAATCTAAAGGATTTAAGTATATCGAATTACCTTCTGTGATTGAGACAAATCATATAGTGCAGCGGTCAGGTGAGAGTTTTAGGAAATTTATTTTTTCATTTATAGACCAAACAGGTAATGAACTATGTTTAAGGCCAGATTTAACAATAGCGTCTTGCCTTAGATATTTGGAAAATAATCTCAGGGGGAAAGAAAAAATATTTTACAGTGGTCAAGCTTACAGAAAATCTCAAAATAAGAAAGACTCAATAATTAGAAATCAAGTTGGTTTTGAGATCATAGGATCTCAAGATGAAAAAAATGATGATAAAGAAATAATAAATACCTCAATAAAATCACTTAAAAATTTTGAATATTCATCAGGCATACTTACAGTTGGTAATGT
>CACMKP010000025.1 GCA_902614355.1 uncultured Pelagibacteraceae bacterium
AAAAAGTTTCTTAAGAATAACAAAAAAACAAAATATCTTTTACAAAAGAAAAAAACATTTTTAAAAAAAAATTTTGGTATTAAGATTGACTACTTGGAGATTAGAAAAAAAAATAATCTTAAATCTTCATCAATTATAAAAAATTCAAAAATTTTTATTGCGTATTATATCAATAAAGTGAGATTGGTAGATAATTTTTAAAAATAATATGCACCAACACCTAAAAAGGATACGAATCCAATTACATCAGTAATTGTTGTGACAAACACACTAGATGCTATGGCCGGATCAATATTCATTTTTTTTAATGAAACTGGAACAAGTATTCCAAAAAGACCAGCTATTATCATTGTCAAAATCATTGAAATAGAAATTATTAAAGAAAGTTGACTATCTTGAAACCATAATTGAACTATTAATGAACTAATAATAGCAAAGATTATTCCATTCAAAACACCAATATTAAATTCTTTTAATATATTTTGACTAAAATTATTTTTTGTTAAATCATTTGTAGCTAAAGATCTTACTGTCACAGCTAATGTTTGCATTCCAGCATTGCCGCCCATCGAAGCTACAATCGGCATTAGAAAAGCAAGCACTACCATTTGTTCAATAGTTGCTCCAAATAAACTTATGCACCAAGTCGCAAGGAAAGCCGTAAATAAATTTAATAATAACCAATTAAATCTTCTTTTTGTTTTAGTAAATACACCATCAGTAATTTCTTCGTCTCCAACTCCAGCGAGCCTTAAGGTATCTTCTTCAGCTTCTTCTTTTAAAACTGTCAAAATATCATCAGCAGTTATCATTCCAACAAGTTTATTGTTTTTATCAACCACACATGCTGAATTTAAACCATAATTTTCAAATGAATTACCTACCTCTTCTTTATCCATATCTACAGGTACTAGAAAAATTGTCTCCTCCATAATATTAGACATTTTTGTTTCTCTTGGTGTTCGTAAAACTTTAGACGATGGTACAGTGCCAATTGGTTTAAAATTTTCATCAACAATAAAGATTTCCAAAAATTGTTCTGGTAAATCTTTGTTTTCTCTTAAATAATCAATCGTCTGACCAACTGACCAATTACTTGGTATTGCTGTAAACTCTCTTTGCATTATTCGAGCAGCACTATCCTCTGGATAACTAAGTCCCTCTAATAAGGCAAAACGATCTTTAGGAGGTAGAGCACTTAGGATGGAATTTTTATTCTTTTCTTCAACATTTTCTAAAATCGCTATTGCATCGTCAGATTCAAGATTTTTCAATATTCTAACAATTGACTCTGAAGATAAAAATTTAATTATCTCTGTTTGAACAGACTCATTTAGCTCCACAAATACTTCTGGATCAATTTTAAAACTGTTTAATTTAATTAAACTTTCTCTATCATTTTCACTTAAATGTTCAATAATATCAGCCGCATCTGCGGGATGCATTTCTTTAAATGAATTGACTATAAATAATGCATCATTATTAGCTATTTTATCTGTGACAACTTTTATAAATTCTTTATTAAATTCAAAATTTACTTTTTTATCTTTAATTTTTTTAACTAAAGTCATAAATTAACCTATTATTATGTCGGCTCTTTTAATACAAAATGAAAAGATTACAATTTTTAAATGAATATTGAGGTTAAAAAATCAAAAAAACCAATAAAATACGAAGAAGCTATCAATTTTATGGAATCAAAGATTCATAAGATAAATGAAAATACAGCTAATGAGCTAATTTGGACTTTAGAACATAATGAAGTTTTTACAGCCGGTACAAGTTTTAAAGAAAATGAAATTTTAGATAAATCAATAAAAATTATTAGAACAAATAGAGGGGGTAAAATTACCTATCATGGACCAGGACAACTAATTTGTTATTTTATTATTGATCTAAAAAAAAGGGGTAAAGATATAAGAAAGTTTATATCCATAATTGAAAAAACAATTATTGATACAATAAAATTTTTTAAAATTGAGACTTTCGCAGACAAAAAAAATATTGGAATTTGGTACGATGATAATAATGAAATTAAAAAAGTTGCTGCAATAGGTGTAAGAGTTAGTAAATGGATTGCTTACCATGGTTTTTCAATAAATATTAACAATAAACTTGATAAATATGATGCTATAATACCTTGTGGTATAAGTAATAGAGGAGTAACTAACTTAAAAACAATCGTTGATCAAAATTATGATGAATTAGAAAATAAACTAATAGAAAACTTTTTAATTAATTTAAAAAGTTAAGTCTTTTTGATTTAAGCAAATCTTTAAAGTAATCTGGTAACAAAGCCTTATAGGTATGTTTTTGATTATTTATTAAAAATTTAATTTGATACGAATGAAGCATTAGCTTCTTGTTTATACCTTTAAGAGTAATGTGTTTATATTTTTCATCACCATAAATCGAATGACCAATATTATATAATTGCTTTCTTAATTGATGTTTTCTACCAGTAATTGGTTTAAGCTCAAGTAAGGTAGCTTCTGAATTTTTATCTATTACCTTAAAAATTGTTTTAGCTTTTTCGACTATTTTCTTTCCATTATCAAATCTGATTAAATCATCATTTAATTCCCCAGAATTTTTTTCTAATTCACCATGACAAATTGCTAAATAGGTTTTATATATTTTTCTTAATCTGAATAGCGAAGTTAAAAGTTGCGCCATTTCTCTTTTTTTGGCAATTATAAAAACACCTGATGTATCCTTGTCCAGTCTGTGCACAGAGTAAGGTTTTGTGTTTTCAAATATTTTGCTTTTTTTAAAAATATCTATCAAATTTTTTTTTGATTTAGTTCCGCCTTGTACTGAAATTCCAGAATCTTTGTTAATTACTATAAAATCCTCATTATTTTCAATTATTGACTTTTCATTAGACTTGATAATTGTATTAGAAGGTTTGAAGTTTATTTTTTTATCACTAGATTTTTCTCTAAAATCCAAATTAAATAACTCTACTTTGTCATTCAAAGAGACTTTGGTAGAACTTTTTACTTTTTTTTTATTAAGCTTAATATTTCCAGTTCGTAATTTTTTTTCAATTAACCCTTGAGGTATTTTTCCTATTTTATTCCTTAAAAATCTATCTAGACGCATATTATTAAATGTTGCGTCTACAACAAAACATTTTACCATTTTTAAAATTTATTTACTTACAGCTTCTTTTTTACTGTCTTTATTTTCTGTATTTTCAGATTGATCTTTTTTCTTTTTATCAACTCTTTTAGCTTCAACATCTCGATCTACGAACTCAATTATAGCCATTGGAGCATTATCTCCATATCTAAACCCAG
>CACMKP010000026.1 GCA_902614355.1 uncultured Pelagibacteraceae bacterium
GGTTATTTTGATACAAGAATAATTTATGTTGCAGAAGAAGGTCCAAAAACAAAACGTATAAAAAAACTAGCAATAATGGATCAAGATGGAGCGAATAATAAATTTTTGACATTAGGTAATGAGCTTGTTTTAACACCCAGGTTTAACCCAACCAGTCAAATGGTTACTTATCTTTCCTATTTTAGAAATTTACCAAGGGTATATCTTTTAGATATTGAGACAGGAATGCAAGAAGTTGTTGGCGATTTCCCTGGGATGACTTTTGCACCACGCTTTTCACCAAATGGAAAAAAAATTATTATGAGTTTTGCTAAAGATGGTAATTCAGAAATTTATACTATGGATTTAGAAAATCGTATTGTAGAAAAAATTACCAATCATCCTTCAATTGATACTTCTCCCTCTTTTTCCCCGGACGGCAAGTTTATTTGTTTTAATTCTGATAGAAGCGGTTATCAACAAATTTATGTCATGAAAAGTGACGGGAGTAACGTCAAAAGAATTTCATTTGGCAAAGGTCTATATGGAACTCCTGTTTGGTCACCCAGAGGTGACTTAATTGCGTTTACAAAACTTCATAAAGGTAAATTTTATATTGGAGTTATGAGAACAGATGGTAGTGGGGAGAGACTTTTGACTGAAAATTTTTATCAAGAGGCACCATCTTGGTCTCCTAATGGAAGAGTTTTAATTTTTTATAGAGAGACTAAAACTGATGATAAAGGGGAGGGATTTTCTGCTAAATTATGGTCTATTGATTTGACGGGTTATAACGAGAGGATGGTAAAAACCCCTACAGATGCTTCTGACCCATCATGGTCATCATTATTAAGCAATTAACTGAATTTATCTTGATTTTTTAACTTGAAACATCTATTTAGTTGTGAAAAAATTAAGAATAAGAAATATTGATCAAGGAGCAATAATGAAATTAAACAAAATTCTAAAAAACACTTTATTAATAGTTTTGGCATGTCTTGCGCTGTCTGCTTGTGCGACATCAAAAAAAACTACGGGTCAAATGCAAGGAGATGTTTACACTGGTACTGATACTGTTGAGTATTTAGCATCAGGAGTTCCTGATAGAGTATTTTTTGCAACTAATGAGTCAGTTTTGACAACAGCTTCAAGAGAAACTTTAAGAAAGCAGGCTGCATATTTAAGAAAAAATTCTAAAATAACAGTTGTACTTGAAGGACATGCAGACGAGAGAGGTACAAGAGAATATAACTTAGCTCTTGGTGAAAGAAGAGCAAATGCTGCTAAGGATTATCTGATGACTTATGGAATTTCTTCAGACAGAATTTCTGTTTTAAGTTATGGAAAAGAGCGACCTGTAGACTCAGGATCAAACCCTTTGGCCTGGTCAAAAAATAGAAGATCTGTAACAGTAAAAGCAAACTAATTTTTTAATTTAAAACCCCTAAACATTTAATTTTGTTTAGGGGTCTTTTTTTTGCCATCATTTTGATAATAAACTTTAGTATGGATCAGTTTATTAAAAAATTTAAAAATAGTATCTTAATATTTTATATTTTTTATACGCCATATTTATTAGCTGATAATCATAATATATATGAAACTATAGAACAGCTACAAAAAGATATTAAAACTCTTGAAAGAGCAGTTTATTCAGACACAAATAATTCTAATGATAATAATAACTCTATCACTTCTTTAGACATGAATTCTGAAGATGTATTAACAAGGCATCTTTTAAAACTCTCTGAAATTGAGAATCAATTTCAAAATTTGACTAATAAATTTGAAGAAATAAATTTTAAACTCGACAAATTGTCAAATAGATTATCAAAGGTTCAAGCCGATAATCAATTAAGATTTCAGAACTTAGAGAACACTTTGGTTATCAATGATGATAAAAAAAGTTTGGTTCAGAACTCCAAAGATAAAACTTTACCTGGCAGTTCACAACCACAAGATCTTGGCTCAATATCTTATAAAGATACGAATACCAATGAAACAATTCAACAAACTCAATCAATAGATACAACTTCAACAGTAATTACAGAGACTTTTCAAGCTGAGGAAAAAATTCTTCCAAGTGAGTCGCCAGAAAATCAATACGAGTTTGCTACAAGTTTTTTAAAGGTTGGTGACTACTCTACAGCAGAAAGAGCTTTTAGAGAATTTGTACAAACAAACCCAGAGCATAAACTTGCTGGCAATGCACAATATTGGTATGCAGAAACCTTTAGAATAAGACAACTTTATA